>JBAUTZ010000378.1:0-3208 GCA_049582445.1 Burkholderiales bacterium
ACGCCGTGCTGCCCCGCCGCCGGCAGCACGAGCGGGGAGCACAGGCGGTCGATGTCGGCCACCGCGCGCCCGCTAATCAGCGCCAGCGCCCCGCCCGCGCCCTCTTGCAGGCCCGCCAGCAGCCTTCGCATCTGGGCATCGACGCGCACCGCGTCCGGGCGCTCGGCGTGCTCGAGCAGCGTGCCGTCGAGATCGAGGAAGAACGCCCAGTCGGCTGCGATCTGCGGCAACGCCTGCGTCGTCATCCGTGGCCCGCCTCGAGCTGTGCGCTGCGCACGCGCGACAGCACCCGGTTGCGGTGGCGTATGCGCGCAGCATCGAGCAGCATGCGTCCGGCCCACCGATAGACGTTGAACTCCTGCACCAGTCCACGCATGCTGCGCATGCGCGCGCGTTGCTCCTCGGGCGAGAGGCTGAGCGCGAGGAGCAGCGCGGCGGCGCTCTGCTCGATGTCGTAGGGATTGATGATCAGCGCCTCGTGCAGCTCGCGCGACGCGCCCGTGAACTGCGACAGGATAAGCACGCCTCGCTCGTCGTCGCGCGCGGCGACGAACTCCTTGGCGACCAGGTTCATGCCGTCGTGCAGGCTCGAGACGCAGCACAGGTCGGCTGCGCGGTACAGCTCGAATACCCGCTCGGCGCTGTGGTGCTCGATGTTCAGGACGATCGGCTGGTAGCCGGGACGGCCGAAGCGCTCGTTTATGCGCCCGGCGAGCTCGCGCACGCGCGCCTCGAAATGGCGGTACTCGTCGATCGAGGAGCGCGACGGCGCAGCCGCCTGCACGAACGAGAAGCGCCCGATCCAGTAGGGCTCCAGCTCGAGCAATCGCTCGACCGCCATGAAGCGCTCGAGGATGCCCTTGGTGTAATCGAGCCGGTCGACGCCTACTCCGATGCGGACTTCGGGCGCGATGCCGAGGCGCTCGCGCACGCTCTTGCGGCAGTCCTCGACCGGCGGCTGGTGCACCATCGCCGCCGGCGGCCACTCGATCGAGATCGGGTAGCGCCGCACCTCGGTCTGCTCGCCGCCGTAGGAGATGGTGAAGGTCTCGCGGTCGACGCGCGCTTCGAGGAACCGGTCGACCGTGTCGAAGAAGTTGTTGCAGTGGAACTGCGTGTGGAAGCCGAGAATCGAGGACCCGAGCATGCCCGCAAGCACCTCCTCGCGCCAGGGCAGGATGCCGAAGGCTTCCGGGTTGGGCCAGGGAATGTGCCAGAAGGTGATGATCGTGGCGCGCGGCAGGCGCTCGCGCACCATGCGCGGCAGCAGCGCGAAGTGATAGTCCTGCACCAGCACGATCGGGTCCTCCGTGCGCGCCTCGGCGACCACCACGTCGGCGAAGCGCCGGTTGACCTTCTTGTAGTGCTCCCAGTCCGCGGCGCGGAATACCGGGCGAGTGTGCGCGATGTGGCACAGCGGCCACAGCCCCTCGTTGGCGAAGCCGTAGTAGTAGCCCTGCTCCTCCTCCGGCGTGAGCCAGACGCGGCGGATGCGGTAGGCGGGCTTGTCCGGCGGCACCATCACCCGGTCGAAGCGGTCGACCGCCTCGCGGTCCGCGTTACCCGCGCCGTGCGCGATCCAGGTCCCCGAGCACGCCCGCATCACCGGCTCGAGCGCGCTCACCAGCCCGCTCGCGGGGCGGCGGATCTCGATCACGTTGCCGCGCCGCTCGTGGATGTAGGGCTCGCGGTTGGACACGATCAGCACCTCGTCGCCCTTCAGGTCCTCGCGCAGGACGCGGCGCAGCGCGTCGGGCCCCCAGCTGGTCTGGCTCTCGTCCCGGCTTCGGCGCTCGGACTCGAGATCGTGCACCAGCGCCTGCAGGTCCTTCGCGATCGGGCGCAGCTCGGGCGCCGACACCCGCATCGGCTCGCGCGAGCGCAGCAGCGCCTCGCCGGAAATGATCGCCTTGATGCCGGCCACCCAGCCGCGCCAGCTGATCTCGGCGATCACCACCGTGATCAGTGCCACCACGGCGGCGATCGCGCCGAACAGGTACAGGATGTACTTCCTCGTGTCGTCGCTGCGACGCTGCACGAAGCTCATGTCCTGCACGATCACCAGCTCGCCGAGCACGTTGCCGTCGGACTCGATCGGGTTGGCCGACACGTGCAGCGGCCCGTCCTTGAGCTGCAGCACGCGGTTGCGCTCGCGTGTGAGCGAGGCGTGGTCGCAGCGCACCTGCGGCGGGAAGCCCGGGGTCGCGTACAGCAGCCGGCCGTTCGCTTCGCACAGGCCGAGCGCGAACACGCGCTCGTCCTGGATGATGCGGTTGAAGTAGCGCGCGATCTCGGTGCGCGCGCGCTCGCGCACCAGCTTTGCGAAGGGCTCCTGCATGGTGTTCGTGATCAGCGCGCTGCGCCGCTCGAGGTCCTGGACGAACCACTTGAGCGTCAGCTGGTCGACGAGCGGAACCACCGCGTAGGCGATGGCCGCCAGCGCGATCCCGAGGGGAACGATGAATCGTAGTGATAGCCGCATCGGTGCGTGTCCTCGCCGCGGCAAGCACTGCCGAGAACTATTCCATTATAGCGGCGATCCGGAGAACACGCGCATCAGCCAGAACGCCGCGAGCGCGAGCGGCAGGATGATGACGAAGAACACCACCTGCCGGTTCTCGAAACGCGCCCCGCGCTTGCGCTCGACCCAGTCGAGCAGCGCGTCCGCGCCGAAGTACAGCCCCGCGGCGACGACGGTGAAATAGACGATGTCCATGCGCCCTCCTCAGCCCGGTGCGTGCGCGCGGCGGCCGCGGCCTCGCAGCAGCGCGCCGATCGCGAGCACCAGGAACAGCGTGCCGCCGACCACGGCGACGAGGCCCCCGACGCCCATCACGCCCATGGCGACGATCTCCTCGGTGCGGCGCAGCGTCTCGGCCGCGCCTGCCACCTTGCGCTGCACGCCGTAGCCGCCGGACCACACCAGGCCCAGCACGTGCAGCATCTGCCCGCCGGCGTACAGCCAAAGCTGCGGCACCGCCCAGCGTGCGTTCGCCGCGCCGAATCCGAGGCGCGGCAGCAGGTAATAGGCGAGCCCCATGAACGCCAGCGTCACGCCGACGATCGAGCCGTGGTAGTGCGCCGGGATCTTGACGTTGCTGCCGCTGATCGCGAGGCCGATCAGTCCGCCCGCGCCAAAGAGGATCAACGAGCTGAGCAGCGCGGCGCGCAGCACGCGCTGCTCGCCCATGGCCGGCGCGGCGCGCGC
>JBAUTZ010000379.1:0-6623 GCA_049582445.1 Burkholderiales bacterium
ATTGTGCCCCGCGCGAGAAGGATGCGCGGATTTGTTGATCCGCATCACCATCGCCGTGCGGGCGAGCCCTGCGCGAAACTTACAATCGCAGCGGTGGAACTTGTCTGTCCCGCCGGTGGCCTGCCGGCGCTCAAAGCCGCGATCGATCATGGCGCCGACTGGGTGTACCTCGGCTTGCGCGATGACACCAACGCGCGCAACTTCGCCGGACTGAATTTCGACGACGCGGCGCTCGCGCAGGGCCTCGCGTACGCGCACGCGCGCGGCCGCAAGGTGGTGCTCGCGGTCAATACCTATCCGCAGGCGGCGACCTGGCGGCGCTGGACTTCGGCGCTCGAGCACGCCGACGCGGCGGGTGTCGACGCGGTGATTGCCGCCGACCCCGGCCTGATGCGCCATGCGGCGCGCCACCATCCGCGCCTCGAGCTGCACCTGTCGGTGCAGAGCTCGGCCACCAGCCACGAGGCGATCGCCTTCTTCCACGAGCATTTCGGCATCCGGCGCGCGGTGCTGCCGCGCGTGCTTTCGCTCTCGCAGGTCGAGTACGTGGTGAAGAACACCGCGGTCGAGATCGAGGTGTTCGGCTTCGGCGGCCTGTGCGTGATGGTCGAGGGGCGCTGCGCGCTGTCGGCCTACGCCTGCGGCGACTCGCCGAACACCTACGGCGCGTGCTCGCCGGCGCGCGCGGTGCGCTGGCACGCGACGCCCGCGGGGCTCGAGTCGCGCCTGAACGGCGTGCTCATCGACCGATACGCGAAGGGCGAAGGCGCGGCCTATCCGACGCTGTGCAAGGGCCGCTTTCTCGCCGAGGGTGCGACCTATTATGCGATCGAGGAGCCGGCGAGCCTCAACACGCTCGAGATGCTGCCTGAGTTTCTCGCGATCGGGGTGCGCGCGGTGAAGATTGAGGGGCGCCAGCGCAGCCCCGCATACGTCGCGCAGGTGACGAAAGTCTGGCGCGAGGCGATCGACGCTGCGCGCCGCGAGGGTGCGCGCTTCGCGCCGCGGCGCGAGTGGATGGCGGCGCTCAACCGCCACGCCGAAGGCAGCCAGCACACGCTGGGCGCGTTTTCGCGGCCCTGGAAATGAAGCTCTCCCTCGGCCCTCTGCTCTATTACTGGCCGCGCACCAAGGTGCTCGAGTTCTACGCCGCGATCGCCGAGGCGCCGGTCGATACCGTGTACCTGGGCGAGGTGGTGTGCTCGCGGCGCCACGAGCTGTCGTTGGACGACTGGCTCGAGATCGCTGACATGCTCGCGGCGCACGGCAAGGAGGCGGTACTTTCGGCGCAGGCGCTCGTGGAGGGTGCGGGCGACCTGAAGCTGGTCCGGCGCGTGGCGCACAACGGCCGCCTGCGCGTCGAGGCGAACGACATGGGCGCGGTGCACCTGCTCTCCGGCCAGCCGGGGTGGGTCGCGGGGCCGCACCTCAACGTCTACAACCCGGAGACGCTCGCGATCATGGCCGAGCTCGGCGCGACGCGCTGGGTCGCGCCGGTCGAGGTGTCGCGCGCGCTGCTGGAAGGCGTGCTCGGCGCGCGGCCGGCGGGGCTGGAATGCGAGCTGTTCGCCTGGGGCCGGCTGCCGCTCGCGTTTTCCGCGCGCTGCTTCACCGCGCGGCGCTTCAACCTGCAAAAGGAGTCCTGCGAGTACCGCTGCCTCGGCTATCCCGACGGCGTGGCGCTCGACACGCGCGAGGGCGAGCCGTTCCTGACGCTGAATGGCGTGCAGACGCAGTCGGCGCGCGTCTACAACCTGATCAACGAGATCGCGTCGCTCAGGGAGGCCGGCGTGGACGTGCTGCGGCTCAGCCCGCAGTCGGAGGGCACGATGGAGACGCTGCGCGCCTGGCGCGCCGCCTGCGACGGCGTTCCGGCAACGAAACCCGAGGGCACCGAGTGGTGCGACGGCTTCTGGCACGGACGGCCCGGGCTCGAGCAGAGCTTCCTCGATTCGCGGCGGGAGGACGCATGAGGCTGCCCGAGCTACCTCCCGCGACGCTGCTGTCGGCGGCGCTGAACCTGGCGCTGCGCGCCGGCCTGCTGCCGCGCGGGCCGCTCGAAGTGCTGGAGGGCAGGGTGCTGCGCCTGGAAGCCGCTGGCCTCGGTGTGGGCGTAAGCGTCACGCTTTCGCACGGCGCTTTCCGCTCCGCCTCCGGCACGCCCGCGGTCACGATTCGCGCGAGCCTGCGCGACTACCTGGCGCTCGCATTGCGCCGCGAGGACCCCGACACGCTGTTCTTCACCCGGCGCCTCGCGATCGAGGGCGACACCGAGCTCGGCCTGGTCGTGAAGAATACGCTCGACGCAGTCGACTGGGACGCGCTGCCCGCGCCGCTGGCTCAGCTCTCGGCGCGCCTGGCGCGGAAATAAAAAGAGCGGGGGTGTTGCCCCCGCTCCTCCGTGTGCCGCGCACCTCGTGGGCGCGCGGTGTTCAGCCCTGCTTCAGGATCCACTCCACCAGCGCCTTGATGTCGGCGTCGGGCACCGCGGCGTTGGGCGGCATGGGGATCGGGCCCCAGACGCCGCTGCCGCCTTTCTTCACCTTCTCGCTCAGGTGCGCGACGGCGTCGGCCTGGCCCTTGTACTTCTTCGCCACGTCCTTGTACGCCGGGCCGACGACCTTCTTGTCGACCGCGTGGCAGGCGAGGCAGTTGTACTTCTTCGCCATGGCCTCGTCGGCGCGCGCGGCCGGCGCGGCGATCAGGGTGGCCGCGCCGAGCGCGGCGAAGAGGGCGATGGGTGTGCGCTTCATGAAATGACCTCTCTCAGTAGACGTCGTGCTGCGTGTTGTAGACGTTGAACTTGCCGGTCGGGGTGATCAGGCGCTTGTCCTTGATCACGGCCTTGAGCTTGAGCGTCTTGTCGTCGACCACGACGATCGCCGACTCCTGCTCCTTGCCGTTCCAGACCGAGAACCAGACCTCGTCGCCGGCCTTGTTGTACTCCGGCTGCACCACGCGCCGCGGGCCGTCCTTGATGCCGGTCCAATCCGCGATCGGCAGCACGGTGAAGCCCTTGTCGAGGTTCCTCACGTCGTACACCGCGACCGTGCTGCTGATCTTCGGATCGGGGTTGAGCGCGTTGTCGACGTACAGGTGATGCGACTTGGGATGGGTCTTGATGAACAGCGACCCGCCGCCCTGGCTCTTGAGAGTTCTCACCATCTTCCAGGCATTCGCCTTGTGCTTTTCCGGGTCGGTGCCGATCAGCGCGATTTCGTCGTCGCCCAGGTCGCCGGTGGCCCACACCGGACCATACTTGGGATCGACGAAGTTCGCGCCGCGACCCGGGTGCGGGATCTTGCCCACGTCGACCAGCTTCACCAGCTTGTCGCTCTTGGTGTCGATCACCGCGATCTTGTTCGAGTTGTTGGCCGCGACCATGAAGTAGCGGTGGGTCGAGTCGAACCCGCCGTCGTGCAAGAAGCGCGCGGTGTCGATCGAGGTGACCTTCAGGTTCTGGATGTCCGAGTAGTCCACCATCAGCGTCTGGCCGGTCTCCTTGACGTTCACCACGAACTCGGGGTGGAAGTGCGAAGAGACGATCGAGGCCACGCGCGGCTCGGGGTGGTACTCCTGCGTGCCGACGATCATGCCGCGGGTCGAGACGACCTTGAGCGGCTCGAGCGTGTCGCCCTTCATGATGGTGTACTGCGGCGGCCAGTACGAGCCGGCGATCGCGTACGTGTCTTCCCATCCCTTGTACTTCGAGCTGTCGACCGACCGAGCCTCCAGACCGACCTTGATCACCGCGACGTTGGCGGGCTGTTCCATCCACAGGTCGATCAGGTTGATCTGCGCGTCGCGCCCGATCACGTAGAGGTAGCGGCCCGAGGAAGACAGGCGCGAGATGTGCACCGCGTAGCCGGTGTCGATCACGCTCACGATCTTCTTCGAGTCGCCGTCGATCAACGCGATCTGCCCGGCGTCGCGCAGCGTGACCGAGAACAGGTTCTGAAGGTTGAGCTTGTTCATCTGCTTCTTGGGCCGCTGGTCGGGCGGCACGATGACCTTCCAGGTCGCCTTCATCTCCGCGAGGCCGAACTCGGGCGGCACCGGAGGCGGCTGCTGCAGGAAGCGCGCCATGAGGTCGACCTGCTTGTCGGTCAGCTGGCCCGAGGTGCCCCAGTTGGGCATGCCGGCGGGCGAGCCGTAGTTGATGAACACCTTCAGGTAGTCGGTGCCGCGCTTCATCGTGATGTCGGGCGTGAGCGGCTTGCCGGTGGCGCCTTTCCTCAGCACGCCGTGGCAGCCCGCGCAGCGCTGGAAGTAGATCGTCTTCGCCTCATCGAACTCTTCCTTGGTGATCGGCGGCGCCTTCGGCTCGGTCAGGTCCTGCGCCTCGCCCGGCTTGATCGGCGTCGGGGCGCCCTTGTACATCAGCTCCGAGGGCGGCGTGCCGGGGTGGACCGGCTTCTCGTCTTTCGACTGCCCATAGGCGGAGGTCATCGCCAGCGCGACGGCCGCGGTGAGCGAGACGAGCTTCACGCGATGGATTCGGGTACTCATGTCAGGTCCTTTCCGGTTGGCGTTCGATCCCTTACTAGGGCGTCAATCTAGGCTTCCGGGGGCGGGGGCGACTTGACATGAATCAAAGGATGCGAAGCCAGCTTCAGCGCCCGCTTCTCGCGCTTAAGGCGCCGCTCGATGAGGGGCGCGCACTTGCGGTCGCTGTAGTAGGTGACCTGGCAGTCTAGGCAGTAGTGGCACTCGTTGGCGTTGATCTCCCCGGTCGGGCGGATGGCGCGCACCTCGCACTCATTGGCGCAGGTCTGGCAGGGGTGGCCGCATTCCTTGCGCCGCCGCAGCCACCAGTCGAATACCCGGAAGCGGCCCGGGATGGTGAGCGCGGCGCCAAGCGGGCACAGGTACTTGCAGAAGAACTTGCGGTTGACCACCGAGATCGCGAGCAGCCCCGCTGCGTACAGCACGAACGGCCACTCGCGCTCGAAGTGCAGCGTGACTGCGGTCTTGAATGGCTCGATCTCCGCGTAGCGCACCGCCTGGCCCATCGACTGCAGCGACAGGCCGAACAGCAGGATCAGGATCACGTACTTCACGCCCCATAGGCGCTCGTGTACCACGTCCGGGAACTCGAGCTGGGGGATCTTGAGCCGCTGCGCGGCCTGCTGCGCCAGCTCCTGCATCGCGCCGAACGGACACAGCCAGCCGCAGTACACCCCGCGCCCCCAAAGCAGCAGCGTCACCGCGACGAAGCCCCACAGGATGAACAGCATCGGGTCGATGAGGAAGTTCTCCCAGCGGAAGTCGCGCACCGCGGCGTGCACGAAGGTGAGCACGTGCACCACCGACAGTTGCGCCAGGCCGTACCAGCCGATGAAGAAGATGGTGTAGAGCAGGAACGCGCGCCGCAGCACGCCGAGGAACCTCGGGTAGCGCGCGAGCCAGTCCTGCAGCACCAGGATCAGGGTCAGCACCACGAGCCCCGCGACCAGCACCGCGATGCGGAAGTGCGACTGTTGCCAGGCCGCGACCCAGAGCGGCTCCTCGGCCGCACCGCCGCCCGCGCCGCCTTTCAGCCCGCGCGAGGCGGCGACCTTGCGCGCGGCGCGCATCACGGTCGCGTTCTCGACCATCACCGTCATGGTCGCGCCCGAGATGGTGTCGATCGCGACGTGCCCCGGGCGCGGCGCGCCGATCGCGATGTTGTCGAACACGCTCTTGCCGCGGTACTGGTCGGCGAAGGCCTTGAGCCGCTCCTCGCTGATGCCCACCGCGAGGATCGGCTCCTGGTGCTCGACGATCGCGATGCCGCGGATCTTGCCCGAGAGGTCGAAGCCCACCAGGCTGTTGATCGGCTTGCCCGAGTAGGCCGGGATGCGCAGCACGTCGTTGGTGAGGAACACCCAGCCGACCAGGGTGCTACCGTGGTAGGCGGGCGCCGCGCGCGGCTCGCCCTCGAGCTCGCCGAAGCGGTCGGCCTCGGGAAAGAAGCTCTTCGCCTGCGGGTAGGCCGCGGCGACGTCCTCGGCGCGCGCCGGGTGGAGGCCGGCCGCCAGCACGAGCAGGAGCGCTGCAAGGATTCTTGCCACCTCGACAGTCTCCCGCCGGGGCGGTTGCGCCGGATTGATCAGGATCAATTTTTCCCTGCCCTTATACTCGCCGCATGAACCGGCTTGCGGCACTGGCGTGTGCGATGCTCGTTTGCACCGCACAAGCGGCGCGCATCGACGAGCAGCGCCCACTGATGGGCACGGTGGTGCAGGTCATCGCCGAGGGCGAGGACGAGGCGGCGCTGCACGCCGCGGTCGAGGGCGCGTACGGCGAGATGTCGCGCCTGTCGGACATGATGAATCACTACGACCCCGGAAGCGTGGTGAGCGCGATCAACGACGCCGCGGGCGTACATCCGGTCGCGGCGCCCGCGGAACTGATGGAGGTGTTGCGGATGGCGCAGCGCATGTCCGAGCGCAGCCACGGCGCCTTCGACGTCACGGTCGGAAGCCTGCGCGGCTGGCGCTTCCGCCCGGACGATCCGCGCATGCCTTCCGCCGCCGAGGTCGCCGCCGAGCGGCCGCTGGTCGACTGGCGCAAGCTGCGGCTCGATGCGCGCGCCGGGACTGCGTACCTGGAGCGGCGCGGCATGCGCATCGACCTCGGCG
>JBAUTZ010000380.1:0-2598 GCA_049582445.1 Burkholderiales bacterium
CCAGAGTGATGAGCGATTGCTCGGCCGTCACCGCATCGCCAGGCTTGACCAGCAGCTCGATTACCTCGACTTCCTTGAAGTCGCCGATGTCGGGCACGTTAACGGTCTGCGCGCCGTGGGGTGCCTCGGCTTTCGGTTCCGCAGCCCGCTCGGCCTTCACGGCGGCGGTCGCCCCGGCCTGCTCCTCGAGCATGAGGAGCATCGATCCCTGCGAGACCTTGTCGCCCACTTTCACCGCCAGCTCCTTGACCACGCCTGCGGAGGGGGACGGAATCTCCATCGTCGCCTTGTCCGATTCGAGCGTGACGAGAGACTGTTCGGCGGTGATCGCGTCGCCCGGCTTGACCAGGACCTCGATGACCTCGACGTCCTTGAAATCGCCGATGTCCGGTACCAGGACCTCCTTCATACGGTGGTCGGATCCGGCTTCTCCGGATCGAGCTTGTACTTCTTGATCGCATCGGAAACCGCGCTGGCCTTGCCATCGCCCTGATCGGAGAGCGCATTGAGCGCGGCAAGGGCGACGAAGTAGCGATTGACCTCGAAGAAGTGGCGCAGCATCGGGCGTGAATCCGACCGCCCGAATCCGTCGGTACCCAGCACGCGATAGACCCGGTCCCTGGGAACGAACGGCCGGATCTGGTCGGCGAAGGCCTTCATGTAGTCGCTCGCCGCAACGACCGGGCCGGCGCGCTTGGCGAGGCTTCGCGTGACGTACGGCACGCGCGGATCGGCTTCCGGATGCAGCATGTTCCAGCGGTCCGCCGCGAGGCCGTCGCGCCGCAATTCGGTAAAGCTGGTCGCGCTCCACACGTCGGCGGCGACGCCCCAGTCTTTCTCGAGGAGCTCGGCCCCGGCCAGCACCTCGCGCAGGATGGTGCCGGAACCCATCAGCTGAACGCGCGCTTTCGCCTTGGACTTCGACTCGCGCAGCAGGTACATCCCCTTCAGGATGCCTTCCTCGACCCCCGCCGGCATCGCCGGATGCTCGTAGTTCTCGTTCATCACGGTGATGTAGTAGTAGACGTCCTCCTGCTCGGTGACCATCCGGCGGAGCCCGGCCTGGATGATGACCGCGATCTCGTAGCCGAAGCTCGGGTCGTAGGAAATGCAGTTGGGCACCACCGACGAAAGAATGTGCGAGTGCCCGTCTTCGTGCTGGAGGCCTTCGCCGTTCAGCGTGGTGCGCCCCGCCGTGCCACCGATGAGAAAGCCGCGGGCGCGCTGATCGGCGGCGGCCCAGACCAGGTCGCCCACGCGCTGGAAGCCGAACATCGAATAGAAGATGTAGAACGGCACCATTGCCAGGTTGGAATGACTGTACGAGGTGGCCGCCGCGATCCAGGACGAGAACGCGCCCGCTTCGTTGATGCCTTCCTCCAGGATCTGGCCCTGTTTGTCCTCGCGGTAGTACATCACCTGGTCGCGGTCGACGGGCTCGTATTTCTGGCCCTCGGCGGCATAGATGCCGAGTTGGCGGAACATGCCCTCCATGCCGAAGGTGCGCGCCTCGTCCGGGACGATCGGGACGACGTGCTTGCCGAGGCCTTTGTCGCGTATCAACGCGGTCAGCGCGCGCACGAAGGCCATGGTGGTGGAGATCTCGCGCCCCTCGGAACCCTTGAGGAGCGATTCGAATACTTCGAGCGCCGGCACCGGAGGAGGCGAATCCGCCTTCCGGCGGCGCTGCGGCAGATAGCCGCCAAGCGCCTTGCGGCGCTCGTGCAGGTATTTCATCTCGGGCGAGTCGGGCGCGGGAACGTAAAACGGCAGCTTCTCCAGCTCGGCGTCCGGGATAGGGATGTTCATCCGGTCGCGCATGTCGCGGATCGTTTCGACATCGACCTTCTTCAGCTGGTGCGTCGGATTCTTCGCCTGACCCTGCTTGCCCAGCCCATAGCCCTTGATGGTCTTGGCGAGAATGACCGTCGGCTGGTCCTTGTGCTTCACCGCCGCGGAGTAGGCCGCGTAGATCTTGTGCGGGTCGTGGCCGCCGCGATTGAGCCGCCAGATGTCTTCATCGGTCATGCGCGACACCATCTCGAGCAGCTGCGGGTACTTGCCGAAGAAGTGCTTGCGCACGAAGGCGCCGTCGTTCGCCTTGTAGTTCTGGTATTCGCCGTCGATGGTCTCCTGCATCAGGCGCAGCAGCAGTCCGTCCTTGTCGCGCGCGAGCAGCGGGTCCCAGTACGAGCCCCAGATCAGCTTGATCACATTCCAGCCGGCGCCGCGGAAGTCGGATTCCAGTTCCTGGATGATCTTGCCGTTGCCGCGCACCGGGCCGTCGAGCCGCTGCAGGTTGCAGTTGACGACGAAGATCAGGTTGTCGAGCTTCTCGCGCACCGCCATGCCGATCGCGCCGAGCGCCTCGGGCTCGTCCATCTCGCCGTCGCCGCAGAAGCACCACACCTTGCGCTGCGCGGTGTCCGCCAGGCCGCGCGCGTGCAGGTACTTGAGGAAGCGCGCCATGTAGATGGCCTGGATCGGGCCGAGGCCCATCGACACCGTGGGGAACTGCCAGAAGTCGGGCATTAGCCACGGGTGCGGATACGACGAGACGCCCTTGCCGTCGACTTCGCGGCGGAAGCTGAGCAGCTG
>JBAUTZ010000381.1:0-2288 GCA_049582445.1 Burkholderiales bacterium
CGACGATGCGCGCCGAGGTGAGCTCGGGACGCTCCGACTTCGACACCTCGCGCCCGACGAAGCTCGACAGCCCGCTGTCGGCCGGCGCCTGCACCGTCTCGATCGCGGCATTGCCGCCGCTCGCCGCGACCGCGTCGAAGCCGGTGGCGCGCACCGTGATCACCTTGATGGCGTCCGCCGACTGCACCGTGGCGAGCGCGTTGCCGGCGTAGATCGGGCGCACGAAGGTGTCCGCCGACTCGACCGCGACGATCTCGGAAATCGCCTGCACGTCGAGCAGCGCCGCAGCGCGCGGCATCACGTTCTTGCCGTTGGAGGTGGCCGGCGCGAGCAGGTGCGAATAGGCCTTGGCGAGCGAGGCCATCAGCGCGCCGATGTTCTCGGCGATCTCGTCGTCGAGCTGCGGCGCGTCGGCGTGCAGCACTTTCGCCACGCCGGCGATTTGCGACGCCGCCTTGGCCGCGTCGGCGCAACCGTGGCCCGCGACCAGCACGTGGATCTCGCCGCCAATTTTTTGCGCCGCGGCGACGGTGCTCAGGGTCGCCTTCTTGACCGACTTGTTGTCGTGCTCCGCGAATACCAGGACGGCCATCAGATCACCTTCGCTTCGTTTCTGAGTTTATCCACCAGCGCCTTGGCGTCGGCGACCTTCACCCCGCTCTTGCGCTTCGGCGGCTCGCTCACCTTGAGCGTCTTCAGGCGCGGCGCCACGTTCACGCCGAGCGCGTCGGGCTTCAGGTTCTCGAGCGGCTTCTTCTTCGCCTTCATGATGTTCGGCAGCGTGACGTAGCGCGGCTCGTTCAGGCGCAGGTCGGTCGTTACCACCGCGGGCAGCTTGACCGAGATGGTGTCCAGCCCGCCGTCCACCTCGCGCGTAACCTGCGCCTTGTCGCCTTCGATCTTGAGCTTGGAGGCGAAGGTGGCCTGCGGCCAGCCCATCAGCGCGGCGAGCATCTGTCCGGTCTGGTTCGAGTCGTCGTCGATCGCCTGCTTGCCCATGATCACGAGCCGCGGCGACTCCTTCTGGCACACCGCTCTCAGGAGCTTGGCGACCGCCAGCGGCTGCAGCTCGGCGTCGCTTTCCACGAGGATCGCGCGGTCGGCGCCGATCGCGAGCGCAGTGCGCAGCGTCTCCTGGCAGGCCTGCGGTCCGCAGGAAACGGCGACGATCTCGGTGACGACGCCGGCTTCCTTGAGCCGCACCGCCTCCTCCACCGCGATCTCGTCGAACGGATTCATCGACATCTTGACGTTCGCGGTCTCGACGCCGGTGCCGTCGGCCTTCACCCGCACCTTGACGTTGTAGTCGACCACGCGCTTGACGCTGACCAGGACTTTCATGGGCTGGAGATGTGCTATGAGGGAGTGTGCAATTATATCGGTCATGAGCTGGAAGGGTGAACTGCTGCACGTGCACGTCGCCGTTGCGGCTTCGGCGCCGATGCGGGAGCTCGCCGAGGCGCGCCTGCTGGCGGGCAAAGGGATCGAAGGCGACCGCTACGCCGAGCGCACCGGGACCTATTCGGCCCGCCATCACGAAGACCGCCAGATCACGCTGATCGAGGTCGAAACGCTCGAAGCGCTGGACCGCGACCACGGCATCGAGCTCGCGCCGCACGAGCATCGCCGCAATATCACCACGCGCGGCGTGCCGCTAAATCATCTCGTCGGCCGTAGCTTCCGCGTCGGTGAATGCGTGCTCTATGGCGGCCGCCTCAACGTCCCCTGCCAGTATCTCGAGGATCTGCTCGGCAAGAAAGTCTTCAAGCCGCTCCTCAATCGCTCGGGCCTGAACTGCCAGATCGTCGCCGGCGGCATCGTCCGCCCCGGCGACGTGATCGAGCCCTGCTGACGTTTCAAATGCCTCCTTGAGCTGGTCGATTCCCGCACGCGCAGTCCTGGCCGCGCTCGCCATCCACACCCTGTGGGGCGGAAATCCCGTCGCGGTGAAGCTCGGACTGGAGGCGTTCCCGCCGCTGTGGAGCGGCCTGCTGCGCTTCGCGCTTGGCTGCGCCTGCGTCGCAGCGTGGGCGCGCTATGCGCGCATCCCGCTCGCGCCGACGCGCGAGGAATGGCCGGCGGTGCTCGCCGTCGGCGTGCTGTTCACGCTGCAGATCGCGCTCATGAACTACGGCTTCAGCGCCACCAGCGCGGCGAACGGCTCGGTGCTGATCGCGACCAATCCGCTGTTCGCGCTGCTGTTCGCGCATTTCCTGGTGCCGGGAGACAGGTTGCGTCCGGCGCGGGCGGCGGGCGCGCTGCTCGCTTTCGGCGGCACCGCGCTCGTC
>JBAUTZ010000382.1:0-4241 GCA_049582445.1 Burkholderiales bacterium
CCGCGTCGCGCGCGCAGCATCGGCAGCAACGCGCGCAGGGTTTCCTTTACGTTCGCCTGCAGCGCGAATTCGGTGGCGTTGTTCTTGCCGAGCTCCCAGTCCCGCTCGCTCAGGTGCACCACTTTCATGTGCGGCGGCAGGGGATCGATCGGGCTGTACACCGACATGCGCAGCAGGTCTGCCCCGAGGCACAGCAGCACGTCGTGCGGCTCGAGCGTGGCGCGCACCTGCTTCTGGATGCGCGTGAGCGAGCCGACGTAGGCCGGATGCGCGGTCGGAAACTGGGCGGCGTACGGCACCGACTGCTGGTACACGGCCGCGCCGAGCAGCTCGGCGAGCTCGGTCGCCTCGGCGAACGCGTCGTGGGTCGCGAGCTCTTGGCCGGCGACGATCACGGGATTGCGCGCGCCGAGCAGCACGCCAGCGAGTCGCTCGAGCGTCTCGTCGGCCGGACGCGTGCGCGCGTCGACGCGCGTCCGCCGCCCGAGGTCGAGCTCGGCCTGCTCTTCCAGGATGTCGCCGGGCAGCGAGATGAACACAGGGCCGGTCGGCGGCGTGAGCGCGAGCTTCGCCGCGCGCCGCACGATGAGCGGCAGATCCTCGACGCGCGTCACCTCGACGGCCCATTTCACGAACGGCTGCGCGACCGGCACCAGCGGCGCGTACAGCAGCGGCTCGCGCAGCCCGTGGCCCTGTTCCTGCTGGCCGGCGGTCAGGATGATCGGCGAGCCCGAGAACTTCGCGTTGTAAAGCGCACCCATAGCGTTGCCCAGGCCCGGCGCGACGTGCACGTTCGCGGCCGTCAGCCGGTTCGAGGCGCGCGCGTAGCCGTCGGCCATCGCCACCACGACCGCTTCCTGCAGGCCGAGGACGAATTTGAGCTGCGGGAACTGCGGCACCACCTCCATGATCGGCAGCTCGGTCGTGCCGGGGTTGCCGAAGAGATGCGTGATGCCCTCGTCGACGAGGAGTTGGAGAAACGCGCTGCGTCCGGTAATCGCGGCCATGTGCTTTCCGGGTGGCGAAAGCGGCCGAGTATAGCGTCCCGGCCGCCTGTATCATTCGGCCGGAACAGCGGAGGCGGGCATGGACACTTCGGCCAAGGGATTGCGCGTGCTGGTCACCGCCGGCGCCGCCGGCATCGGGCGCGCGATCGCGCGCACCTTCCACCAGCACGGCGCGAAGGTGCACATCTGCGACATCGACCGCAAGGCGCTCGCGGACGCGGCGCGCGAGCTGCCGCAGGTCACGCAAAGCGTGTGCGACGTCGCGAGCCGCGCCGACGTGGACCGGCTGTTCGACGACGCGCAGCGCGCGCTCGGAGGGCTCGAGGTGCTGGTGAACAACGCCGGTATCGCGGGGCCGACGGCCAGGGTCGAGGATATCGAGCCCTCGGACTGGGAGCGCTGCATCGCGGTCGACCTGAACGGCATGTTCTATTGCACGCGGCGCGCGATGCCGCTCATCAAGGCCGCCGGCGGCGGCAGCATCATCAACCTGTCGTCGATCGCCGGGCGCCTGGGCTTTCCGCTGCGCACGCCCTACGCGGCTGCGAAGTGGGCGGTGGTCGGCTTCACGCAGAGCCTCGCGGCCGAGGCGGGGCCCGACGGCGTGCGCGTCAACTGCATCCAGCCGGGCGTGGTCGAGGGTGAGCGCGTCGAGCGGGTGATCGAGGCGAAGGCGCAGAGCCTGGGCATCGGCAAGGACGAGGTGCGCGCGCGGCTGCTGGAGAGCGTCAGCCTGCGCACCACGGTCTCGGCCGAGGACGTCGCCAACACGGCGCTGTTCCTCGCCAGCGCGGCGGGGCGGCACATCAGCGGCCAGTCGATCTCGGTGTGCGGCGGCGTGCGTTACATGGTATAGCGAGACCAAGAACAGAACGGGAGGAGCGTATGGCTGCACCCCAGGGAAAGGTCATCGTCACCTGCGCCGTCACCGGCGCGATCCACACGCCGACCATGTCGCCGCATCTGCCGATCACGCCGGAGGAGATCGCCGAAGCGGCGGTCGGCGCGGCGCAGGCGGGCGCGGCGATCGTCCATCTGCACGCGCGCATGCCCGAGGACGGCCGCCCGACGCAGGACCCGGAGGTGTTCCGGCAGTTCCTGCCGCTCATCAAGGCAAGCTGCGACGTGGTGATCAACCTGACCACCGGTGGCGCGCCCACCATGACGGTCGAGGAGCGGCTGCAGCCGGCGCTGAAGCTCAAGCCCGAGGTCGCCTCGCTCAACATGGGATCGATGAACTTCGGCCTGTACGAGATGGCCGGCCGCTACAAGGAGTTCAAGTACGAGTGGGAGAAGCCTTACCTCGTTGAGAGCGACGACCGCATCTTCAAGAACACGTTCAAGGACATAGCCCACATCCTGCGCTCCTGCGCCGACAACATGACGCGCTTCGAAATCGAGTGCTACGACATCGGGCACCTGTACACTGCGGCGCACTTCCTCGACCGCGGCCTGCTCAAGCCGCCGCTGTTCATCCAGTCGGTATTCGGCATCCGCGGCGGCATCGGGCCGCACGCCGAGGACGTGCTGCACATGAAGCGCACCGCGGACCGCCTGTTCGGCGATGCGTACCTGTGGTCGGTCCTCGGCGCGGGGCGCAACCAGATGCAGATCGCGGCGCTGTCCGCGGTGATGGGCGGCAACGTCCGCGTCGGGCTGGAAGACAGCCTGTGGATCGGCAAGGGCCAGCTCGCGCGCTCGAACCGCGAGCAGGTGGCCAAGGTGCGCCGCATCCTGGAGGAGCTGGGGCTGGCGGTCGCCACCCCGGAGGACGCGCGCCAGATGCTCAGGCTGAAAGGCGGCAACAACGTCCATTTCTAGAGCCGCCGCCGGCTGGCTCGAGCGCAACGTCCTCGAACTGGGGCGCGAGCTGCGGTGGTCTTACCTGCCGCCGCTCATGGTGTACGTCGCGGCGGGCATCTCCGGCCTCACCGGCATCGTCGGCACCTTCTTCGTCAAGGAGTACCTGGGCCTGTCGCCGGCCTTCCTCGCGGCGCTCGGCTTCTGGGCGGGAATCCCCTGGGCGCTCAAGATGCCCGTCGGGCACGTCGTCGACCTGATCTGGCGCTGGAAGGCGTGGCTGGTGTACGCGGGCGCGGCGCTGATCGCCGCGAGCCTGCTCATCATGGTCGGGCTGATCGAGCACACCGCGGCGATGCGCGCGGTGATGCCCGTGGCGCACTGGTTCGTGCTCGCGACGCTGCTCGCGCCGACCGGCTACATGGTGCAGGACGCGGTCGCGGACGCGATGACCGTCGAGGCGGTGCCGCGGGTCGACGCTGCGGGGCGACCCTACGACGCGGGCGAGCGCAAGCTCATGCACACCACGATGCAGACGCTGGGGCGCGTGGCGATCATCGGCGGCAGCGTCCTGGTGGCGCTCGCCAACGTGCTGCTGTTCCAGGGCGCCGACGCGCTGCCGCAGGCGCAAAAGGCCGCGCTCTACGCCGACATCTACGAGATGGCGCTGATCATTCCCGCGGTTTCGCTGGTGGGCGTGGCGCTCGCCGGAGTGCTGCGGCGCAGGCAGTGGGCGCGCCTGCGCGGCCAGGGCTTCGGCGAGGCCGAAATCGAGCACCTGCTCGCGGTGCACGGCGAGGAGAAGACCGCTCCCAACTGGTGGGTGCTGGGCGGTAGCCTCGCATTCGTGGTCGTCACCGTCGCGGTCGGGCTGTCCGAGCTGCGCTACGGCAAGGAGATCATCTTTGCGGGCTCGCTCGGCGTGCTGCTGTTTCTGCTCTGGCGACTGGCGAGGGAGCTGGAGCCGGCTTCGCGCGAAGTGCTCGTCGCCACCGCGCTGGTGCTGTTCGTCTACCGCGCGGTGCCCGGTCCGGGAGCGGGATCGACCTGGTGGATGATCGACAAGCTGAAGTTCGACCAGGCGTTCCTCGCCGAGCTGTCGCTGATCGCCTCGGCGCTCACGCTCGCCGGGATGTTCATCTTCCGCCGCTACATGGCCGAGAAGTCGATCGCGCAGATCATCGTCATGCTGACCTTTGCTGGCACCGCGCTCGGCCTGCCGATCGTGGGAATGTTCTACGGCCTGCACCACTGGACCGAGGCGCTGACCGGCGGCGTCGTCGACGCGCGCTTCATCGCGCTGGTCGATACCGCGCTCGAGTCGCCGCTCGGACAGATCGCGATGATCCCGATGCTTGCGTGGATCGCCAACAGCGCGCCGCCGCAGCTCAAGGCGACCTACTTCGCGGTGATGGCTTCATTCACGAACCTCGC
>JBAUTZ010000383.1:0-22784 GCA_049582445.1 Burkholderiales bacterium
GGTGGCGCACGGGCGCCTCGTCCTCGAGAAAATCCGGCACCTCCTCCTCCGGTTCCTCCCGCTGGATACGTGGTGGCGCAGGCGGCGGGGGTCGCGTCCGTCGCGTAGGGAGTTGTGCTCCAGGGGACGACGCTGCAGGGGGCGGCGCTGCGGGACGCGGAGTCGCGGGTGGCGTCGTTGCGGGTGGCGGGAGGCTCGCGGCGGGCGCGGCGGTACTGAAATCGAGAACGAGCGTGGTATCGGCGGCCGCTGGCGCGGTACGACGGGAGGGGTCGAACAGGCCGAGCTGCGGGGAAGGTTCGGCCGCGATTGGCGTGCCCTCCTCTCCCACGAGACAGGAAATGGCGTCGAATACGGCCGAGCACTTGCCGCAACGCACCCTGCCGCTGCGCGCCACGAGCTGCGCGGGCTGTACGCGGAATGCGGTGCCGCAGGTAGGGCAGCGCGTGATCAGGCTCATGTGCGCATCCCTTCGAGCAGCACCCAGCCGTCTTCACTCCCCGTGACGTCCAGCTCGATCGCGGGTCGAAATGCGGCCGCAACGTCCTCGGCCTGTGCTTCCAGGATCCCGGACAGGGCGAGCGTGCTGCCCTTTCTCGCACGAGCGGTCAGCACGGGCGCCAGCACAATGAGCGGATTGGCGAGAATGTTGGCTACCACTACGTCGTAGTCGCCTGGCGGCAGCGCCTCCGGGGTGCAGACGCGCACCGCCACCTGGTTCGCACGAGAATTTTCCCCGGCCGCTTCGAGCGCCAGGGGATCGAGGTCGACCGCGTCAATCTCGGCCGCGCCCAGCTTCGCGGCGGCGATCGCCAATATACCGGAACCGCATCCATAGTCCAGCACGCGCTCGCCGCCGTGCACGACGCGCGCGAGAAAGCGCAGCGCAAGCAGCGTGGTCGGATGAGTTCCGGTGCCGAATGCCATTCCCGGGTCGAGACGGACGACCAGGGCGCGAGGGTCCGGCGCCTCGCGCCAGGTCGGGACGATCCATAGACGCTCGGACACGGCAAGCGGGGTGAATTGCGATTGGCTGCGGCGTACCCAGTCCTCGTCTTCGACTCGACCGACGCTGAATTGGGGTGGTGACGAGAGACCCGCCGCTAGCGTCGCCTCGACGACCACCTTCAGCACGTCGGTGTCCGGCGCGAGCAGCGCACACACCCGGTTGCGGCGCCATGCGCGCGGCGCATCCCACGCCGGCTCCGCAAAGCGTGCCACTTCGCCAGTCGTACCGGCGTCCGCATCCTCCAGGCTGACCGACTGCGCACCGCACTCGAGCAGCGCCTCCGATACCGCCTCCGCTACCGCTTCTTCCACTTCCAGAGTGAGCGACAGCCAAGGCATCGGCTTACCTGGCCTTGGGTTTTTGCTCCTGAGCGAGCTTCTGCTCGAGGTAGTGGATCGATACGCCGCCGCGCACGAAGCGGATGTCATTCAGCAAATCGAGCTGCAGCGGGATGTTGGTTTGAATGCCCTCGATGACCATTTCGGAGAGCGCAACGCGCATCCGGCGGATCGCCTGCTCGCGGGTCGCGCCGTAGGCAATCACCTTTCCGACCATCGAGTCGTAGTGCGGCGGCACCGTGTAGCCCTGATAGACATGCGAGTCGACGCGGATCCCGGGACCGCCCGGTGCATGGTAGGACGTGATGCGGCCGGGCGAGGGCGTGAAGCGATAGGGGTCCTCCGCGTTGATGCGGCATTCGATCGCATGCCCGCGCAACTGTATGTCCTTCTGGCGAAAGGGAAGCTTCTCGCCCGCCGCGATGCGGATCTGCGTCTGCACGATGTCTATGCCGGTGATCATCTCGGTAACGGGATGCTCGACCTGAACGCGAGTGTTCATTTCGATAAAGTAGAACTCGCCGTCTTCGTACAGAAACTCGAACGTGCCCGCTCCACGATATCCGATCTTGCGACACGCCTCGACGCAGCGTTCTCCGATCTTGTCGCGCAACTTCGCAGGCAAGTCGGGGGCCGGCGCTTCCTCGACGACCTTCTGGTGGCGGCGCTGTAGCGAGCAGTCTCGCTCCCCTAGAAACACGGCTCCCTTGTGCGTGTCCGCGAGCACCTGGATCTCGATGTGACGCGGATTCTCGAGGTATTTTTCCATGTACACGGTCGGATTCGAGAACGCCGCCTGCGCCTCGGTGCGGGTCATCGCGACGGCGTTCAGCAACGCCGCCTCGGTGTGCACTGCGCGCATGCCACGCCCGCCTCCGCCGCCAGCGGCCTTGATGATGACCGGGTACCCGATCTTGCGAGCCATTCGGACGATCTCTTTCGGGTCCTCCGGCAGAGATCCTTCCGAGCCTGGAACGCATGGGACGCCCGCCTTGAGCATCGCCTGTTTCGCACTGACTTTGTCGCCCATGAGGCGGATGTTGTCCGGGCGCGGACCGATGAACACAAAGCCCGAACGCTCCACCTTTTCGGCGAAGTCAGCGTTCTCTGAGAGGAAACCGTAGCCCGGGTGAATCGCCTCGGCATCGGTCACCTCGGCGGCGCTGATGATCGCGGGAATGTTGAGGTAGCTCTGCGCGGCAGGAGCCGGGCCGATGCACACGGATTCGTCGGCCAGCTTGACGTACTTTGCTTCAGTGTCGGCCTCGGAATGCACGACCACGGTCCGGATCCCGAGTTCACGGCAGGCGCGCTGGATGCGCAGCGCGATCTCCCCGCGGTTCGCGATGAGGATCTTTTCGAACATTTAGCCGACGATGAAAAGCGGCTGGCCGTATTCCACCGGTTGCCCGTTTTCCACCAGGATCGCCTTTACCGTTCCCGAGGCGTCAGACTCGATCTCGTTCATGAGCTTCATAGCCTCGACGATGCAAATGGTCTGACCCTCCTTCACGGCCTCGCCGACCTCGACGAACGGCTTGGCGTCCGGCGAGGGTGCACGGTAGAACGTCCCGACCATCGGGGATTTCACGACGTGGCCTTCCGCAGGCGCTTCGGCGGCCGGCACGGCCGGAGCAGCGGCCTTTGCCTCCGCGGAAATTGCGGCGGGCGCGGGCGCCGGCGCGCTGGGTGCGGGGCTCACGGAAAGACCCCCGCCCTTGACGATCTTCACCTTTTCCTCGCCTTCGGTAATTTCGAGCTCCGCGATGCCCGACTCCTCGACGAGATCGATCAGCTTCTTGAGTTTTCGTAGGTCCATTATTGGAATCCCCCTTGCCGGACGGCGAGGCCGTCAGGCGTACCGGAACCGAAGGCGCTATGCCGCTCCCTTTTCCAACAGGCGCGCGAGCGCGTAGCTCAGCGCAAAGTCATATCCGCGGCTGCCCAGGCCGCAGATCGTCCCGACTGCTACGTCAGAAAAGTACGAGCGATGCCGGAACGGCTCCCGGGCGTGCACGTTCGACAGGTGCACCTCCACGAATGGGAGCTTCACCGCGGCAAGCGCGTCTCGCAAGGCGACACTGCTATGGGTGTAGCCCGCCGGATTGAAGATCACGAACGCTACCCCTTCGCGCTTCGCGCGCTGAATCCGTTCGATGAGCTCGCCCTCGTGGTTGCTCTGGAAGGTCTGAACCCGCACGCCAGCTTCTCGCGCGGTCACCTTGAGACGACGATCGATATCGGCAAGCGTCTCGCGCCCGTAAATCTCAGGCTCGCGCGACCCCAGGAGGTTGAGATTCGGCCCGTGAAGGACCAACACTTCGCCCGGGCTGACTTTGCGCTTTTTTTGCATGTTCGCGGCAGAAGGCGGCATTTTAACGCAAATAGGCGGCGACTTCTGCCAGCCGCTTTTCCCGGGATCGGCTTAGCCGTTCAGCAGGCTCGCGAGCAATTTCTCGAGTTCAGCGCGCTGCAATGCGCCCAATTTCCGAGCCGCGATCGCCCCCGTTCGGTCCAGGAACACAGTATAGGGCAGTGCCCCCGACTCGTTGCCCAGCTTACGCATCAAGTCAATCACGGATGCATCGCCGATCAGTATCGGGTAGCTGACCGAGCTATTTTTTGCAAATTCGGCGACATTGGCTGCAGAATCGACGGCGATACCGACAACTTCGACACCCTTCGCAGAAAGCCTGGTCCGCTCTGAAGACAGGAGCGGAATCTCTTCCCGGCATGGCGGGCACCAGGTTGCCCAGAAATTGCATACGAGCACTTTGCCTTGCCATTCGGCAATTGCATGAGACTTGCCTTGCAGGTCACTAAAGCGAGCCGCTGCGAGCGCCTCGGCACCCGCGCCGGACCGCAGCAGGAGCGGCGCAACCATGATTCCGGCTGCCGCCGCGCCGAGCCCGATGCCCCCCAGTATCAGTGCGTCACGCCGGCTGAGCGCCATCGCCGCACTGTGCACCATCGGCAATCAATGTCCCGACTTCGGTGATGCCGGCTCGTTCCATGACGCGGCCAGCTTGCGAGGTCTTAAGGGCAATTCGTTCATCGCGCGGGTCGAATATCGACAATTTGAGCGGCGTACCGTGCCACACCAGGGAAAGCACCGTCACCGCGTGCGCGCGGTCACCGGAGAATCGACGCCCCTCATGCGTGTCGTAGCTGATGCCGTGATCGACCAAAAAGATCTCTACTTCTTTTGCGCTCTCAGGGAACAACTGCAGATCGATCTCGGCGTAGCGGCCGGCGTTCCCACGCAGCACGGGGCCGGTGAGGTACGGGTTGAAGCGCTTCAGCGCGCGCATCGCCTCCAACGCTACGCGACGGAGTTCGACGATACGTTCGGGGTGTTCGTCAGCCTGATACAGCGCCCGGTATGCGCGCAGCTCGGCCTCGATCTCGTCGTTGGCGGGGAGCGATTGGCTATCTGTGGCGCCGAGCTGCTTCGCCGCCTTGCGCTTGGCGAGTGCGAAGTCGTCGATGCCATCCTCGGCCATGATACGCGCCGCCGCAGCGGCGATTCGCGCGCGGGTACCATTCTGCCGCGGTACTTTGCGGCCCATTGCAGCGCCTCGTTCGGGTTAGGAAGTGACTGCGGAAAGAACTCGGTCCGCAAGATGATAGCGCAGCGGCGGGCCGCATCAGCCATCGCGTAGAATTTGCGACTTTTTATTCGCTAGCCGATGCCCACACACCTCCACATCCTCGGCGTTTGCGGTACGTTCATGGGCGGAATTGCCGCCATTGCAAAACGCGCGGGTTACCGGGTGACCGGCTGCGACGCGAACGTCTATCCGCCAATGAGCGATCAGCTCGAAGCGCTCGGCATCGAGCTGATCGAGGGGTTCGGAGCCGACCAGATCAGCCTCGCGCCGGACCTGTGGGTGGTCGGTAACGTCGTGACGCGCGGTAATCCCCTGATGGAGGCGATTCTTGACCGGGGTGAGCGCTACGTATCAGGCCCACAGTGGCTTGCCGAACAAGTGTTGCAAGGCAAGTGGGTGCTCGCTGTCGCTGGTACCCATGGAAAAACGACGGCTTCTTCGATGCTGGCGTGGATCTTGGAAGATGCGGGACTGGCGCCGAGCTTCTTGATCGGCGGCATCCCCCAGAATTTTTCCGGCTCAGCGAGGCTTACCGACGCCCGGCATTTCGTTATCGAGGCAGACGAGTACGACACCGCCTTTTTCGACAAGCGCTCCAAGTTCGTGCACTACCGTCCCCGCACCGCCGTACTTAACAATCTCGAGTTTGATCACGCCGATATCTTCGGCGATATTGGTGACATCGAGCGACAATTTCACCATTTCGTTCGTATCGTGCCGAGTTCCGGCCTGATCGTCGTGAACGGAGCGGATGCGGCACTTCAGCGCGTACTGTCAGCGGGCTGCTGGACTCCGGTCGAAGCCTTCAACTCCGAGTCGGGTTGGCAGGCAGGCCCCCCAGACGCTCGGGGCGGCTTCGAAGTGGCGTGGCGCGGCGCCGCGCTCGGACGCATCGAATGGGATCAAATGGGTGCGCACAACCGGTCCAACGCGTTGGCTGCGCTTGCCGCCGCCCGCCACGCGGGCGTCGAGCCGCAGGTGGCCATTGCCGCGCTTCGCAGATTTACGGGCGTCCGCCGGCGTATGGAGCTGCGCGGCACGGTAAGAGGGGTCGCCGTATACGACGACTTCGCGCATCACCCGACTGCCATACGCACGACCCTGGAGGGGCTGCGCCGGCGCGTTGGCGCGGCGCGCATCCTGGCCGTGCTCGAGCCACGCTCTAACACAATGAAGCTCGGCGTCATGAAAGAAGCGCTGCCGGGAAGCCTTGCGGACGCCGACCGCGTGTATGTCTACGACGCGCATCTTGGATGGAGCCCGGCGCAGGCCTTGGCCGCCCTCGGCGAGCGAGTTCGCTGCATCGGTGATCTCGAGCAGCTGGTGAGCGCACTGGCCGCGGAGTCTCGCGCCGGGGATCACGTTCTCATCATGTCCAACGGTGGGTTTGGCGGCCTGAACGCGCGCCTGCTTGAGCGACTGCGGCAGGGCGCCTAAGCAGGAGGCTGCGACATGATCCTTTATCTGCATGGTTTCAATAGCTCGCCGGCCTCGAGCAAGGCCCGTATGCTGGCCGCGGCCATGGACTCGCGGGGCCTGGGGCCGATGTTTGTATGTCCCGCGCTGCCGGCGGCGCCGCGCGACGCCGTGCGCATCGTTGACAACGAATTGGCCCGTCAAGCGGCACACCGCATCACTCTCGTGGGCAGTTCCCTAGGCGGCTTCTACGCCACCTTTTTCGCCGAAAAGCGAGATCTTCGGGCCGTCCTCATCAATCCTGCCGTCACCCCCTACGTCGGTCTGGAGGCCTACCTCGGCGCGCAGCAAAACCTGTACACGGGCGAGAAATATGAACTGACGCGCGCCGATCTCGACGGCTGGCGCGCCCTCGCCGTAGATCCTGTCGACCCCGAGCGCTACCTGCTGCTGCTCGAAACGGGCGACGAAGTGCTCGACTGGCGCGAGGCCGCGCGGAAGTACGAGGGCGCGCGGACCGTGATTCGCGACGGCGGCGATCACACCATGCAGAGTTTTCCGGAGCATATCGATCGGATCCTCAGTTTTGCCGGGCTCGCGGGCCGCTGAGCGCAATCGCTGCACCTATAATTTGCGTTTGAAATGCGATTGACATGCACGTTTTGTACGAAGAGGACGGCGAATTCAAGGTCGGCGCAGTGCTCGCGCAGGCGCCGGCATCGTTCCAGGTGGAAAGCCCTCACGGACGCCGTACGAAGGTCAAGGCCTCCAGCATCCTGCTGAGCTTCGAGCGCCCCGGCGGCGCGGAGTTGATGGCCCAGGGGCGCGCATTCGCCGAGACTCTGGACACCGAATTTCTGTGGCAATGCTGCGGCAGCACCGAATTCGACTTTCAGCAGCTGGCGCGCGAATACGTCGGTCGCGACCCGACCTCCGCGGAGGCGGCCGGGATCTTGCTCAAGATACATTCCGCCCCGGTCTACTTCCATCGCCGAGGACGCGGCCGTTACCAGGCTGCCAGCGCTGAAATGCTTGAGCGGGCGCTTGCGGGACTGGAGAAAAAGCGCCGCACCCAGGAGAAGATCGCGGAATGGCGGGCGAGCCTTGGGCGCTTCGAGAGCCCGCCCGAGATCGAGACCCTGCGCGAGGAGTTGCTGTACGCGCCGGACCGGAACAAGCCGGAAACGAAGGCCTTCGAGCAGGCCTGCGAGGAAACCGGCCTTGCGCCCGCGCGCCTGTTCGAGCGCTGCGGACTCCTGTCAGACAGCCACGATTTCCACCTCAACCGGTTCTTGTTCGAGTTCTTTCCCAAGGGGACGCATTTCCCGCCGCACGAGGTGCCGCCTCCCCCGGCGGACCTGCCGCTGGCAGAAGTGCGGGCGTTCAGCCTGGACGATATCGGCACGACGGAAATCGACGACGCCTTCTCCGTAACCCGCGTGTCGGAGGACGAGCTGCGAATCGGCGTGCACATCGCGGCTCCGGCACTCGGATTCGGACCTGGGTCGCCGCTCGATGCGATCGCTCGCGGACGGCTGTCGACCGCGTACATGCCGGGCATCAAGTACACCATGCTGCCGGGGGACGTGATCGCGAACTTTTCGCTCGACGCGGGGAGCGAGCGGCCGGCGTTCTCGCTGTATCTCAACGTTTCGGCCCGTGACATGTCCCTGCGAGGCCACCTTTCGCGCGTCGAACGGGTGCGCATCGTCGCCAATCTGCGCCACGCGGAGTATCAGACACTAAATGAAACCTTCGAATCGGGTGAGCGTGCCGGACTCGCATACGAAGAAGAGCTGCGCACCCTTTGGCAGCTGGCATCAGCGCTCGAGCAAAGGCGCGGCAAGCCCAGCGTCAATGCTGGCATGGTGGATTTCATCTTCAGGGTAGAGGAAGGGCGCGTGCGCATCGAGCCACGCCGACGCGGCTCTCCGCTCGACAAGCTGGTATCAGAGCTGATGATCGTCGCAAACACCACCTGGGGCGAGCTCCTTGCGGAGCGTGACGTCGCCGCGATATATCGTGTGCAATCTTCGGGAAAAGTCCGCATGAGCACCTATCCGGAGGCGCACGAAGGTCTCGGGGTGTTGTGCTACGCGTGGATGAGCTCCCCGCTTCGCCGCTATATCGATCTTGTCAACCAGTGGCAGCTCGGCGCGTCGATTGCCGGACGGCGTCCTCCGTTTTCGCGCAATTCGGAAGCCCTGCTCACGGCAATGCGGGCGTACGAGCTGACGCACGCGCGCTACGACGAGCACCAGCGCGCGATGGAAACGTACTGGTGCCTGCGGTGGCTGCTCCAGGAAAAGCTCACTTCGTCCGAGGCGGTCGTTCTGCGTGAAGGCGTCGTGCGTCTGGCAGGCCTGCCACTCACGCTGCGCATCCCTTCGATGCCCGAACTCGAACCGGGGACTCGGGTGCGTTTGGACGTGGGGGAAGTCGATCTGGTCGAACGCAGCGTGAACTGCGCCTACCGCGAAGTGCTGCCGGGTGGCCCGGTCTCCGGTGTCGCGGAGGCGCCCCAGGTCGAACAAAAGCCCTAAAATAGCGCGTGTTAAACGGCGCGAGGGGATTTTGCAGGCAGCAATAGCGACACAAGTCTTTAGGGCCCCGGAGTTCTGGGCGAGGAGCGACCGCCAGACACGCGTGCTCTATGTGTCGCTTGCGGTTTCCATTCTCCTGCACCTGACCCTGCTCGTTACGCATTTCGGATTTCCCCAGGCCTTGCGCTGGAGGGACGCGAACCAGCCGTTGGACGTGGTGCTGGTGAATGCGAAGACCCGGGACAAGCCGGTTCAGGCCGACGTGCTCGCGCAGACCAATCTCGACCGTGGCGGCAACACCGACCAGGACCGTCACGCGAAGACCCCGCTGCCTGTCACGTCCTCCCGGCACACCGGCAAGGACCTCGCCGCGGCCCAGCGTCGCCAGCGCCAACTCGAGGAGCGGCAGCGACGGCTTCTGGCCGAAGCGCGCAAGCAGCGCGCCGAAACGCCTGAGACCGAGCATCAGGCGCCGTCCAACGAGGTCACCCCCGAGGTTTCCGGACGCGACCTCGCCGACCTGTCGCTCGCCGCGATGCGGCTTCAGGCTCAGATCGACAGGCGAATCGAGGAATACCAAAAGCGCCCGCGCAAGACGTTCATCGGCGCGCGCGCGAGCGAGTACCGGTTCGCGCAATACGAGGAGGATTGGCGGCAGAAGGTCGAGCGTATTGGAACCGTGAACTACCCGCCGGAGGCGCGGGGCAAGCTCTACGGCAACCTTCGCCTCACGGTTACCATCCGGCCGGACGGCAGCGTGGATTCGGTGGAACTCGATCGCTCGTCAGGCCTCAAGGTGCTCGACCGGGCGGCCTTCAAGATCGTTCGCATGGCTTCGCCCTTCGCACCTTTCCCACCCGACATCCGCAAGGACACCGACCTGCTTGTCATCACCCGGACCTGGTTCTTCGGGCAAGGCGACAAGATGTGGACTGAATAGCGCATGTCGGCGCGCTATGCGGTGATCGGACACCCGGTCGCGCATTCCAAGTCGCCCTGGATCCACGCGCAATTTGCGCGCGCGACCGGCCAGGACATGGTTTATGAAGCGATCGAAGCCCCGCTCGATGCATTTGCCCGTACCGTGGACGCCTTTCGGGCCAGTGGTGGGCGCGGCGCAAACGTCACGCTGCCGTTCAAGGCTCAGGCCTTTGCCTACTGCCGTGGCGCGAGCGAGCGCGCGGTCGCGGCGCGAGCGGTCAACACGCTGGTGCTCGATCGCGGCGAGCCGTGGGGTGACAACACCGATGGGGTTGGGCTCGTTCGCGACCTGGAGGTGAATCTCGCCTTCCCTCTCTCCGGCGGACGCGTGCTGGTGCTGGGCGCGGGCGGCGCGGCCCAGGGCGTGTTGCAGGCGCTGCAAGCGGCTGGGGTCGCGCGGCTCGTCGTGGTCAACCGTACCGTCGAGCGGGCCGATGCGCTGGCAGCGCGCTTCCCGGGGGTCGAGGCCTGCGGCTACCCTGGACTGGCCGGGCGAGCATTCGACGTGGTGGTCAACGCAACCTCCGCCGGCTTGACGGGCGAGCTGCCGCCGTTCCCGACGGGGGCGACCGACACGCTGTTCGCCCCGGGGGCGCTCGCCTACGACATGGTGTACGGGCGCGAGACCCCGTTTCTCGCCTTCGCCCGCGATGCGGGCGTGCGGACCGTCGATGGCTCCGGCATGCTCGTAGAGCAGGCAGCGGAATCCTTCTTTGTCTGGCGCGGAGTCCGACCGGACACGCGGGCGGTGCTCGCCGCCCTGCGCGCGCGTTGAGCGCGCGGCGCCGTGCGCCGCTTCACCCTGAAGCTACTGGGCTACGCCGCGGGCCTGACGGCGCTCGTGTTGTTCTGCGTGCAGGCGTGGTTCTTCCTCCAGGTGCTTTGGTGGAACACTCATAACCCCCCCATGAGCGCCTTCATGCGGGAGCGCCTCGAGCAGATGCGGAGGGACAACCCCAGGGCGCGTCTGCAGCATCAATGGGAGCCCTATGCGCGCATCTCGGCCAACCTCAAGCGCGCAGTGGTTGCCGCCGAGGACGCCAAATTCATCGATCATGCGGGATTCGACTGGGAGGCGATCCAGAAGGCCATCGAGAAGAACGAGCGAGAAGGCAAGGTGGTCGCCGGAGCATCGACCATCAGCCAGCAGCTTGCGAAAAACCTGTTCCTCTCGGGAGAGCGAACGTGGACGAGGAAGGGCGAGGAAGCGGCCATCACTTGGATGATCGAGGCGACCATGTCGAAGCGCCGCATTCTGGAACTCTATCTGAATTTCGCCGAATGGGGCGAGGGCATCTTCGGGGCCGAAGCGGCGGCGCGCCACCATTTCGACGTCTCCGCCGCGACGCTCACCGCCGAGCAGGCTGCGTGGCTCGCCGCGGTTCTCCCGAGTCCCATGCGCTACGATCGCGGTCGCACGACACGCTACCTCTCCGGTCGCGTGCATATCATCCTTTCGCGCATGCCGGCGGCGCAGATTCCCTGAGCTAATGGCCGAACTGCTCACACGGCTGGAAATCGAGGACCTGAAGGCGAACCTGCGCGAAGTGCAGGAGCTTCTGCATCGCCATGCCCTGGTGGAGAACCTCGTCGGGCGGCAGGAAATGCCGCGGCGTGCGCTGGTCGAGCAGCTGGTGCACAAACAGCACCTCGCCGAGTTGCGCGCCAAGCTCGACAGGCTGCATCCAGCCGACATCGCGTACATCCTCGAGGCATTGCCGCTCGGGGACCGCCTCGTCGTCTGGGAGCTGGTCAAGGCAGACCGCGACGGCGAAATCCTGCTGGAGGTGTCGGACGCCGTACGCGATTCCCTCATCGCGGACATGGATGCCGACGAGCTGGTCGCCGCGGCCGAGACCCTGGAAGCCGACGAGCTGGCGGACCTTGCGCCAGACCTTCCTGCCGAGGTCATTCAGGAGGTCGTGCAATCGCTGCCGGCCGAGGAGCGCGAGCGCCTACGCTCGGCGCTGTCGTACGATGAAGGAACCGTCGGCGCGCTGATGGACTTCGAGATGGTGACGGTGCGGGAGGATGTCACGCTCGAGGTCGTCACGCGCTATCTGCGGCGCATGGATGAACTGCCCGATCACACCGATCAGCTGTTCGTGATCGACCGTGACCGGCGCCTGCGCGGCACCCTACCACTCGCGCGCCTGATCGTCTCGGACCTGGAGGCTGAAGTGGGAACGGTGCTGTTACGCGAGGGCGTCACGTTGCACCCGGAGGATCGGGCCGAGGACGCGGCGCAGGCCTTCGGCCGCTACGACCTGGTCTCGGCGCCGGTCGTCGACGCTCGGGGCGTGCTGGTTGCGCGGCTCACCGTCGATGCCGTGGTCGATTACATCCGCGAGGCGAGCGCGGAGTCGCAACTCGCCGAAGCGGGCTTGCGCGAGGAGGAGGACATTTTCGCCCCGGTGCTGAACAGCTTCCGCAACCGCTGGTCCTGGCTCGCGCTGAACCTGGTCACGGCGTTCATTGCTTCGCGGGTGATAGACGCGTTCGAAGGATCGATCGCGAGGCTAGTGGCGCTTGCGGCATTGATGCCCATCGTCGCCGGCATCGGCGGCAATTCCGGCAATCAGACCATTACCATGATCGTGCGCGCGCTGGCCCTAGGGCAGATTCAGGAGCGCTACTGGAGCAAGCTGCTGCTGAAAGAGCTAAGCGTTGCGCTGCTAAACGGCGTGGTCTGGGGAACGCTGCTTGGCGTGATCGCGATCGCGCTTTATCACAACGCCGCGCTCGGCGGCGTGATGGCGCTGGCCATGCTTCTCAACCTGATCCTCGCGGCGCTCATGGGGGTGGCCATCCCATGGGGGCGCGCGCGACTCGGCAAAGACCCTGCGGTCGGTTCGTCGGTCCTGATCACCGCTTGCACCGATTCCGGGGGATTCTTCATCTTTCTCGGGCTGGCTACGCTGCTCCTGGTTTGACCAGGAGCGCCGCGGCGATGCGGCGCGCTGCTCGCCGCTGGCTCTTCAGGGCGTAGTCGAACCGCCCGACATGTTCGGCGAGGACCGCCTTCGTAAAGCTGGACGCATCCGCGGGCGGCAGCTCGAGCCACGCATCCGCCTCACCGCTCGATGCGGAGATTCTCATGCCTTCCTTGCGCGCCAGGTGGACCATCGCGGCATTCTCGGTCAGGCAATGCATGAACAGCCTGCGAATACCCCAGTTGCGTGCGTGCGTGTGGCCGCGCGCGAGCAGCACTGTTCCAACGCCGGCTCCGCGCCAGGCGGGAAGCACCGAGATACCGAGCTCCGCATGCGCATCGCAGTGCGCGAGGTGCGCCGCCCCGATAAGGCAGAGCTCATCGTCGAACACGCCGAAAACCGCGTCGCGCTCGAAGCGGATACGTGCGACATAGTCCCGGATCGCCTGATCGGGCAGGACAATGCCGAAACGCAGCCGCCGATCTTCGTCATCGAGAGCGAGCAGGTGCCGCTCGAACGTATCGCGTTCCAGCCGTCCAAGTTCGCGCGTAATGATCTGCGTGGGCATAGCGTTATCGTTTTCGACAGCGAAAACGACGCGAGGTTCAGCGGTTCGTCTCAGCTTACCGCGGCAAACGCGGCGCGGGCCGCGGACAGGGTGGCGTCGATCTCGACGCTGCCGTGTGCTGCGGAGACGAATCCGGCCTCGTAGGCCGACGGCGCGAGGTACACGCCGCGGACCAGCATCTCGTGGAAGAAGCGGTTGAACCGCTCGCGGTCGCATTGCATTACCTCGGCGAAGCTCGTCGGCGGCGTGGCGCGAAAATAGATGCCGAACATGCTGCCGATCGATTGCGCTGAAAAGACAACGCCCGCCTTCCTTGCCTCTGCCGAGAGCCCGTCGACGAGCGCGCGGGTCGTGCCTTCGATCCGTTGCTGGAAGCCGGGCGCTTCGACGAGCGCGAGCGTGGCGAGTCCGGCAGCCACCGCGACCGGATTGCCGGAAAGCGTGCCCGCCTGGTACACGGGACCGAGCGGGGCGATGCGCTGCATGATGTCGCGCCGTCCACCGAACGCGCCCACCGGCATGCCGCCGCCGATCACCTTGCCGAGCGTAGTGAGGTCGGGCGTGATGCCAAAGCGTTGCTGCGCGCCACCGGTCGCCACGCGAAAACCCGTCATCACTTCGTCGAACATAAGCAGCGCGCCGTGGCGCGTGCATTCCTCCCGCAGCGCCTCTAGGAATCCCGCCGCTGGCAGGACGAGGTTCATGTTGCCCGCCACCGGTTCCACGATCACGCACGCGATCTCGGCCCCGCGCGCGGCGAATAGCGCGCGCACCGCGGCGGCGTCGTTGTAGTCGAGCACCACCGTTTGCGCGGCGACCTCGGCTGGCACGCCCGCGGAGCTCGGATTGCCGAAAGTCAGCGCACCCGACCCGGCCTTGACGAGCAGGGCGTCTGCGTGGCCGTGATAGCAGCCTTCGAATTTGACGATTGCACTTCGTCCGGTGAAGCCGCGCGCCAGGCGAATGGCGCTCATGGTCGCTTCGGTCCCGGAAGACACCAGCCGCACCATCTCCACCGACGGCACGAGGCGGCAGATCGCCTCTGCGAGCTCGATCTCCGCCTCGGTCGGCGCACCGAAGGAAAGCGCGCGCGACGCAGCGGCCTGGACCGCGGCGACGACGGCGGGGTGGGTATGGCCGGCCACCATCGGGCCCCATGAGCCCACGTAATCGACGTAGCGCCGGCCATCGGCGTCCCACAGGTAAGCACCAGCCGCGCGCTCGAAGAACGGGGGCGTTCCGCCAACCGCGCGGAATGCCCGCACCGGAGAGTTGACCCCTGCGGGGATATGCAGCTGCGCGCGAGTGAACAATTCTTCGTTGCGGCTTGTCATGCGGAAACGCTCGTATGGATGGGAAAGAGGCTAGCGAAGGCGCGCGCGCGTGCTCCGATGTCGGGCGCATCGAACAGATCCGAAATCACGGCCACGCAGTCGGCTCCGGCGCGGATCACCTCGGCGGCATTATCCAGCGTGATGCCGCCGATGGCGACCAGCGGTACCCCGAGGCCGCGCGCGGCGGCGAATAGTTCGAGCGGGACGCGCACCGCGCCGGGTTTGGTGCCTGACGGGAACACGCTGCCAAACGCGATGTAATCGGCACCGGCGGCTACCGCCGCTTGCGCGAGAGCGAGCCTGTCGTAGCACGAGGCGCCGAGGAGCTTACCGCCAAGCTTCTTACGCGCGGCCGCCAGGTCGCCGTCCTCGCGCCCAAGGTGTAACCCGTCGGCGCCGCTCGCCGACGCCAGTTGCAGGTCGTCATTGACGATGAGTGGAACCCCGCTCGCGCGGCAGAGTTCCTGCAACGCGCGCGCCTCGGCCGCGCGCCGGGCCGGATCGGCCGACTTGTTCCGGTATTGCAGCGCTGCCCAGCCCCCGAGTCTGGCGTGTGCGAGCGCGGCACGCGCTTTCGCGATCAGGGTCTCGCTGTCAGAACAATCGGGCGTGATGGCGTAAAGACCGGCGAGCCTCATCCCGCCTCCCCGCCGGGCTCGCGCTCGACCTCCCGGGCCCAAAAGAACCGGTCGGGCAAGAATTGACCCATGCCGGGCCGAAATCCACCCGCAAGCGCCTGCCACGTATATTCCTGCGCCTCGCGAACCGCGTCGGACATGGCCAGCCCGTTCGCCAACGCGGCCGCAATCGCCGAAGCGAGCGTGCACCCCGAACCGTGATAGCTGCCGGGAAGGCGCTGCCAGCGGTCCGCCCGCAGCTTGCCCTCCTGGCCATAAAGCGTGTTGACCACGTCGGTGGTCGCCTCGTGAGTACCGGTGGCAAGCAGGAACTCACAGCCGAGCACCAACAGCCGCCGCGCGCATTCGTCGAGTCCCGGCTCCTCGGCGTCGACGTCGTTCATGGCGAGTCGCCGCAGCTCGAGGCTATTGGGCGTGACGATGGTCGACTGCGGCACCAGCAGCTCGCGCAAGGCATCCACCATCTCGTCGCTCGCGAGCGCGTCGCCCCTTCCCGATGCGAGTACCGGATCAAGGATCATCGGCACGTCGGGGTAGTCCGAGACCACTTCTGCGATCGCCATGATGTTCTCCGGTGAGCCCAGCACGCCGAGCTTGAATGCGGCGACGGGCATATCTTCGAGCAAGCGTCGCGCCTGGTCGGTGACCCAGTCGGCCTCGATCGGGAGCAGGCCGTCGACACCCCGAGTATCCTGGACCGTAAGTGCGGTAACCACCGACAGAGGGTGGCAGCCCATGCTCGCCAAGGTCAGCAAGTCTGCCTGCAAGCCGGCACCGCCGGTGGGGTCGGACGCCGCGAATGTGAGCACGATGGGAGGCTGGGAGGGCATCTAGTGGTGCTCGCGCAGGCATCTTGCGCAACGGAATACGATAAGATGCCGAGCCATTTTAACGCACCCCGCATCGCCCTTATGGCAGAGAAAGAGCAGACTTACAGGAGCTGGATGTGCCTCATCTGCGGCTTCGTCTACGACGAGGCAGCAGGTCTTCCCGACGAGGGCATTGCGCCCGGGACGCGTTGGGAGGACGTGCCGATAAACTGGACCTGCCCCGAATGCGGCGCGCGCAAGGACGACTTCGAGATGATCGAGATTTGACGGCAGCACTAGTTCACGGCTGGGGCAGGGATCCTTCAACTACACTCTGATTTCGGGGGCGGGGGAGGACATGGCGGGCACTGGGGCACTGGCGGGCGTCAAGGTGATGGTGATCGACGACTCGAACACCATTCGCCGCAGCGCCGAGATTTTCCTGTTGCAAGCTGGCTGCGCCGTGATCCTCGCCGAGGACGGATTCGACGCGCTCGCCAAGATTGCCGATCACCAGCCCGACGTGGTCTTCGTGGACATCATGATGCCGCGCCTTGACGGGTATCAAACCTGTGCGCTGATAAAGAAGAATCCGAAATTCGCGGCCACGCCGGTGATCATGTTGTCCTCGAAGGACGGGTTGTTCGACCGCGCCCGCGGGCGCATTGTCGGGTCCAACGAGTATCTGACCAAGCCATTTACCAAGGAAAGTCTGATCAGGACGGTCGCCGCTCATGCGCAGGCGCGTAACGGCGTAGCGCTGGTGGCTGGCAAAGGCGCCTGATGCACGGAGGACATCTCATGCGAATCAAGAAAATTCTGGTCGTGGACGACTCGCCGACGGATCGCCAATTCCTGCTGGAAGGCCTGTCGAAGCTCGGTTTCCAGGTGGTGCTGGCCGAAAGTGGCGAGCAGGGTATCGCAAAGGCCAAGTCCGAGGTCCCGGACCTGGTGCTGATGGACGTTGTCATGCCTGGTACCAACGGCTTTCAGGCGACGCGCCAGATTGCGCGCGACGAGGCCACCAAGCACATACCGGTGATCATGTGCACGTCTAAATCCCAGGAAACCGATCGCATCTGGGGAATGCGACAGGGCGCCAAGGATTATGTCGTCAAGCCGGTAAACATTGCGGAACTCGCGGCGAAGATCGCGGCCATTAACTGACCCTCATGTCGAAACGCGTCAGCCTGCGCGAATTCCAGGAAAGCCTGGCCCACCGGCTGAAGGCGGCGGCCGGCGAACCAGCGTCGAGCGCCCGCTTGTCATTCGAAGCCGGGAACAGCCGATGGCTGCTGCGCCTGGAGAGTTCCGGGGAACTGCTGCCGGTGCCTCGGATCGACCGCGTGCCGCTAGCGAGGGATTGGTTCCTGGGCGTGGCGAACGTTCGCGGCATGCTGTTTGGCGTCACGGACTTCTCGGCATTCCTCGGTGGAGCGCCGACCGCGCGCGCTGGCGACAACCGATTGCTCCTGATCGGCGAGCCGCTGGGCGTCAACGCGGCGCTGCTCGTGACGCGCTTGACCGGGCTGCGCAATCTGAGCGAGTTGGAGCCGGCGGAGAACGACGGCAGTCATGCTGGCGCGCAGTGGACCGAGCGCACGTGGCGCGACCGGGAGGGGCGCGCGTGGCATGAGCTCGACGCCGCCAAGTTGCTATCGCATCGCGACTTTCTCGACGTCGCGGCGCCCTGAGATTCTGGGAGGAACGATGGAAATGAAGTTGCCCTTCAGGTTCGGCCGGGGTGCGGCCTCGGAATTCACGCAGAAGCCCCCGCCGCTGGCGAAACGTCTCGCGAGCGTGGCCGGCGGCGCACAGCGCCGACCGCTCGCCATACTGCTTCCGGTATTCGTCGTACTGCTGATCGCCACTGCCATGCTCGTCTGGAACAACTACCGTTTTTCCAAACACGGCGCTCAGTACATTGCCGATGCCGGCCAACTGCGCATGCTCTCGCAGCGTCTGGCCAAGGCGTCGCTGCAGGGGCTACTCGGCAACCCCGCCGCATTCAGGCAGGTACAGACGAGCCGCGACGCGTTCGCCGCCATCCTGGACAGGCTGCAAAGGGGCGGCGAGGTGGGGGGCGAGTTCCTACCAGCGAGCCCGGAGAGCGTGCAGCCGGCGCTCCAAGGTTTGGTTAAAGAGTGGCAACGCACTGAACCGAGCGCGACGACGCTGCTCAGGGAGCAGCAGATCCTGGTGGGCCTGGGAAATGCTGTTGCCCAGCTGAACGGGGCCAACCCGCGACTGCTCGACCTCGCCGAACAGGTGCAGACACTGAAGCTGCAGGCCGGCGCCTCGGCGCGCGACATCTCCGCGACGGCGGAGCTCGTGATGCTGACCCAACGCCTGGCAAAGAACGCCAATGCGCTGCTCGTGGGCGACACGATCGACCCGGAGGTGGCATTCCTGCTCGGCAAGGACACGAACGATTTTCGCGGCACGCTGTTAGCGTTGCAGAACGGCAGCCAATCGTTGCGCCTTGCGGCGCCGCGCGATCCGGCCACGGTGGCCAAGCTGGAAGAGCTGGCGCGGGCGTTCGGTGGCTACAAGGACTCCGTGGCGGCGATACTGGGTAACATGCAGCGACTGATTTCGGCCAAGCAGGCGGCGTTCTCGATATTCAATAATTCGGAAGCCCTGCTTGGCGCGACCGAGCGGCTCGCCAAGGACTATGAGGCGAACCTCGCGCAGGACAAGACCGTTTACGTGATCGTGCTGTTGGGCGTGCTGATGGCGATCGTCCTCGCCTTGATCGCCTATGTGTTCGTCCAGGATGAACGTGCCCGGCGCGAACAGGCGGAGGTCCACGAGAAGTCGCTCAAGAGCCAGAACGATCAGAATCAGGAAGCGATTCTGCGGCTCATGAACGAAATGCAGAGTTTCGCCGAGGGGGACCTCACGGTACGCGCGACGGTCACGGAGGACATCACCGGCGCGATCGCCGATTCGGTCAATTTTGCCATCGAGGAGCTGAAGACGCTGGTCGGCAGGATCAACACGGCGGCCGAACAGGTGACCTCCGCCACCGAATCCGCCCAGCAGACGTCGACCCAGCTTCTGGCCGCGGCGGAGCGGCAGTCCCATGAGATCAAGAACACCGGCTCGCAAGTGCTCGGAATGGCACGCGCGATCAACCAGGTATCGGCGAGCGCCAACGAATCGGCCGAGGTGGCGCGCGCTTCGCTGGCCGCTGCGGAAAAGGGCCAGCAGGCGGTGCACAACGCGATTTCGGGCATGAACGAGATCCGCGAACACATCCAGGACACCGCCAAGCGGATAAAGCGGCTGGGCGAGTCCTCACAGGAGATCGGCGAGATCGTCGAACTGATATCGGATATCACGGAGCAGACCAACGTCCTCGCCCTTAACGCCGCCATCCAGGCCGCATCGGCGGGGGAGGCAGGGCGTGGCTTCACAGTCGTCGCGGAGGAGGTCCAGCGACTCGCCGAGCGCTCCGGCGAAGCCACCAAGCAGATCGGCGCGATCGTGCGGACGATCCAGACCGACACTCAAGATGCGGTGAGCGCCATGGAGAAGAGCACCCAGGGTGTGGTCGAGGGCGCCCGGCTGTCGGACGCAGCTGGTCAGGCACTCACTGAGATCGGCGAGGTTTCGCGCAGACTTGCGACGCTGATCGAAAATATTTCCCGAACCACGCAAAGCCAGGCCAAGGCCGCCGGCGCGGTGGCGCTGAGCATGCGAAACATCCTCGGCATCACCGAGCAGACCACGGAAGGCACCAAGCGCACTGCGGCATCCGTGACGCAGATCGCTGGCTTGGCGCAGGACCTGAGGGGATCCGTGGCGAACTTCAAACTCTGACGAGACAGGGTATTGCGCCCCGCGATGCGATGAGCGCCGCTTTCGACATCGGACCGCTTAGCTGGGTCAAGAGCGAAATCGACTCGTCGCTCGAGCGGGCACGCTCTGCGCTTAGGTCGTATGGCGGAAGGGCGGAGGCGCGCGGCGAGCTGAAGAACTGCCGCGGTCATCTGCACCAAGCCGCGGGTGCGGTACAAATCGTAGGGCTGGAGGGCGTGTCCCGTTTCTTCGAGGAAGCCGAGGCGCTCGCGGCGGACCTCGAGACCGGGCGCGCCGATAATGAGGCCGAGGCGGTCGAGGTGCTCGAGAACGCGATTACCGCGATCGGCGCCTATCTGTCGGATCTTATCGAGGGCGCGCCGGATCAGCCGCTCAGGCTTTTCCCCGCCTTTCGATCGTTATGCGAGGCGCGCGCCGCGCCGCGCCCGACCGAAGCGGATCTGTTCTTCCCCGACCTGTCGCTCGCTCCCCCGCCGCGCGACAGGGCGACGGTAAGACTTTCGGGCGAGGAGGCAAACAGCTATCTGCGTCGCCAGAGGACGCACTTTCAGCGCGGCTTGGTGAAGTGGCTGCGCGAACCCAGCCACCGCGAGGCGCTCGAAGAAATGCTCGCCGCGGTCGATGCGGTCGAGCAGACGCAGACGGTACCCGCGCAGCGCTCGTTCTGGTGGGCCGCGGGCGCGCTCATCGATGCGCTGGCGAAGGGCGACCTGGCGCCGGAGCCCGGAGTGCGCCAAGTGGCCACGCGTGTCGAGCAGCAACTAAGGCGCTTGGCCGACGGCTCGTCGTCGGTGGCCGAGCGCGTGCTGCGCGAGGTCCTATACTGGGTCGCGCGCGCCGGAGGCGTCGGCGGCGCGGGGGCGCGCGCGGCAGCGAGCTTGCGGGCACTCTCGGCACGCCAGGCATACCGGCTTGAAGGCTCCCTGCCACAGGAGGGACCGGAACCCGACATTTCGCAGCGAATGTCGATATCGCTCGCCCTTCGGGATTCCATCGAGCGCGCGAAGGAGGCATGGAGCAAGTACGCCGCGGGCATAGAAAGCGCGCTCGCAGCATTCGCCGAGCACGCGCGCGCGATCTCGGAGCGTGGCACGAAGCTCGGAAATCCGGATCTCGCAGCGCTCATGCTGGAAATATCGCGGGTTGCCGGCCACCTGGAAGCGAGACCCAAGACTGCGATCACCGAGCCAGTGGCGATGGAAGTGGCCACGGCGCTGTTGCTGGCGGAAAACGCCGCGGAGAATTACCGCAGGCTGCCACCGGATTTCGACCGCCAGGTAAAGGTGATGCTAGCGCGGCTCGCAGTGGCCGTCTTCGGCGCCGAAACGACCGGAGCACTGCCCACGGCCGGACTGATCGACGAGATGACGCGGCGCGCGCAGGAAAAACTTGCCACGGTAAGCGCGCTTGCCGAGATGAAGGGCAACCTGCACAAGATCGAGCAGGCGCTGGACGCGTACTTCCGCGATCCCGCGCGCGCGGGAGAACTCGGGACGCTGGACCCGATGATTCACCAGATCAGCGGCGCGCTCGGACTGCTCGGCGAAGAACAGGCACGCGAGGCGCTGGAGCGCTGCGCTGACCGCATACGCGAATTCGCCTCCGCGGCCACGCGTCCGCAGGTCGCCGATTTCGAGGAAGTGGCGCAGATCCTGTCGGGAATCGGCTTCTACCTCGACGCTCTGCGCCACGGAAAGGCAGACTTCGCCGCGGCGATGCGACCCGTCGGTGCGGCGCCGGCTGCCGCAGAGCCGGACCAGGCCGCGGCAGGAAGCCTTGAAACCGAGCTCCGTCGTAAGGCGCGCGCCACGCAGGCGCTGTACGAGGCGCTGCGTGCAGCGCCGCAGGACGAGCGCCTCAAGGCGGCGCTCAAGCATGAGCTTGCCGAGATTCGCGACGACGCGGAGCTGGTTGCGAATGCGTCGCTTGGCAGCCAGGCGACCGAGGCGCTGTCGCAGCTTGACTCCTCCGGTGCGGACCGAAGCCAGCGCCTGAGGATATCCATGGGGGAGCTCGCGCCACGGCCGGCTAAACCGTCTGCCGAGGTCGAGCGGCTGAAGGAGGCCAGCGACCAGGCGATCGACCAGGAGCTGCTTGCGATATTCCTCGAGGAGGCGAAAGGAGTTGTCGCGACGATTGCCGAGAGCTTGCGCGAAAGCCGCGCGCAGCCGGCACTGATTCAGCACCTCGTCACAATACGGCGCGGCTTCCACACGCTCAAAGGCAGCGGCCGCATGGTCGGTCTCGCACAGCTCGGCGAGGCGGCTCTGGCGGTGGAGCAGGTGCTCAATCTCTGGCTGCAGGATGAGCGTAGCGCCACGCCGGAGTTGCTGGCGATGCTGGAGCAGGCGCATGACGTGTTTGCCGACTGGGTCGCGCGATTGCACAAGGGAGAGCCGCAGCCGGATTCCGCGGATCTGCTGACGGCCGCGGAGCGGGTACGGCGCGGCGAGGCGCCTGCGGTTGCGCCTTCTCCCGCCGAGCCGCTCGCGCGCGAAGCGGACATCGTCATCGACGGCGAGACGATCTCGGCTTCGCTCTACGCCGTGTTCGTCAACGAGGCGCGTCAGCACCTCGATACGCTCGATCGCGAGCTGGCCGCAGTCGCCGCCGGCCGGGTGGTGCGCGACGACCTGGTGCGCGCGGCGCATACCTTTGCGGGCATCTGCGGCACGGTGCAGATAGCTCCGATGCACGCCCTCGGGTACGCGCTTGAGGGTGCGCTGCTGCGGCTGCGCGGGCGCGCCGCGGCACCGGACGCGGAGGAGACGACGCTTCT
>JBAUTZ010000384.1:0-15361 GCA_049582445.1 Burkholderiales bacterium
TGCCGCGCCAGTCGCGGCTCCTGCGACTTCGGCTGCGCCGGCCGCGCCCGCCGCTGAACAGAAGAAGGAAGAAGGTGCCGCGGCTCCGGCGGCGCCCGCAGCAGGGGCTACGCCGGCAGAGGCGACCAAGGATGAATCCAAAGACAAGAAGTAGCGCCACCCACTGCATGAGACAACGGCGGTTTCCCGCGAGGGGCCGCCGTTTCCGTTTGCGCTTCAACGATGAACGGAGAGGTCGCGATGAGCACTATCACCAAGCTTGCACTCGGCGCGATGGGCCAGTTGCGCCCGAAGCCCGCCAGAGGGGATTCCGCAACGCCGATCTCGCTGCCTGCGCCCGAGAGACGTGGCGGCCTGCCATTGATGGAAGCGCTGGCCGCACGTCGTTCGTCGCGCGACTTCGCGCCCGACGCCCTTCCTTTGCCGCTGCTTTCCAGTCTGCTATGGGCGGCCTATGGAGTGAACCGGACCGATGGCGGACGCACCGCCCCCTCGGCATTGAATGCGCAGGAGATCGACGTGTTCGTGGCGCTGCCTTCGGGGGCTTACCGCTTCGACGCGGCGGCACACACATTGCACCTCGTGGCGGCAAAGGACTTGAGGCGCGTGACCGGGTATCAGGACTTCGTGGACGAGGCGCCGCTGGACCTGGTGTACGTGGCTGACCACGCGCGAATGGGCCTCGTTCCCGCAGGGAAGCGCGAGTCGTATGCGTCGGTGGCGGCCGGCGCCATCGCGCAGAACGTATACCTGTTCGCTGCCGGCAGTGGCCTCGCCACGGTCATCCGCGCCTGGATCGATCGCGCGGCGATCGCCGACGCGCTCGGTCTGACGCATGATCAGCAGGTGATGCTGTCGCAGACCGTTGGCTACCCCAAGGCCGTCACCCTATGAGAGGCAGAATGTGGAAGGATCAGCGCATCGCCAGCCACGACGGCACCGCCCGTAGGAGCGGCAGCGGTCACAGGGCTGATGGAGATGGAATTATGAGAAGCGCGCCCCTCCTCGCAGGCACCTTTGCGGTAGCGCTGCTTGTCGCGTCATCGCTCGTGCTCGCCCAGGGCGTGCCGGGTGCGAGCGCGCCGGGACCGGCTCAGGCGGCGGTCGGCGGTCGCATCGAGCAACGTATCAAGAGTCTCCACGACCAGCTCAAGATTACTGCTGCCCAGGAGTCGCAATGGTCCGCAGTGGCCGACGCGATGCGCGACAATGCTCGGACGGTCGGAGCGCTGATCCGCGAGCGTCGCGAGAATGCTGCGTCGATGAACGCGGTGGACGATCTGCGCGCCTACCAGGCGATCGCCGAAGCCCACGCGTCCGGCATCGCAAAATTGGCTTCGGCGTTTGACGTGCTGTACGCCGTCATGCCGCCCGAGCAACAGAAGAACGCCGACGCGGTATTCGCCAGGTCGATGCATCGGCCGGCAGCGCGAAGGAAGGCAGGATAGCCAGGCTGTACCCGTTTCGACTCCGCAGTCCAACCTCTCAAAGGAAAACCCATGGATGCCAAGCGCAGTCTTTTCGCAGTCGCCGCGTTTTTCGCAGCAAGTTCGGCCTGGGCCTATCAGGTCACCGGCCCGGTCCTAGAAGTCACGGACACGAAAATCGTCGTACAGAAGGGCAAGGAGAAGTGGGAACTCGCCCGCACTCCAGAAACGAAAGTCACGGGCGATCTGAAGGTGGGCTCGAAGGTTACCATCGAGTACTCCATGACCGCCAAGACCGTAGACGTGAAAGCCGAAAAGGCGGCAGCGAAGAAGAAATAGCTGACCATCAAGACCCTTGGGCGCCGAGCCCGGAGCCTGTCTGACTCCGGGCTTTTTAATTTTCCGGTGCCACTTGTCGCACGTGCCAGCTTCCGCGCGCGCGGTTTCCCATGAGAATCCATCAACTATCCCCGCTCGATGCCGTCGGTAGCCTGAACAGCAGCGCGGCGGGTCTGGGCGGCGCCGAAGCCGAGCGCAGGCTGCGCGAATACGGCCGCAACAGGGTCGAGGAGGTGCCTCGCGGACCATTGTGGCTGCGCCTCATTCGGGAATTCACCACTTTCTTTTCGGTGATCCTATGGGTTGCGGCAGGGCTCGCTTTCTTCGTCGAATGGAGCGATCCCGGCCAACACATGGCGAAAGTGGGCTACGCCATCGTGACCGTGATCCTTGTAAGCGGGCTGTTCTCCTTCTGGCAGGAGTATCGCGTCGAACAAACGCTTGCGGCGTTGCGGAAACTACTGCCGCAACAGGCCCAGGTATTGCGTGAGGGCAAGGTTACCCGGGTGCCTGCGGAGCAGTTGGTGCCAGGGGATATCGTTCACCTGGAGCAGGGCGACAAGATCCCCGCGGACTGCCGGCTGATCGAGGCATTCGGCGCGCGAGTCAACAACGCAGCCGTCACGGGTGAATCGCTGCCAAAAGCGCGCGAAGCCGAGCCGTCCCAGGCGGATGACCTGATCGACAGCAAGAACGTCGTGCTCGCCGGCACATCGATGGTGTCCGGCCAGGCCAAGGCGGTCGTCTTCGCCACGGGGATGTACACGGAATTCGGCAAGATCGCGCATCTCACCCAAACGGCTGTGAAGGAGGTATCGCCGCTGCGCAAGGAGATCGCGCACTTGAGCCGCTTGACCGCAATCCTCGCGGTGCTGATTGGGCTCTTGTTCTTCTCGCTCGGCTGGATGATCGGCATCCCTTTCTGGAAGTCCTTCATTTTCGCGATCGGCATCATCGTCGCCATGGTGCCGGAGGGGCTGCTCCCCACCTTGACCTTGGCGCTCGTGCTGGCCACCCAGCGCATGGCCAAGCGCAACGTGCTCATCCGTTACCTGCCTTCGGTCGAGACGCTCGGCTCCACGACGGTCATTTGCACCGACAAGACCGGTACCCTGACCCAAGGCAACATGGCGGTGCGGCGGCTCTATCTAGGGGGATCTTTCGATTCGCCTGCCGGGGTAAAAGGAACGCCAGGCCGCGCAGATCTCTACCGGCCTTTCTTCCTGACCGCTCGGATGTGCCACGATCTGAAGGACACGGGGGGCCATGAAAGGCCGGGCTTTCTGGGTGATTCCATGGAAGTCGCGCTGGTGGAAATGGCGCTGCAGGTCAATTCCGGGCTTCCCGTTTATCCAAGGTTGGACGAAATCCCGTTCGACACCGACCGCATGCGGCTGTCCACTCTGCACCAAGCGCCTGAAGGTCCGGTCCTTTACTGCAAGGGTGCGCCCGAGTCGGTGCTGCCTCTCTGCCAGCACATTCTCATCGACGGCAAGGTTCGACCCCTTGGCGTCGATGAGAAGGCGAGCATCGTGCAAGTCCAGGATGCGATGGCGCACCAGGGCCTACGGGTGCTTGCCTTCGCCTACAGGAAGGTGGCTGCGGGTCATGGCCGGGAGACATTGGAGGAGGACCTGGTTTTTGCCGGGCTCGTGGGACTGGAAGATCCGCCGCGGCCCGAAGTGCCGGAAGCACTCCGCAGATGCCAAGACGCCGGGATCAAGGTCATCATGGTTACCGGCGATCACCCCCGGACCGCCACGGCGATCGCGCGCGAAATCGGGCTGGTGAAGTCCGACAGTCCGACCGTCATTACTGGCGAGCAGCTCAGACGGTTCTCGGTCATTCAGCTTCAGCTCGCCTTGGACGCCGAGGAGGTCATCTTTGCGCGGGTCGTCGCCGACGCGAAGATGCGCATCGTCGAGGCGTTGAAGGACAAGAGACAGATCGTGGCCGTCACGGGCGATGGCGTCAACGATGCGCCAGCGCTGAAGGCTGCGCATATCGGCATCGCCATGGGCATTGCCGGCACGGACGTGGCCAAGGAGGCGGCCGACATGGTTCTGCTGGACGACAACTTCGCCAGCATCGTGAACGCCGTCGAGGAGGGACGCGCGGTATTCCAAAACATCCGCAAATTCCTCACTTATGTCCTGGTGCACAACGTTGCCGAATTGATCCCTTACCTTGGCTTCCTGCTGTTCAAGATCCCGCTGGCGTTGACACCGATTCAAGCGCTGTCGATCGACATGGGGTCCGACACGCTTGCCTCTCTCGGCCTTGGCGTCGAACGGCCCGACCCGAACATCATGCTGCGTCCGCCTCGTCCGCATGGCGAACGGCTGATGAACTGGCCCCTGGCGTTCCGCGCCTATATCTTCCTGGGCCTGATCGAGGCAGCTGCCGCCATGGCGGCCTTTTTCTTTGTGCTCAACAGCGCCGGATGGAAGTATGGCGAGAACCTGGCGGCTGATGATCCCGTGTACCTGCAATCTACGACCGCCTGCTTGAGTACCATCGTTGTGTTGCAGATCGTCAACGTGTTCCTGTGCAGAAGCGCGACCCGCTCGTTCCTTTCAACCGGGCTTCTTGGCAATCCGCTGATAATTCTTGGAGTGATGTTAGAAATTGCCATCCTCTTGTTGATCAACTACACCCCATGGGGAAACTCTCTCCTAGGGACGGGACCCATTGGAGGGGAGGTTTGGACCTTCATCATTCCACTGGGGGCGGGCATGCTCATTTTGGAGGAGCTGCGCAAGTGGCTTGCCCGCAAGAGGCTGCTTCACTCCCCTTTACGAGGTAATGCCGGCTAAAGCTCGGGGAAGCTGGTCGGCGCTTGCGGTCGCCAACGGTCATTCGCCAGTCGGGCGAATACGCGCTTCATGTCGTTTACCCGTGCTACATAGCGGCTGACCTCGTGGTCGCCGCAGCGCTGGCCAGCGGCTACTCGAAAATTGCGTTTGGCGTAGGCATCGCCCGCCGCGGCGCCGCACAGGTGGATCACGGCGGCCAAATTCTGCTTCTGCTGGACCGTGGCACTCGCGATCGAGTGACGAGCGAGCGTGTCGGCGACTCGGCGGTCCAGGAAAGCCGAGGTCATCTCGACGGCGTGGCTCGGCACGACGCGCAGATACAGGCTATTGAACCAGCACGAACCGAGATCGTTCCAGGCCCCGTCCTCGACGACGGCGTGGTCGCGGATGCAATAGCGCTTCGCTTCGCCGTACATCGCGTCGGTCATCTGGTACATCCCGACCGCGCTCGACGCCGGGCGATAGACTTTGAAGGGCTCCGTCGTCAGGCGCCACCGCCAGTACGTACGCGCCACGGGGTTACCCGCACCCTCGACCTGGGCGAGCGCCGCCAGGAATTCCGGCGTGATCGTGGCGGTTGAGTACCTACGGAAAATCGGCTCGTACCGGTGCCATGTCTTCGCCGGCGTCTTGGAGAGGGCGCCGCTCACCGGGAAAAACAGCTCCGCCGGCTTGCGGACGACCTGATACGCCCAGTTGACCGCGAAGGAGAGCGCGAGCAGCACGAGCACGGAGATGCCGATCCGGATGCCGAGCGGCCAAGCCCAAAACGCCCGCAATGCGCGGCGCGGGGCGCGGAAACGACGACGGCGCATACGCCTTAGCGGTGGTTTGACGTTAACCCACGACGACAGTGCCGAGTAGATCGGCACGCTGGCGAGCGATTTGGTCGAATTGATGAAACGCCTGCGTCGCCTCAGCGTGGCGTTTTCTTTTGCTGCTTTCTTTGTTTCCGCAGCTTCTTTCCAATCTGTTGCTTGCGCCTACGGTTGCGAAGATTGCGATCGGTGGATCTGCCCATTGCTCTAACCTCTTTCCAATTGCACGCGGCCAATCGTGGATGCGCGCTGACTCTTGACCCGATTCCGGCTGCATCGTGCCCCTCAAACATCGGATACGTCAATGATGTCGGCTCGGCGGCCGGCCCGTGCTTGACAAATCCCGCTGCCCGCTGAATACTAAACCACATGGTTAAGTATTCAGAAGACGCGCTCGACACGCTGTTCGCGGCGCTGTCGGACCGCACCCGGCGTCACGTGCTCGAGTCTCTGGCGGCAGGGGAACGGCCCGTCACCGAGCTCGCGAACGAGCATGAGATGTCGCTTCCCGGCTTCATGAAGCACCTGCGCGTGCTCGAGGACGCCGGGCTCATCGCCCGCACCAAGGAGGGGAGGGTGGTGAGCTGCGAGCTCTCCGCCGCGCCGATGAAGCAGGCCGCGACGTGGATGTCGCGCTACGAGAAGTTCTGGACCGAGAAGCTCGATTCGCTCGCCCGCTATCTCTATCAGCAGGAGGAATTGCAGCGATGGAACAAGCCCGCCTCAGCGAAAAGCCCTTCCTCAACCTCAGCCGTGAGTACCCGGTCGCCCCGGACAAAGTCTGGCGCGCGTGGACCGAGCCGGAAGCGGTAAAGCGCTGGTGGGGCCCAGGCTCGGGCGAGCCGGTCTCCCTCGCCGAGCTCGACGTGCGCGTCGGCGGGCGCTTCCGCATCGTCTTCGGTGGTCCGGACGGCCAGGCGCATGAGTGCATCGGCGTCTATCGCGAGGTGGTGCCGGGCCGCAAGCTAGTGTTCACGTGGACCTGGCCCAGAACCACACCCGAGCGCGAGTCGCTCGTGACGATCGAGCTGAAGGCGATCGGCCGCAGCACCGAGCTCCTGTTCACGCACGAGCAGCTGTTCGACGAGAAGGTGCGGGATGACCATAAGCGCGGCTGGAGTCAGTCCTTTGCCAATCTGGATCGCTTCCTGCAGCAAACCAACTAGAACCCCCGACGGAGGGAACATGGCATACGCGAGCACGGCGCGCGGGAATGAAGCAGGGCCGGGCGGCACCATGGACCAGTTCGCAACCTACTTGACCAGAACGTGAGGGGAATCATGTCGACGAACACTATCCGGCTTCACCGCGTGCTCCGTGCGCCGCCTGAAAGAGTCTATCGGGCGTTTCTTGACGCCGACGCAATGGCCAAATGGCTTCCGCCAAACGGCTTCACCGGCAAGGTTCACCACCTGGACGCCAGGGCTGGCGGCACCCACAAGATGTCGTTCACAAATTTCACCACGGGAAAAAGCCATTCGTTCGGCGGAACGTATCTCGAACTGGTGCCGCACGAACGCATTCGCTACACGGACAAATTCGACGACCCGAACCTGCCAGGGGAAATGCAGGTGACGGTCACCTTGAAGAAGGTACCGGTCGGCACCGAGCTGAACATCGTGCAGGAAGGTGTGCCCGACGTCATACCGCCCGAGGCCTGCTATCTCGGCTGGCAGGAATCGCTCACCCTTCTGGCCAAGCTTGTCGAGGCCGACATTCCGGATTAGCGATTTCAACCTGAGCAAAGGAGGCGCCATGCAAATTCAGCCGTATCTGTTCCTCGAAGGTCGCTGCGACGAGGCGATCGAGTTCTACAAGAAGGCGCTCGGCGCCGAGGTGACCATGCTGATGCGCATCAAGGACAGCCCGGAGCCGCCGCCGCCCGGCATGCATCCGCCCGGTTCCGAAAACAAGATCATGCATGCGAGCCTGCGCATCGGCGACGCGATCCTGATGGCCTCCGACGGCCGCTGCCAGGGCAAGCCCAGCTTCCAGGGCTTTTCGCTCTCGCTCGACGCGAAGGACGAAGCCCATGCAAAGCGCCTGTTCGGCGCGCTCGCACAGGGCGGACAGGTGCAGATGCCGCTCGGCAAGACATTCTTCTCGCCGTGCTTCGGCATGGTCGCTGACCGCTTCGGCGTATCGTGGATGGTCATCGTCCCCCAGTGAGGAAGCAAGGTTGATCTTCGTCAATGGGTGCCGGCGCCAGGGGGGCAGCATGCGGGCTAGAGGAAGGAGGATTTCCGTATGGCCGCTCAACCGAATCCCGGCGCGGGTGAGGCGCGCCTGCCCACGGGGCCCGAGCTGCTGCGCGACCCGCTGCTGAACAAGGGCACCGCGTTCAGCGACGCCGAGCGCGATGCGCTGGGGCTGCGCGGGCTGCTGCCCCCGGCGGTGATCACCCAGGACCAGCAGGTGGCGCGGGTGCTCGACAATCTGCGCAAGCTGCCGAGCGATCTCGACAAGTTCGTCAACCTAAACGCGCTGCACGACCGCAACGAGACGCTGTTCTTCCGCGTGGTGATGGACCATCCCGACGAGATGATGCCGCTCATCTACACGCCGACCGTCGGGCTCGCATGCCAGCGCTTCGCGCACATCTTCCAGCGCCCGCGCGGCATGTGGGTCTCGGCCACCGACCGCGGCCGCGTCGCCGCGGTGCTACGCAACTGGCCGACGCGCGACGTGAAGATCATCGTCGTCAGCGACGGCGAGCGCATCCTCGGTCTGGGAGACCTCGGGGCCAACGGCATGGGAATCCCGGTCGGAAAGCTATCGCTGTATACCGCGTGCGCGGGAATCCATCCGGCCTCGACGCTTCCGGTGATGCTCGACGTCGGAACCAACAATGCCGCCTTCCTGAACGATCCGCTCTACATCGGACTGAAGCAGCCCCGCCTGCGCGGCCCCGATTACGACGCGCTGGTCGAGGAATTCATGAGCGCTTCGCAGGCAGTGTTCCCCGGCGTGGTCGTGCAGTTCGAGGACTTCGCCAACCTGAACGCCTTCCGCCTGCTGCACACCTGGCGCGAGCGGATGTGCTGCTTCAACGACGACATCCAGGGAACCGCAAGTGTCGCCCTGGCGGGTCTTTATTCGGCCCTGCGCGTCACGCGCGGCAAGCTCTCCGGGCAGCGGCTGCTGTTCCTCGGAGCGGGCGAGGCGGCCACGGGCATCTGCGACCTCGCCGTGGCGGCGATGGCGAGCGAGGGCCTGAATGTAGTTGAAGCGAGGCAACGTTGCTGGCTGGTCGATTCGAAAGGGCTGGTCGTGAAGTCCCGCGCCGACCTCGGCGAGCACAAGCGGCCCTATGCGCACGATCACCCGCAGCTGCCGGACTTCACGTCCGCGGTCAGGACACTCAAGCCAACCGCGATCGTCGGAGTCGCCGCGGTCGGCAAGACCTTCACGCGCCAAGTGCTCGAGGAAATGGCGCGCATGAACGAGCGCCCGATCGTGTTTGCGTTGTCCAACCCGACCTCGCAATCCGAATGCACGGCGCAGGAAGCCTATCTCTGGACGGGAGGTCGGGCCCTGTTTGCCTGCGGCAGCCCGTTCGACCCGGTCACTCTCGGTGGACGCACGCACGTGCCGCGCCAGGGCAACAATTCGTATATCTTCCCCGGCGTCGGGCTCGGGCTCGTAGCCGCTCGCGCGAGCCGCGCCACAGACGAGATGTTCCTCGCGGCCGCACGTGCCCTCGCCGATCTCGTTACGCCGCAGGATCTGGAGCAGGGCAGCCTGTACCCGCCGCTTGCACGCGTGCGGGACGTATCCGCTCGCATCGCGGCCGCGGTGGCCGAAGTGGCTTTTTCCCGCGGGCTCGCCGGCGTGCCGCGCCCCGCGGATCTTCCCGCGTTCATCACATCGCACATGTACCAGCCCGCGTACCGGAGCTACGTCTAGGGCGCACGCTCAGCGTTCGTTCTCGTGCGCCCGCTCGGCCGCTGGGCGCGTGACGGCGGGCAGGTCGCCGCGCCACGCGGCGGTCCAGAAGCCGGCGACCAGCGCCGCGAGCAGCACGCCCACCACCCACACGCTGCCGCGAATGCCGTCTTCCGGATGGCCGTCCTTGTAGCCGTCGACCATGGCGCGCGCGAGGTTCTCGCGATGCAGCAGGCTGCTCACGACGACGCCTGCGACATGCAGTCCCACCACCGCGAGCATGGCGTTGGAGACTGCTTCGTGCAGATCCTCGAGCCAGTGCCAGCGCGTCTGCAGGGCGATCCAGCCGCTCGCCGCGCTCGCGAGCCCGAGTGCAAGCAGCGCCCAGATCGCCCAGCTCCCTGCCGGATTGTGACCGACGTGGTGCTCCGGACGCAGCGTGGCGAGCGAGCGCAGGTAGGCGAGCACGCGCCGCGAGCCGAAGGTGAACGACGCAAAGCGCGCGTAGCGCGTGCCGACCAGCCCCCAGGCGAGGCGGAAGGCGATCAAGCCGAGAACCGTGTAGCCCAGCACGACGTGCGTCACCAGCCAGTCGTCGTCCGAGCTCAGATAGGCGCCGAAGAACGCGAACGCCAGCAGCCAGTGGAACACCCGCGTCGGCAGATCCCAGACGAGGACCCGGCTCATCCCTTCAGCACGTCGAGCAGCTGCGCGAAAACCTTCGGCGTTGCCGCTACGATGTCGCCGGATTCCATATAGGTCTGCTCGCCTTGCAGGTCGCCCACCAGGCCGCCTGCCTCCTGGATGAGCAGCGCGCCCGCGGCCATGTCCCAGGGCGCAAGGCCCATTTCCCAGAATGCGTCGAGCCGGCCCGCAGCCACATAGGCGAGGTCGAGCGCCGCGGCACCCGCGCGACGCACCCCGCTGCACGCCGGCATGAGCGCGCGCAGCTGTTTCATGTACAGGTCGAGGCGCGTGAGCTCCTTGAACGGAAATCCGGTGCCGACCAGCGCGTCGCGCAGCTGAGCGCAGCGCGTGACCCGCAGCCGCCGGTCGTTTAGGAATGCGCCGCGCCCCTTGGACGCGGTGAACAGCTCGTTCTTGGCGGGGTCGTACACGACCGCGTGTGCAAGCGCGCCGCGATGCTGCACCCCGATCGACACGCAATATTGGGGAAAACCGTGAATGAAGTTGGTGGTCCCATCCAGCGGGTCGATGATCCAGCGGTACTCGCTCTTCTTGCTGCCGGCATCGGCGCCCGATTCCTCGGCGAGGATCGCGTGGTCGGGATAGGCCTTGCGCAGCACTTCGATGGCGGCCGCTTCCGCGCCCTTGTCCACCTGCGTGACGAAATCGTTGACCTTCTTGGATCGGACTTCGAGAGGCGCGCCCTCGAGCGAGGCGCGATTGATGACCGCGCCGGCGCGTCGCGCCGCCTTGATCGCGATGTTCAGGATCGGGTGCATGGGAGCACGCATTTTAATCTGAGTAAACTGCGCGCATGACTGCGCGACTCGAAATGATTCGCGTCGTGCTGTGCCGGCCCAGCCATCCGGGCAACATCGGATCGGCGGCGCGCGCGATGAAGACGATGGGAATCACGGATCTGCGTCTCGTCGCGCCCGAGCGCTACCCGGCTCCGGAGGCGGAGTGGCTGGCGAGCAGCGCCACCGACGTGCTGGCCCGCGCGCGGGTGCACGCCGCGCTGAATGAGGCGATCGGCGACTGCGTCGCCGCGTTCGCGCTCAGCGCGCGGCCGCGCGAATGGTCGCCCTCCGTGATGGGGGTGCGCGAGGCCGCGGGCGTGGCGCTGGCGCGCGCCGCCGAAGGGCCGGTTGCGTTCGTGTTCGGCAACGAGACCGCGGGCCTGAGCAACGAGGAGATGTTCGCCTGCCAGGCGCTGGCGTACATCCCGGCCGATCCGCGCTACACGTCGCTCAACCTGGCGCAGGCCGTTCAGGTGGTGGCCTACGAGTTGTACATGGCGCAGGGGGGCGAACCACGGCCGACGCAGCGCGGGAAGCTCGCCACGATTGCCGACGTCGAGGGTCTCTATGCTCAGCTCGACGAAGCCGGCACCACGAGCGGCTTTTTCGACCCCGCCGATCCCAAGCGGCTGCGTGAACGGTGGCGCCGGCTCTTCTCGCGGGTTGTCCTGGAGCGCGAGGAGGTCAATATCCTGCGGGGTCTGCTGCGCGCGCTGCTGCGGAACTGGCCGAGGAAATAGTTGACTAATTAAGTCGGGCAACTTAGCATCTCATTCTTACCCCGAGGACTCTGAAAGACCTTCATGTTCAAGCAATTGCGTGAAGACATCGCGAGCATCTTCGATCGCGACCCGGCGGCCCGCAACACGTGGGAGGTGCTGACCTGCTACCCGGGCCTGCACGCATTGCAGATCCATCGCCTCGCGCACTGGTTCTGGACGCACGGCATGCACTGGTTTGGCCGCTTCACCTCTCACGTCGGGCGCTGGCTGACAGGCATCGAGATCCATCCTGGAGCCACGGTCGGTCGCCGCGTGTTCATCGACCACGGCATGGGCGTCGTGATCGGTGAAACCGCGGAAATCGGCGAGGACACGACCCTGTACCACGGTGTGACGCTGGGCGGTACCACCTGGAACAAGGGCAAGCGCCACCCGACGCTCGGCAAAGGCGTGGTGGTCGGTGCCGGGGCCAAGATCCTTGGCCCGATCACGGTCGGAGATGGGGCCAAGATCGGCTCCAACGCGGTGGTGGTCAAGGACGTGCCGCCGGGCGCCACGGTGCTAGGGGTACCTGGCCGCATCACCGAAGCCGGACCGACGAAAGAGGGTGCGCGCTTTGCCGCGTACGCAGTCGTGGCGAACCAGGACGATCCGTATTCGAAGGCGATCCAGACGTTGGTCGAGCACTCACACGAACTCGATCAATCCCTCAAAGCGCTCACCGAAAAGCTCGGCCAGCTCGAACTGGAATTGGCGCGCCACGAGGCGGAGGCCGGCAAGCCCGAATCCCTGCGTGCCGTCAAGTAGTTGATCAGTTGAAGAAATAATAGTTGATTGAATTTGTCGGATTTTGCTATACTTGAGCACCTTTATCGGGTATTGAGACCGGGGCGAACATGAGACTTACGACGAAGGGCAGGTTTGCGGTGACGGCGATGGTCGACTTGGCGATGCGCCAGACGCGCGGGCCGGTGACGCTTGCGGCGATCAGCGAGCGCCAGCACATCTCGCTGTCATACCTGGAGCAGCTGTTCGGCAAGCTGCGCCGCCACAAGCTGGTGAGCAGCGTGCGCGGACCGGGTGGCGGGTACAACCTGGCCCAGGCGATGCAGGAAATTTCCGTGGCCGATATCATCTGCGCGGTCGACGAGCCGCTCGACGCCACTCAGTGCGGCGGCAAGGAAAATTGTCTCGACGACAAGCGCTGCATGACGCACGATCTGTGGGCCACCTTGAACGCGAAAATGTACGACTATCTAAGCTCGGTGACCCTGGCGGACCTGGTGGCGCACCAGAACGGCAAGCACGTCGCGGTGCTGCACTGGCACGCCGCCGAGGACGCTGGCAAGTCCCGGGTGGCGGTTGCCGCATGAAGCTTCCGATCTATCTCGACTACTCGGCGACCACGCCGGTCGATCCGCGCGTGGCCGAGAAGATGATTCCGTACCTGACCGAGCACTTCGGCAACCCGGCGAGCCGTTCGCATTCCTTCGGCTGGAAGGCCGAGGAAGCCGTCGAGGAGGCGCGCGCCAACGTGGCGGCGCTGGTTGGCTGCGACGCCAAGGAGATCGTCTGGACCTCGGGCGCCACGGAATCGATCAACCTCGCGCTCAAGGGCGCGGCCGAGTTCTACAAGACCAAGGGCAAGCACCTGATCACCATGACGATCGAGCACAAAGCGACGCTCGATACGATGCGCGAGCTGGAGCGCCGCGGCTTCGAGGTCACCTACCTCGATCCCGAGCCCGACGGGCTGCTCGACCTCGCGAAGCTCGAAGCAGCGTTCCGTCCCGACACCATCCTCGTGTCGATCATGTTCGTGAACAACGAGATCGGCACGATCCAGGACATCCCGGCGATCGGGGAGCTGTGCCGCGCCAGAGGCGTGCTGTTCCACGTCGACTCCGCGCAGGCCACCGGCAAGTGCCCGATCGACCTCGCGACGCTCAAGGTCGACCTGATGTCGTTCTCGGGGCACAAGACCTACGGTCCCAAGGGCGTCGGGGCACTGTACGTGCGGCGCAAGCCGCGCGTGCGGCTCGAGGCGCAAATCCACGGCGGCGGGCACGAGCGCGGCTTTCGTTCCGGAACGCTGCCGACGCACCAGATCGTGGGCATGGGCGAGGCGTTCCGCATCGCCAGGTTGGAGATGGCGACCGAGAACGAGCGCATCCGCGCAATGCGCGACAAGATGCTCGGCGGCATGCGCCAGATCGAGGAGGTGTTCGTCAACGGCGACCTCGAGCGCCGCGTGCCGCACAACCTTAACGTGTCGTTCAATTTCGTCGAGGGCGAATCGCTGATCATGGCGGTGAAGGACATCGCCGTGTCCTCCGGTTCGGCCTGCACTTCGGCCTCGCTCGAGCCCTCGTACGTGCTGCGCGCGCTCGGCCGGTCCGACGAGCTGGCACACTCGTCGATCCGCTTCACGCTCGGCCGCTTCACCACCGGCGAGGAGATCGACTACGCGGTGGACCACATCCGCACCAAGGTGGCCAAGCTGCGCGAGATGTCGCCCTTGTGGGAGATGTACAAGGACGGCGTGGACCTCAATTCAGTTCAGTGGGCTGCTCACTGAGGAGTCTTGCATATGGCGTATAGCGATAAAGTCATTGATCATTACGAAAATCCGCGCAACGTGGGCTCGTTCGACAAGAGCGATGAGGGCGTGGGTACAGGCATGGTCGGGGCGCCTGCTTGCGGCGACGTGATGAAGCTGCAGATCCGGGTCGGCAAGGATGGCCTGATCGAGGACGCGCGCTTCAAGACCTACGGCTGCGGCTCGGCGATCGCTTCGTCGTCGCTGGTCACGGAATGGGTGAAGGGCAAGACGCTCGAGGAAGCCGCGAGCATCAAGAATACCCAGATCGCCGAGGAGCTGGCGCTGCCGCCGGTCAAGATCCACTGCTCGATCCTTGCAGAGGACGCGATCAAGGCGGCGGTCGAGGATTACCGGAAGCGGCACGGCGCCGCCGTGGCGCCGGAGAAAAAGGCGGCGAGCGCCTGACGGCCATGGCAGTCACGCTTACCGAAAAGGCGGCAAATCACGTCCAGTCGTTCCTTGCCAAGCGGGGCAAGGGGGTGGGCCTGCGCGTCGGCGTGCGCACCTCGGGCTGCTCGGGCCTCGCCTACAAGCTCGAGTTCGTGGACGAGGTGGGCCCCGAGGACCAGCAATTCGAGAGCCACGGCGTGAAGGTGCTGGTGGACCCGAAGAGCCTGCCCTATCTGGACGGCACCGAGCTCGATTTCGCGCGCGAGGGGCTGAACGAAGGCTTCAAGTTCAACAACCCCAACGTCAAGGACGCCTGCGGCTGCGGGGAATCGTTCAACGTCTGACGGGCGCGCATGCGTCCGCGCGGCGTCGGATGAGGGGGCGAAAGCCCCCTTGTCATTGGTAAACATGCAGAATCACTTCGAGCTGTTCGACCTTGCCCCGGGCTACGCGCTGGACAGCGTGGCGCTCGAGGCCGCGTACCGCGGTATCCAGGCGCGCGTGCACCCCGACCGCTTCGCCCACGCGGGCGACGCCGAGCGGCGAGCGTCGATGCAGTGGACCACGCGCGTCAACGAGGCCTACCGCACGCTTAGGAGCCCGGTGCAGCGCGCGAAGTACCTCCTCGAGCTGAACGGTGTCGACGTCGCGTTCGAAACCAACACCTCCATGCCCCCGGAATTCCTGATGCAGCAGATGGAGCTGCGCGAGGTGCTCGAGCGGGCCGGAGACGCGAAGGATGCGGCCGCGCTCGACGCGCTGCGCGGAGAGCTCCGCACCGAGAGGCTCGCCATGGAGCGCGCGCTCGCCGACGCGATCGACGCGCGCCGCGACTATGCGGGCGCCGCCGGGCTGGTGCGCAAGCTCATGTTCCT
>JBAUTZ010000385.1:0-4481 GCA_049582445.1 Burkholderiales bacterium
ACGAGGGTGCGGTGGTGGTGGCCTCGACCTACGCGAAAGTCGGCGGGGTGTACGACTTCGGCTTTCGCCACGACCCCGACCACCCGCTCGAGTCGCTCGCCGAGTACTGCCTGGGCTGCTACACCAACCTTAATTTCCCGCAGCGCATCGACATGATCTGCAAGTACATGGACGAGTACCAGGCCGACGGCCTGCTGATCAACTCGATCAAGAGCTGCAACAGCTTCTCCGCCGGGCAGCTGCTGATTCTGCGCGAGGTCGAGAAGCGCACCGGCAAGCCGGCGGCGTTTATCGAATCGGACCTGGTAGACCCGCGCTACTTCTCGGCGGCGAATATCAAGAACCGCCTCGAGAGCTATTTCCAAATGATCAAACAAAAGCGCGCAGCGGCGCTGCACTGACCATGAGATGCTTTATTGGAATCGACCTGGGATCGACCACCACCAAGGCGGTGGTGATGGACGAGCAGAAGAACGTCCTCGGGCGCGGCATTACGAACTCGCGCTCGAACTACGACACGGCGGCGGCGATTGCCAAGCAGGAAGCACTCGTCAACGCGCGCTTCCACCTGTTTCGCGAGGCGCTGTCCCGATCGGGTGCGCTCAATGGCCGGCTGGAGGACTTCCTCGGGCAGCTCGAACGCCACTTCCGGCTCGAGCAGTTCCTCGAGCAGCTGGATGACCTCGAGGCCACCTGCCGGCGCAACGCCGAGGGCACCCGTTTCGGCGATGCCGAGAAAGGGGTCGCCCTCGCCCTTGATAGGACTTTTTCTCTCCTGAAGACAGAAGCCCCGGAACTGTTCGCGCCGGGCGCGAAGCGCAAGTCGGACTTCTTCCGCGACATCGCCGGCAGCCGCTACCTTGCGGTGGGCGAGGCGGTCGCCAAGGAAGCGGGCGTGCGCTACGACATGCTGCTCAACGTCTTCGACCGCTCGATCATCGAGGTCGAGAACCGCGTCTACGGGGACTCGATCAAGCGCCACCTGCTTGCTGCCCTGGACCGGACCTTTTCGATTCTGACAAACGATTCGAAAACGCAGGATGCGGTGCGCGCCCCGATAAAGGGCGTGCTCGATACGGCGCTCGAGGAGGCCTACGTGGTGGGCACCGGCTACGGCCGCGCCCGGCTGCCGTTCTCGAAGGAGCACATCCGCTCGGAGATCCTGTGCCATGGCCTGGGCGCGCACGTGATGTACCCGCACACCGCCACAGTGCTCGACATCGGCGGCCAGGACACCAAGGCGATCCAGGTCGACACGCACGGCATCGTCGAGAGCTTCCAGATGAACGACCGCTGCGCCGCGGGCTGCGGGCGCTATCTCGGCTACATCGCGGACGAGATGAACATGGGCCTGCACGAGCTCGGGCCCCTGGCGATGAAGTCCACCAAGACGGTGCGCATCAATTCGACCTGCACGGTGTTCGCCGGCGCCGAGCTGCGCGACCGCCTGTCGCTCGGCGAGAAGCGCGAGGACATCATGGCGGGGCTGCATCGCGCCATCATCCTGCGCGCCATGTCGATCCTGGCGCGCTCCGGCGGCATCCGCGACCAATTCACCTTCACCGGCGGCGTGGCGAAAAACGAGGCCGCGGTGAAAGCGCTCATGGAGCTCGTCAAGGAGAACTACGGCGACGTGACGCTCAACATCAACCCCGACTCTATCTACACCGGCGCGCTAGGCGGTGCGACCTTCGCCTGGCGCGCGGTGATCGAGGAGGGCAAGACCGTGGAGGCGAGGCAATGATCCACACCATCGGCATCGATATCGGCTCCGGGGTCGTCAAGACGACCTTGTTCAGGACCGACGGCTCGGGCGCGAACGCCAGGAGCGAATGGCTCGCCAGGCGCTGCGAGCGCATCCGCCGGCGCGACAACATGCAGCTCGCGAAAGCCGGCTACGACGAGGTGCTCGAAGAAGCCGGACTAAAGCCCGGCGACGTCGACTACGTGGCCACCACCGGCGAAGGCGAGAACGTGAAATTCGCCACCGGGCACTTCTACTCGATGACCACGCATGCGCGCGGCGGCATCTTCCTGCGGCCCGATGCGCGCGCGGTGGTCGACATCGGCGCGCTGAACGGCCGCGCCATCTACATCGACGAACGCGGCAAAGTGCTGTCCTACAAGATGACCAGCCAGTGCGCCTCGGGCTCGGGCCAGTTCCTGGAGAACATCGCGCGCTATCTCGGCGTCGCGGTCGAGGAGATCGGGCCGCTGTCGAAGGCCGCCAAGACGCCTGAGAAGATCAGCTCGATCTGCGCGGTGCTCGCCGAGACCGACGTCATCAACATGGTCTCGCGCGGCATTCCCACGCCGGACATCCTGAAGGGGATCCACATTTCCATGGCGTCTCGCCTGGTGAAGCTGCTCAAGGTCACCGGCATCAAGAGCGGCACGGTGCTGCTCACCGGCGGCCTGGCGCTCGACGCCGGTCTGCTCGCCGCGCTGCGCGAAGAGCTGGTCAACGAGAAGATCACGGGACTGGACACCGTCAACCATCCAGACTCGATCTACGCCGGCGCGATTGGCGCGGCGCTGTGGGGCGCGTTCCGCCACGACAAGCTCAAGGCGCTGCAGGAGAAGGCGGCCGCCTGAATCTTTACGGAGACAAGAAATGGCACTGTTGATCAACGACAACTGCACCGCCTGCGACGCCTGCAAACCGGTGTGCCCCAATGAGGCGATCAGCGTCGGCGACCCGATCTACGTCATCGACCCCATGAAGTGCACCGAGTGCGTCGGTGCCGAGGACGAGCCGCAGTGCAAGCTGGTCTGCCCGGCCGACTGCATCGTGCAGAACCCGGATTACGCGGAAACGCCCGAGCAGCTGATGGAAAAGTACCAGAGCCTGCACGGCTGAGCGCCGACCCATGCAAATCAGACCAAGGCCGCTCACGGCGGGCGATCTCGACGCGGTGGTCGCTATCGACGGCTCGATCACCGGGCGGACGCGCCGCAGCTATTTCGAGCGGCGGCTGGCGATGGCGCTGCGCGAGCCGAAACTACATGCGCAGTACGCGGTCGACGAACGGGGAGCGCTCGCCGGCTACGTGCTCGGCCGCGTGCTCGAGGGGGAGTTCGGCCGCATCGAGCCCGCGATGCGGCTCGAGGTCGTGGGCGTCAAGCCCGAGGCGCGCGGCCGCGGCATCGGGCTCGCGCTCGAGCAGACGATCGAGGCCGCATCGAGGCGAGGGGGACTGAAGGAGATGCGCACCGGCGCGAGCTGGCGCGATCACCAGATGCTCGGCTTCCTGGACGCGGCCGGCTATCGGCTGGGGAGCAACCACGTCGTCGACTGCCGGCTCGCCGACGCGACGCTCGGGTCGGGCGACGAGGAGCCGGTGGTGATCGAGGAGCGCGACCGGCCTGGCGACCGAAACGACTACGGCGCCACCGCGCCGAACGACTTCGAACACCTGGCGCGCGACCTCGCCGACGTGCGCTCGCTCGCTGAAGCCGACGTCGAGGCGGTGATCCGCATCGACCGGCGGCTCACGGGACACGACCGCAGCGCGTACATGCGCCGCAAGTTCGAAGAGGCGCTCAACGAATCCGCCATCCGCATTTCGCTGGTGGCGCACAAGGACGGCACCACCGCGGGCTACCTGATGGCTACCGCCGACTACGGCGACTTCGGCCGCGCCGAGCCGGTCGCGGTCGTCGATACCATCGGCGTCGATCCCAATTTCGCGCACGCCGGAGTCGGCCGCGCGCTCCTTTCGCAGCTCTTCGTCAACCTCGGCGCGCTACGCGTCGAGCGCGTCGAGTCGGTGGTCGCGAAGGAGCACTTCGACTTGCTAGGCTTCCTCTACCGCGCGGGCTTCGGCCCGTCGCAGCGGCTGGCGTTCGTAAAGAATCTCGCCTAGGCTCACGCTCAGCTCGCGTAGGCCAAGGCCAACTGCGAGTCGGTTTCCTCGTCGAGCAGGTCCTCGATCGCCGGAAGCAGCGACATCTCCTCCTTCTGCACGTGCGCCACGAGCCGCTCGGCGAGCTCGAGCGCGCTGACCCGCAGCCGCTGCCAGCCAAGCGCATCGAGGCTGCCCGTGCGCAGGGCGTGGCACAGGTCCTGAAACTGGGTCGCCGCGCTGCGGATCACGTCGTGCTCCTCGGTGAGCAGCTCGGCGATGTCGCCTTCGCCCGCATCGGTAAGACGAGGAAAGAGCTCGCTTTCCTCGAAGTCAAAGTGGCGTGCAACCTCGTCGGCGAGCGCGGCCGCGGCGCGCCCGAGCAGCGCCTCGAGCGCGGCGTCGCGCTTGCCGATCGTCTGCTCGACGCGCGTCCAAAGCTCAAGGGTCGCGACATGCTCTTCGTGCAGCCGCCTGCTGATCTGCCGTTCGAAGTCCATTGAGAGTCACTCCTTCAGGCGCGCGAGCACCTGGACGAAGAAAGAGCCGTACGCCAGCGCGCCGGCAAGGCCGGCAACCGCAGCGAGGCGAACGAGCACGTCGGCGCCGCTCGCTGCGGCAACGAGGAGCAGGACC
>JBAUTZ010000386.1:0-4360 GCA_049582445.1 Burkholderiales bacterium
GGATGATCCGTCCTACCGACAGATGTTCTCGACGCAATTCGTGCCTAACGCGACGCTGGAGCAGCTCAATTCCATGAGCGAGTTGCAGCGCAAGTCCGCAACCCCGGAAAACGCTGCGCGCACCATCCGCAGTCTTTTTGCGATCGATGTGCGCGAGTCCGCTTCGCGGCTGAGATGTCCCACACTGATCCTGCACGCTCGCGGCGACCGACGGGTCCCGTTCGAGGAGGGGGTGCAACTTGCCAGCCTCATTCCGAACGCGCGACTGGTACCTCTCGATACGGAAAACCACATTCTGCTTTCCCAGGAGCCGGCGTTCCGGCAGTTCTTCGAGGAGCTGGAGGCCTTCGTACCGCGGCCGGCCGGCGCCGGCCAGGGAGGGACTTTTGCGCAGCTCACGGCGCGCGAGAGCAAGGTGCTGGAGCGCATCGCGCGGGGCTTGGATAACGCGCAGATCGCGGCGCATCTGGGGCTGGCAGAGAAGACGGTACGCAACAACATCACCCACATTTTCGACAAGCTGGGCGTAGAAACCCGCTCCCAGGCCATCGTCCTCGCCCGCAACAGCGGCTTGGGGAAGATCTAGCGTCCATAGCGACCACCCGGGACTCCTGTCCCGCGGCCCCGAGCTGTTTTCACGCTGTCCCGGGGCCGCAGCCTCATGCGCCCACATCGCCGCCGGACCATCATGGGTCCACGGAAAACGGCACCTTGCCGGCCCGAATAGACCAGGAGAAAACTCATGAGCGTACAAGAATTCGCACTCGGGATCGGCGAAATGCTGAAGCTCGGCGCCGCGCGCGGTGCGGCGGTCCGCGTGCGCTCCGGCGACGTGTGGCTGACCCAGCATGGCGATCGGAAAGATCACATGCTGAAGACCGGCGACACAATGCCGCTCAACGGCGAGGGAACCGCGATCATCACGGCATACCAGCCGACCATTCTCGAACTCTATCGCGAGGATCCTATTGCCGTGCGCAAGGCAGTGGAGCACCAGGCCCGCCGCGCGCGCAACAACGACATCGGTGCCTTCTTCGCCAGAGTCTTCTGCAAGACAAACAAGTGATCGATATAGACTGCGAAAGATGCGGGCGATAGAGAAAGTCGGCGTGGTTGGCTTGGGGACGCTGGGGACGCAGATTGCGATCCAGGCCGCGGCGTACGGCTACGAGGTCAGCGGATACGATCCGGATCCTTCCATGTTCAGAAGCATGCAGGCCAAGGTACGCGCCGCAATGAAGATGACGCGAAAAGGCCCCACATTTCCCGTCGCGGAGTGGGAGCGGCACGCGCACAAAGTGAAACTCTACGACGATCTTGCGAGCGCGGTTGGGAAGGCCGACCTGGTCATTGAAGTCGTCCCGGAAGATCTGGAGATCAAACGCAAGGTCTTTGCCGATCTTGACCGGCTCGCCCCCTCCAGGGCGCTCCTTGCCACCAACAGTTCTTCGATTCCAATCTCCCGTATCGAAAGCGCGACGCGGCGGCCGGAGAAGTGTCTCAACATTCATTTCTATCAGCCGGCGGTCGGCATGAACATGGCCGACCTCATGGGCGGGACGCGGACTTCAGAGGAATCGCTGTCGGCGGCGCGCGACTTCGTGCGCTCGGTCGGCTGCGTCCCGCTGCAGGTGCGGAAGGAAATCCTCGGGTTTTGCTTCAACAGCGTGTGGCGTGCCGTGAAGCGGCAGACGCTCTACCTGTGGGCCGGCGGATTCGTGGACTTTCGTGATATCGACCGCGCCTGGATGGTATTCACCGGGATGACTTACGGCCCTTTCTTCCTCATGGACCTCGTAGGCCTCGATGTCATTTACGCGATCGAGACGGTTTACTTCAAAGAGTCGCGCGACCCGCGGGATAAACCACCCATCGCGCTTGAGGAAAAGGTTGGCCGCGGAGAGTTGGGTGTCAAAACGGGCCAGGGTTTCTACACCTATCCCGACCCCGAATGCGCGAGAGAGGGATTCTTGATGGGAGCGCGAGGGGGCATCGAGTCGTAGCACGCCCAAGAGCAGCGCTTAGGCTCAGATCGAAAATCGAGAAATGTTCCGGACTTAAACTTCCGAGCGATTCGGCAGCCTGCCACTGTAGGGTCTTGGTCGATTGTGGACATCACATTACGAATGCCACCAAGCGTTCCGTGCCGTACAACGTTCAAGGTGAACCGCGCGCCGAGGCGCTCGACTTCGAGCGGGTGCGCGGCAACGGTCACTCGGCCAGCGTCGGGTAGAGCTTCACGGCGACGGCCAGAAGCACGCAGAACACCGCGAGCAGGACCGCGAAATCCGTCGCGTAGCCGTGCACGTTCTCGCCGCCCTGGATCATGAGGCCGCGCAGCGCGTCGACCAGGTAGGTGAGGGGATTCGCCTGCGCGATGAAGCGCAGCCAGGGAGGCATGAGGTCCAGGGGATAGATGGCGTTGCTCGCAAAAAAGAGCGGCATCGTCAGCACCTGGCCGATTCCCATGAAGCGCTCGCGCGTCTTCACGACGCAGGCGATGACGAGCGAGAAGGTGGAAAAGATCCCGGAGCCGAGCAGCACCGCGGCGAGCACGCCGAGGATCGCCTGCGGGTCCTGGCGCAGGGTGACGTGGGTGGCGAGTGCGATCAGGTAGATGACCACCGCCTGGACGAGGCCGCGGAAGCCCGCCGAGATCGCCTTGCCGAACACGAGCGAGCTGCGCAGTGCGGGGCTCACCAGGAGCTTGTGTACCACGCCGAGGTCGCGCTCCCAGATCACCGCGATGCCGTAGAAGATGGCGCTGAAGAGCACGCTCTGGGCGAGGATTCCGGGAGTGAGGAACGCCAGGTAGCCGATCTCGCCGGTGTAGATGCCGTGCACGTGCGCCAGGACCTGGCCGAAGACCACCAGCCACAGCACCGGCTGCACCGCGCGCGAGACGAGCTCGGTCGGGTCGCGCGTGAGCTTGATCAGCTCGATCTGCGCCACGGCTGCGCTCTCGCGGATGAAGCGGTTCATCGTCCTGCCCTCAGCCCAGGCGCCGCGCGGTCCGGCGCGTGCGGACCGTGCCGGCGAAATCGCCGCCCTCGGTCATGCCGCCGCCGGCGTAGTGCGCGAATACGTCGTCCATGGTCGCCGCGGGTCCGAGCGAGACGCGTAGCTCGCCGGGCTTGCCGACCACCGCGATCCGCCCCGCGTGCAGGATCGCGATGCGGTCGCATAGCGCCTCGGCTTCCTCCATGTCGTGCGTGGTGATGAGCACCGTCATGCGGTATTCGCCCCTGAGGTCGCGCAGCCGGTCCCACACCGAGTGGCGCGCCATGGGATCGAGGCCGATCGTCGGCTCGTCGAGGAACAGGATCGACGGGCGGTGCAGCATCGCCTGCGCGAGTTCGAGGCGCCGCACCATGCCGCCCGAGTAGGTGCGGACGAGCTTTCCCGCCGAGTCGGCCAGGCCCATGAAGCCGAGCGCGTCGGCGATGCGCGCGCCGCGCTCTGCGCGCGGCAGGCCGTAGAGCTTCGCCGACAGGCGCAGGTTCTCGTAGCCGGTCAGCGCGCCGTCGGCCGAGAGCAGCTGCGGCACGTAGCCGATGCGCCGCCTCACCTCCGCCGCGGCCTTCGCGATGTCGAAGCCGCCGACCTGCGCCGAACCCGAGGTGGGCGGGAGCAGCGTGGTGAGCATCTTCATCATGGTGCTCTTGCCCGCGCCGTTGGCGCCGAGCAGCCCGAAGATCTCGCCGCTCCGGACCTGCAGGTCGATGCGGTCGACCGCCGTCAAGGCGCCGAAGCGGCGCGTGAGCGTGGCTGCCTCGACCGCAAGCCCTCCGGATTCCTGGGAAGCGTTCATGCCGTAGCGGAATTATCGGGTAACATGGCGCCCCTCGATACATCAGACCTTACGGAGTTGCCATGAAACGCAAGACCGGCGCCGCAAAAGAGCGCGAAACCATCGCCGAGCAGCGCATGCGCGAGGCGGCCAAGGCCGCAGGCGACAACAGCTTCAGTTTCGGCACGGAAAAGCGCAAGGGCTCGCCCAACCGCGGCAAGCGTCGGGGCAAGGCTTACAAGCCCCGCTAGGGCGCGGCGCGAACCTCAGGGGTTCCAGCGGTACGGGTAGTCCATCTGCGCGGCGATCCGCTCGCGAGCTTCCGTGCCCGCGAGCCGCTGCACCACGTGCAGGCCCGCGTCGATCGCAGATGAAACACCACGCGCCGTGATCACGTCACCTTCGTCGACCACCCGCTCGCGGACCACCGTCGCGCAGTAAGGCACCAGTTCCTCGTACGCGCTCGGGTGCGTGGTCGCGCGCCGGCCGCGCAGGAAGCCCGCCGCGCCCAGCAGCAGCGCGCCGGTGCAGGCCGAAACCTTCAGCCGCGCGGGGGCCGCGGTCCTCAGC
>JBAUTZ010000387.1:0-8381 GCA_049582445.1 Burkholderiales bacterium
CCATAGCCCGCTGGTGTCGTCGCGGAACATCGCTTCCTCATCGGCGGGCATGACGTACCAGTCCTCGCGCTCGAGCTCGCTCTCCAGTTGCTGCTCCTGCCAACCCGAAAAGCCGATGTACAGCCGGTAGCGCCGGTCCGGCGCCCGCAGCAGTTCCTTGATGTTGTCGGGGTGCATGGTCAGGTAGACCCCGGGCAGCACGTGGAACGCGGGCGCGGACGGCGTTTCGGCGGCCTGGAATAGGGCAACGATCGCCCGCGTCAGGACGGGACCCCCGAAAAACACCGGCCCGCGGTAGTTCGCGGCCTCCAGATCCGGCGGCAGGATGTCGGCGGCCTTGAAGGGGGTCGGCCGGTTGAGGATTACGCCAACGGTTCCCCCGTCGGGCGTTCGGGTCGCCAGGACCACGGTCCGGCGGAAATTCGGGTCGCGCAGGGTCGGCTTGGCCACCAGGAAAACGGCGTTCGGCAGCCCGGCGGCAGGCGGGGCCGCCCGGGCGGCCGGGCCCAGCGCAACCAGGGCGGCGCTCAGGACGAGGGCGGACAGGTGCGTCATGGGGTGCCTATTATCCCGCGACCGCATTGCAACAAAGTGCCGTCCTCTTACAAGGGCTTACAGACGCTTGGCGACCGCCAGCCGACACTGTCGCGTCCGTGCAATCGCTGCGGACTGGGGAAGGAAACCAAGATGAACCTGGCCGCGAAGTCCGCGTTGGCACCGGCAGCCGCCGGAGCCGATTCCGCGCCGCAATCCCTCGCAGACCTGGTATTTCACGAGCGCGTCTCCGGCGCGCGAGACGAGATCCCGCCCATCGCGTTCCTCATCGTCGTAGGGGCGCTGAGCCTCGGCTGGGTGCTGCGCAACAGCATTCCGGTTGACGAGCTCTACCTGTGGGTGACCCTGCAAACCGCGTTCGCCGGCTGTTGCGCCTGGCTCGCGCAGGCCTATCGCGCGGACGGGAACCGCGTCGCGCGCGCCCGCGTCTGGGCCGTACGCATGAACGGCATGGTGATCGTCGGCGGGCTGCTCTGGTCCTGGGTCGCCGTCTGGCTCGCGACGATGGACCACCCTCTGCTGCAACTGGTGGCGGGAGCGATCCTGGTCGGTGTACCGCTGCTCGGCGTGACCACGAACCGCTATTTCGCCGCCGGCCAGGCGGGGCTGGTGACCGTGTTTCTAGGCAGCTTCGTGGGCTACCTCGCGTTCGTCTCGACGGCCGACCTCAGGCTCGAGATCGCGGTCGGCTGCGTCGTCTACGCGGTGGTGATGATCTGGATGGGCGTGCGGGCGCAACTCGCCACGGTATCGCTGCTCATCGCCCAGCTGCAGCGCGAGGGTCTGATCGACCAGCTGCAGCGCGCCAAGGACCGCTCCGAATCTGCGGACCGCGCCAAGTCGCAGTTCGTCGCCAACGTCAGCCACGAGCTGCGCACGCCGCTCACCGTGGTGCTGGGCATGGCGCAGCTGCTCAGCCTTTCCGAGCTCGACGCCGAGCAACGCGAAGGCGTCGACATGATCGAGCGCTCGGGCCAGGCGCTGCTGTCGCTCGTGAATCACATCCTCGACCTGTCGCGCATCGAATCCGGAGGCCTCAAGCTCGAGGATGCCGAATTCGACGTTCGCAAGACCGTCGCGGGCGTGCAGCGCCATTTTGCCGACGAGGCAGCGGCGAAGGGGCTCGATTTCAGCGTGCGCATCGAGCACGACGTGCCGCAGTACGTCCAGGGAGACGAGCTGCGCCTGCGGCAGGTGCTGCTCAATCTGTGCGACAACGCGGTCAAGTTCACCTCCGCGGGCCGCGTCGACGTGTCCGTGAAAGTGTTCGGCGAGGAGCGGCCCGCGGGGCGCATCGTGCTCGGCTTCGCGGTCGCCGACACGGGGGTTGGCATGGACAAGGCCGCGGCCGCCAAGGCGTTCGAACCCTTCTTCCAGGTTCACACCTCTGCCGAACGCCAGTTCGGCGGCACCGGGCTCGGCCTGGCGATCTCACGGCGGCTGGCGCGCCTGATGGGCGGCACCATCTCGGTAGACAGTGAGCCCGGCCGCGGCTCCACCTTCAGCTTCACGGCGGCGTTTCTGCCCGTGGCGGCGCAGCCGGACGCACAGGCGCGCGCGCGCGTTCCGTCCGGCGAGCGGCTTGCGCTGCGCGTCTTGCTGGTCGAGGACAATCCGATCAATTCCCTGGTGGGGAGCTCGTTGCTGCGCACGCTCGCGACCGAGGTCGACGTCGCCGAAGGCGGCGAGGAGGCGTTACGCGCGATCGAGGCTCAACCCTACGACGTGATCCTGATGGACTGCACCATGCGCGGCGTCGACGGCTGCGAGGCCGCGCACCGCATCCGCTCGCTGGAACGCGCCGGTACCCTGCCGCGGCGCAGCCACATCGTTGCGCTGACCGCGAACGCACTGCCGGAGGACCGTGAACGTGCGCTGGCGAGCGGCATGGACGCCTACGTCACCAAGCCCTACACCCTCGAGGATCTCAAGGAAGCGCTGCTCGGCGCCGGCGCCGGACGCTAGCTAGTTGGCGAACGCAGCGATGCCGGTTTGCGCCCGCCCGAGGATCAGCGCGTGCACGTCGTGCGTACCTTCGTAGGTATTCACCACCTCGAGATTGACCAGGTGCCGCGCCACGCCGAACTCGTCCGATATGCCGTTGCCGCCCATCATGTCGCGCGCCATGCGCGCGACGTCCAGCGCCTTGCCGCATGAGTTGCGCTTGAGGATGGAGGTGATCTCGGGCGTGGCGCTGCCCTCGTCCTTCATGCGCCCGAGGCGCAGGCAGCCCTGCAGCCCGAGCGCGATCTCGGTCTGCATGTCAGCGAGCTTCTTCTGGATGAGCTGATTCGCCGCGAGCGGCCGGCCGAACTGCTTTCGGTCCAGCACGTATTGCCGGGCGCGGTGCCAGCAGTCCTCGGCCGCGCCGAGCGCGCCCCAGGCAATGCCGTAACGCGCCGAATTGAGACAGGTGAACGGCCCCTTCAGCCCGCGCACCTCGGGAAATGCGTTCTCCTCGGGGCAGAACACCGCATCCATGACGATCTCGCCGGTGATCGAGGCGCGTAATCCGATCTTGCCGTGGATCGCCGGGGCCGACAGGCCCTTCATGCCCTTTTCGAGGATGAAGCCGCGGATCGCTCCCTCGTCGTCCTTGGCCCAGACGACGAACACGTCGGCGATCGGCGAATTGGAGATCCACATCTTCGCCCCGGTGAGGCTGTAGCCGCCGGCGACTTTCCTGGCGCGCGACTGCATCGAGCCGGGGTCGGAGCCGTGGTTCGGCTCGGTCAATCCGAAGCAGCCGATCCACTCGCCGTTGGCGAGCCTGGGCAGGAACTTCTGCCGCTGCGACTCGGTGCCGAACTCGAGGATCGGCAGCATGACGAGCGAGGACTGCACGCTCATCATCGAGCGGTATCCCGAGTCGACGCGCTCGACTTCCCGCGCGATCAGTCCGTAGCCGATGTAGTTCAGCTCCGGCCCGCCGTAGCGCGTCGGGATGGTCGGCCCGAGCAGGCCCAGCTCGCCCATCTCGCGAAAGATGGAGGGATCGGTCTTCTCGTGGCGGAACGCCTCGAGCACGCGCGGCGCGAGCTTCTCCTGGCAGTAGGCGTTGGCGGCGTCGCGCACCATGCGCTCGTCCTCCGTCAGCTGGTCGCTGAGCAGCAGCGGATCGTCCCAGACGAAGCGGGCTTTCGGCGTCGGTTTGAGCGGGGCGTTCATGGCGACCTCCTTCGAGGCTAGTTTACGCGCTCCAGTATCACGGCGAGTCCCTGGCCGACGCCGATGCACAGCGATACCGCCGCGTAGCGCCCGCCGCTTTGCCCCAGCTCGCGCGCGACGGTGAGCGCGAGGCGCGCTCCGGAGCAGCCGAGCGGGTGGCCGATGGCGATCGCGCCGCCGTTGGGGTTGACGCGCGGGTCTTTGCCGTCGACGCCCATCAGCTTGAGGCAGCCGAGCACCTGGCTGGCGAAAGCCTCGTTGATCTCGATGATGTCGAGGTCCTTGAGCGCGAGCCCGGCGCGCTTCAGAGCGAGCGGGATGGCATAGGCCGGCCCCACGCCCATGATGCGAGGCTCGACGCCCGCCGAGGCCGCCGACAGAATTTTCGCGATCGGCTTCGTGCCGTGCTTCTCGCCCCACGCGCGGCTTCCGATGAGCAACGCCGCGGCGCCGTCGTTGACGCCGGAGGCGTTGCCCGCCGTGACCACGCCCCCCTCGAACAGGGGCTTGAGCCGCGCGAGCGAGTCCATCGTCGAGTCGCGCCGGGGATGCTCGTCGGCCTCGACCACAGTGGGCGGCGCGTCCTTCTTCTTCGCGGCCAGCGACACCGGCATGATCTCGCCCTTATAGAACCCCTCGGCCTCTGCCTTCGCGTACTTCTGCTGCGAGGCGAGCGCAAACTCGTCCGCCTGCTCGCGCGAGATCGCGAATTCCCTGGCCACGTTGTCGCCGGTCTGCGGCATCGAGTAATCGCCGTACTGCTTGGCGAAGCGCGGGTTGGGAAAGCGCGAGCCGATGGTGGTGTCGTACATCTTGACGTCGCGGCTGTATGGCGACTCCGACTTCGCCATGACGTAAGGCGCGCGCGTCATGCTCTCGACTCCGCCGGCCACGTAGAGCTCGCCCTCGCCGCAGGTGATGGCGCGTGCGGCGTCGGTGACCGCCTGCAGGCCGCTGGCGCAAAGCCGATTGACGGTGACCCCGGGCGTGGCCGCGGGCAGGCCGGCGAGCAGCGCGGCGAAGCGCGCGACGTTGCGGCAGTCTTCGCCCGATTGGGTGACGCAGCCGAGCACCACGTCCGAGATCTCGGAGGCATCGACCCGGTTGCGCGCGACGACCTCGCGAATCACCTCTCCGGCGAGATCGTCGGGCCGCAGCGATGCGAGCTTGCCGGCGTGCCGACCGATTGGGGAGCGCAGTCCGTCGTAGATGTAGGCGTCGAGCATGTGAGTTACTCCGGTGTGAGCAGGGAAACGCCGAGCCGGGCGCGGCGCGTGAGCCAGGGGCTCGGCCGGTAGCGCGGCTCCTTGTAGAAATCGTGCATGGCCTCGAGTATCGCGAGCACCTTGGCCGGGCCCACGGCGTCGCCCATGGCGAGCGGACCGTGCGGATAGCCCAGGCCGAGCATCACGGCGCGGTCCAGGTCCTGCGGCGTCGCGATACGCTGCTGGACGATGTCGCAACCGACGTTGACGATGTGCGCGACGACGCGCTGGGCGACAAATCCGGCCGAGTCGCGGATCACCGATACCGGCACGCCGTCCGCGGCGAGCAGAGCGTGCGCGGAGTTTCGCGCTTCGGGGCGCGTGATCGGCGTGGTCATCAGCGTGCGCCGCTTGCCGAAGCCGAACAGCGGATCGACCGCGACCGTGCGCTGCGGGTCGAGCCCGAGCTCGAGCGCGCTGGCGGTAGCGTCCTTGCCGATCGGCGCCACGAGGCACAGCGCGGCCTGCGCCGGGTCGGCCGCCACCCGTGCGCCGAGCGCGCTCGCCAGTTCCTTCAATTCCGGCACGCACCACACCGTGTCGGGCCGGCCCTCCGGGACCGGCTGCTCGGGTACCGGCTGCGCGACGCCGTCCTTGCCGTAGACATACCAGCCGCGCCCGGTCTTGCGCCCGTGGAGGCCCGCGGCCACGCGCGGTTCGTTCAGGTAGGAGGGCTTGTATTTGGGCTCCTCGTAATACTGCTGGTACATGGAGCGCATCACGGCGTGCGTGACGTCCAGCCCGACCAGGTCCATCAGCCCGAAGGGGCCGAGGCGAAAGCCCGCCGCGTCGACCAGAATGCGGTCGATGGTGACGAAATCCGCGACCCCCTCCGAGAGCACGCGCAACGCCTCGGGAACGTAGGCGCGCCCGGCGTGATTGACGACGAAGCCGGGGGTGTCCTTGCAGCGCACCGGCGTGTGCCCGTAGCGCCGCGCCAGCGCCGTGAGCGCCTCGCCGACCCACGGCTCGGTCAGCACGCCGTCGACCACCTCGACGATCTTCATCACCGGCACCGGATTGAAGAAGTGGTAGCCGGCCACGCGCCCGGGCTTGCCGCACTCCGCCGCCATCGCCGTGACCGATAGCGACGACGTGTTGGACGCAAGGATGCAGGACTCGCTCACGACGCCCTCCAGGGCGCGGAACAGCTCCCGCTTGGCATCGAGCCTTTCCACGATGGCCTCGATCACCACGTCGCAGGGCGCGAACGCCGCGAGCGAATCGACGACCTCGATTCGCGCCAGCGCCGCCTGGGCATCGGGCTGCTTCAGGCGGCCTTTTTCGACCAGCTTGCCGAGGGCCTGGGCAATCCCGGCGCGTGCCCTCTCTGCGGCGCCCGGCAGCGCGTCGAACACGAGCGTGCGCACGCCGCACTGGGCGAGTACCTGAACGATGCCGCGACCCATGGTCCCCGCGCCGGCTACGCCGGCCAACAGGTCGCTGCGGGAGACGTCGAGCATCGCGGGGTCCCGAAAGGGGGGATTCTAGCGGCTAGGCGCGCCGTCGCAGCCTGAGGCTATAATCGTTTCGCAAGCCCGGTCACGCAAGGAGCCCGATATGAAGTATCGCAAGATCCTTCTCGCCTACAACGGGTCGAACGACGGGAAGCGGGCACTTCTCGAATGCGCCGAGCTGGCCAATTTCCTCGGTGCGGACACCCACCTGCTGGCGGTCGCCAGCATGCCGCCCAGCCTGTTCCTGACCGAGGGATTCGTTCCCGAGGAGCTGCTCGAAGAAGAGAAAAAGCGCACCCAGGCGGTGCTCGACGAGGGCATTCGCTCCCTGACGGACAAGGGCTTCAAGAACGCTGCCGGCCATCTGGCGGTCGGGGAGCCGGTGGAGGAGATCTGCCGCATGGCGAAGGAACTCGGTGTCGACCTGATCGTCATCGGCCACAACCAGAACACGTCCTTCGCAGCGCGCTGGTGGAAGGGGTCGGTGGGCGCTTCCCTGCTCGACTACGCGCCCTGCAGCATTCTCATCGCGCTGTCGCGCGCCTGAACCCAGTTTCAAGTATCCGCATGCGGGTCGTCGCGGCCGGCTTGTAGAATCGCGGCATGCAGAGTTTCGGTACCCAGGGAAGGCTCGAAGACGAACGCATGCTGAAGGGTCGGGGACGCTACGTCTCCGACTGGGATCTGCCGGGAGAGGCCCACGGTCATTTCGTGCGGTCCGACCGGCCCCACGCCAGGATCGTCTCCATCGACGCGAGCGCCGCCCTGGCGATGCCGGGCGTCGTGGCCGTGCTTACCGGAGAGGACGTCGCCGCGGCCGGCGCACAGGGCTTGCCCGCGGCCGCGCCGGTGAAGGGACGCGACGGCTCGGAACAGCCCAAGATTCACCGCCCGGCGCTGGCGCAGGGGCGCGTGCGCCACGTCGGCGAACCGGTGGCGCTGGTCATCGCCGAGTCGAAGCCATTGGCCCAGGACGCGGCCGAGGCGGTGCTCATCGAATACGAGGACCTTCCGGCGGTCGTCAGCGCGCGGGACGCGATTGCGCCGGGTGCGCCGTTGCTGCACGAGGGCATCCGCGAAAACGTTCTGCTCGATTTCGCGGGCGGCGACGAGGCCGCGACCAATGCGGCGTTCGGCCGTGCGGCGCGAGTGGTGACGCTCGATGCCTACCATACCCGCGTGGTCGGCAATCCCATGGAGCCACGCGTCTGCACCGGGATGTACGACACGGCGGCCGACGTATACCGGCTCTACGCCTGCACCCAGGGCGCCTCGGCGATGCGCGGACAGATCGCCACCGCGCTCGGCGTGCCACCGGAGAAGATCCGCGTGATCGCGGAGGAAGTCGGAGGCGGTTTCGGCGTGCGCTTCAACGCCTATCCGGAACATTGCGCGGTACTGATCGCGGCGAAGAAGCTGGGCAGGCCGGTCAAGTGGGTCGGTACGCGCTCGGAGGTGTTCCTCGCGGACGAGCAGGCGCGCGACGTCGTGCATCACGCCGAGATGGCGCTCGACGCCGGCGGGCGCATTCTCGCCATGCGCTTCGACTTCCTGTGCAACGTCGGCGCCTACGTCGCGTTTACCGGTACCTTCGTCAACACCGTCAATCTGGTAAACGTCGCGACCGGCGTGTACGACGTCAAGGCGATCCACGTGCGCGCACGGCTTGCGGTGACCAATACGGTGCCGACCGCGGCCTACCGCGGCGCCGGGCGACCGGTCAGCTCCTACGCCGTCGAGCGGCTGGTCGACCAGGCGGCGTACGAACTGGGGATGGACCCGGCCGATTTCAGGCGCCGGAACCTGGTGCCGAAGACCGCATTCCCCTACCGCATCCCGACGGGGTTCGAGTACGACTGCGGCGACTTCGAAGGCGTGCTCGCCGATGCGCTCCAGGCGGCGGACTGGTCGGGCTTCGACGCGCGGCGCGCAGCGG
>JBAUTZ010000388.1:0-7315 GCA_049582445.1 Burkholderiales bacterium
ATGGATTACGTCAAGCCGACCGGGGTGCGCCTGAGCGCTCAGGTGCTGGTGCTGGTCACGATCGCCGGCTACCTCGGCTGGACCGTCCAGATCCTGTGGAGATGAGCGTGGCGCTCGCGGTGAGGAAGTTCGATGCGATCGTGGTGGGCGCCGGGGGCTCCGGGCTGCGCGCCGCGCTCGAGCTGGCGCGCGCCGGCCTCAGGGTGGCGGTGCTCTCGAAGGTGTTCCCGACCCGCTCGCATACGGTGGCCGCCCAGGGCGGAATCGCCGCGCCGCTCGCGAATTCGACCGAGGATCACTGGCACTGGCACATGTACGACACGGTCAAGGGGTCGGACTATCTCGGCGACCAGGACGCCATCGAATACATGTGCCGGCGCGCGACGGAGGTGGTGGTCGAGCTCGAGCACATGGGCATGCCCTTCGACCGGCTGGAGAACGGCAAGATCTACCAGCGCCCCTTCGGCGGGCACACGCAGGATTACGGCGGCTCGAAGATGGCGATGCGTGCCTGTGCCGCTGCGGACCGCACCGGACACGCCATGTTGCACACGTTGTACCAGCAGAACGTCAGGGCGAGCACGCAGTTCTTCGTCGAGTGGATGGCCCTCGATCTGATCCGCGACGCAGACGGCGCGGTGCTCGGCGTGACGGCGCTCGAGATGGAAACCGGCGAAGTGATGATCCTGCAGGCCAAGGCGACGATCTTCGCCACCGGCGGAGCGGGGCGCATCTACGCGGCGAGCACCAATGCCTTCATCAATACGGGCGACGGCCTGGGCATGGCGGCGCGCGCCGGTATCCCTCTCGAAGACATGGAGTTCTGGCAGTTCCATCCCACGGGCGTCGCCGGCGCCGGCGTGCTGATCACGGAAGGCGTGCGCGGCGAGGGCGGATACCTGCTCAACAAGGACGGCGAGCGCTTCATGGAGCGCTACGCGCCGAACGCCAAGGACCTGGCGAGCCGCGACGTCGTGTCGCGCGCCATGACCACGGAGATCAAGGAAGGGCGCGGCTGCGGCCCGGAAGGCGATTACGTGCTGCTCAAGCTCGATCACCTCGGGCCGGAGGTGATCAATCTTCGCCTGCCGGGCATCCGCGAGATCGCGATCAAGTTTGCCAATGCCGACCCCGTGCGCGAGCCGATTCCGGTGGTGCCGACCGTGCACTACCAGATGGGGGGCATCCCGGCGAACTACCTCGGCCAGGTCGTGGCCCCGCGTGGCGGAAATGCCGAAGGCGTGGTGCCGGGGTTCTACGCGGTGGGTGAGTGCGCCTGCGTGTCGGTGCACGGCGCGAACCGCCTCGGTACCAATTCGCTGCTCGACCTGGTGGTGTTCGGCAAGGCGGCCGGTGAGCAGGCGATCGCGGACCTGCGCCGGATGCCGGCGGCGCACAAGGAACTGCCCAAGGACGCGGCGGCGCGCTCGCTCGCGCGCCTGGCGCGGCTCGACTCCGCAGCCGGCGGCGAGCGCGTGGCCGAAGTCGCGAGCGATTTGCGGAAGGTCATGCAGGCGCACTGTGGCGTATTCCGGTTTCCCGAGCTTTTGCAGGCGGGCGTGAAGAGGGTCAAGGAGATCGCCGCCCGCGCGGAGCGTGTTTCGATCCAGGACAAGTCGAAGGTCTTCAATACCGCGCGCGTCGAGGCGCTCGAGCTCGACAATCTGGTCGAGACGGCCATGGCGACCGTGGTGTCGGCCGAGGCGAGACAGGAAAGCCGCGGCGCGCAGGCGCGCGAGGACTATCCCGAGCGCGACGACAAGAACTGGCTGAAGCACAGCCTCTGGTTCAAGGAGGGCAGCCGCCTGGAGTACAAGCCGGTGCACCTCAAGCCGCTTTCCGTCGACACCTTCGAACCCAAGGTACGGACCTACTGATGCGTTTCACCATCTATCGCTACGATCCCGACAAAGACGAACGTCCGCGCATGCAGGACTACGAGGTGCGCCTGGAGCCCGCCGACCGCATGCTGCTCGACGCGCTGGTGCGCATCAAGGCGCAGGACGATTCGCTGTCGTTTCGCCGTTCCTGCCGCGAGGGCGTTTGCGGCTCGGACGCGATGAACATCAACGGCAAGAACGGGCTGGCGTGCATCACGAAGATCGCCGACCTGCCCGAGCGGGTGGTTTTGCGCCCGCTACCCGGGCTGCCCGTCGTTCGCGACCTGATCGTCGACATGACGCAGTTCTTCAATCAGTACCACTCCATCAGGCCGTTCCTCGTAAACGACGAGGCGCCGCCGGAGCGCGAGCGGCTGCAATCGCCCGAGGAGCGCGAGGAGCTAAACGGCCTCTACGAGTGCATCCTCTGCGCGTGCTGCTCGACCTCCTGTCCGTCGTTCTGGTGGAACCCGGACAAGTTCGTCGGGCCCGCCGGGTTGCTGCAGGCCTATCGCTTCATCGCGGACAGCCGGGACCGGGCGACGAGCGAGCGCCTCGATGATCTCGAGGATCCGTATCGCCTTTTCCGCTGTCATACGATCATGAACTGCGTCGATGCCTGTCCGAAGAATCTGAACCCGACGCTGGCCATCGGCAAGATCAAGGAGCTGATGGTCCGGCGCGCGGTGTGATGGATCGGGTGGCGCACGATCGGCTGAAGTGGAAATGCCGCCGGGGCTTGCTGGAGCTCGATTTGGTGCTTGACCGGTTTATGCGGCGGCATGCCGGAAGAATGGACGAAAGCGAGCTGGCGCGATTGAGCGAGCTGCTCGATCTTGGGGACCACGAGCTGTGGGACATCGTGAATGGCCGCAGCGATGCGTACGAAGCGCGCTTCGGCGGCGTCGTTGCCAGGCTCAGGGCGAGTTAACAAGGAGAAGATCTTGGACAAGCAAGCCAGCCTCAAGCTGCCCGATGGGCGCACCATAGAGTTCCCGATCCTGTCCGGGTCGGTCGGACCGGACGTCGTGGACATCCGCGCCCTGTACGGCAAGATGGGCGTATTCACTTACGACCCGGGTTTCCTGTCGACGGCGAGTTGCGCCTCGACCATCACCTATATCGACGGCGACGCGGGCGTGCTGCTGTACCGCGGCTACCCGATCGAGCAGCTGGCCCAGCACTGCGACTTCCTCGAGGTGTGCTACCTGCTGCTGAACGGCGAGCTGCCGAACCTGGAACAGAGGACCGAATTCAACAGCATCGTGACGCGTCACACGATGGTGCACGACCAGCTCAACCGGTTCTTTACCGGCTTCCGGCGCGACGCGCACCCGATGGCGGTGCTGGTGGGCGTGGTCGGGGCGCTGTCGGCCTTCTACCACGACTCGCTCGACATCGCGAACCCCGAGCATCGCAAGATTTCCGCTTTCCGCCTGATCGCAAAGCTGCCGACGATCGTCGCGATGGCCTACAAGTACAACATGGGCCAGCCATTCATCTACCCCCGTAACAACCTCTCCTACTCCGCGAACATCATGCGCATGATGTTCGGCGTGCCGTCCGAGGACTACGTGGTGAACGACGTCCTGGTACGAGCGCTCGACCGTATCCTCATCCTGCACGCCGACCATGAGCAGAACGCCTCGACTTCCACGGTGCGGCTGGCGGGCTCGTCTGGCGCCAATCCCTTCGCCTGCATCGCCGCCGGTATCGCCTGCCTATGGGGGCCGGCGCACGGCGGCGCGAACGAGGCGGCGCTGCAGATGCTCGACCACATCGGCGACGTGTCGAAGATCGGCGAGTTCATCAGGCAGGTGAAGGACAAGAACTCGCACGTAAAGCTTATGGGCTTCGGGCACCGCGTCTACAAGAACTACGACCCGCGCGCCAAGCTGATGCGCGAGACCTGCTACGAGGTGCTGGAGGAGCTCGGTCTGGCCAACGACCGCCTTTTCAAGCTCGCCATGGCGCTGGAGAAGATCGCGCTCGAAGACGACTACTTCGTGTCGCGCAAGCTCTACCCGAACGTCGATTTCTATTCCGGCATCGTCCAGCGCGCGCTCGGCATCCCGGTGAGCATGTTCACCTGCATCTTCGCGCTGGCGCGCACCGTGGGCTGGATCGCACAGTGGAACGAGATGGTCGGCGACCCGGAGCAGAAGATCGGCCGGCCGCGCCAGCTCTATAAGGGTGCGACGCGCCGCGACGTGCAACCGGTCGACAAGAGGTAAGGGGAAGCGCCATGATGAAGGAGCTGCTGGCCAACTCGTATCTCTTCGGCGGCAACGCGCCATTCATCGAGGAGCTGTACGAGCAGTACCTGGCCAATCCGGGCGCGGTGCCCGGGGAGTGGCGCGAGTACTTCGACCAGATGCAGCTGCTTCCCGGCGCCGCGGGAGCGGCGAAGGACGTGGCGCATGCGCCGGTGGTCGAGTCGTTCGTGCAGCGCGCGCGGAGGGGCGAGCTCGCGGCGCGCGCGGCACCGCAGGTCGACGCAGTTCACGAGCGACTGCAGGTCTCCGCGCTGCTGCTGATCACGGCGTACCGCATCGCAGGCGCGCGCTGGGCGACGCTCGATCCGCTGAAGCGCATGCCGCGGCCGGCCGTGCCCGAGCTCGAGGCGGCCTACTACGATCTGAGCGAGGCGGATCTCGACCGCGAGGTGAACGCGGGGTCGTTCGTCGGACTGGACCGCACCACGCTCAGGAACCTGATCCATGCGCTGCGCGAGACCTACTGCGGCAACATCGGCTTCGAGTACATGTTCATCAGCGACCGCGGCCAGCGCGACTGGATACAGCAGCGCGTCGAGCCGCTGCGCGGCGCGCAGAGCTATCCGCCCGAGGTACAGAAGCGCCTGTTGCAGAAGCTGACCGAGGCCGAGCAGCTCGAGCGCTACCTGCACACGCGCTACGTCGGTCAGAAGCGCTTTTCGCTGGAAGGCGGCGAGAGCCTGATCCCGTCGATCGACGAGCTGATCCAGCGCGCCGGGGCCGCGGGAGTGCAGGAGTTCGTGATCGGCATGGCCCACCGCGGGCGCCTGAACGTGCTCGTAAACGTCCTCGGCAAGACGCCGCAGGAGCTGTTCCTGGAGTTCGAGGGCAAGCATGCCCACGAATTGCCCGCGGGCGACGTCAAGTACCACAACGGATTCTCGACGGACATCTCGACGCCGGGCGGGCCGGTGCACATTTCGCTCGCGTTCAATCCCTCGCACCTGGAGATCGTGAACCCGGTGGTCGAAGGCTCGGTGCGCGCGCGCCAGCGCCGGCGCGACGACAAGTCGGGCGAGCAGGTGCTGCCGATCCTGATTCACGGCGACGCCGCATTCGCCGCGCAAGGCGTGGTGATGGAGACGCTAAACCTTTCCGGAACGCGCGGCTACGGCACTGGCGGCACGGTCCACATCGTGGTCAACAACCAGATCGGCTTCACCACCTCGGACCCGCGCGACACGCGCTCGACGATCTACTGCACCGACGTGGCGAAGATGGTCGAGGCGCCGATCTTTCACGTCAACGGCGACGACCCGGAGGCGGTGCTGTTCGTAACGCAGCTCGCGCTCGACTTTCGCCAGCAGTTCAAGAAGGACGTGGTGATCGACCTGGTCTGCTTCCGCAAGCTCGGCCACAACGAGCAGGACGAGCCTTTCGTCACGCAGCCGCTGATGTACAAGAAGATCGGCCAGCACCCCGGCACGCGCAAGCTCTACGCGGACAGGCTCGTGGCGCAGGGGGTGATCGGGGCCGACGCCGTCGAGGACCTGATCAAGAAATACCGGGGCGATCTGGACGCGGGCAAGCACAGCACCAACCCGGTCATCTCCAACTTCAAGAGCAAGTTCGCAGTCGACTGGGCGCCCTTCCTGAACACCAAGTGGACCGATGCGGCCGAGACTCACGTGCCCCTGGCGGAGCTGCAGCGCCTGGCCGAGCGCGTCACGTCGGTGCCGGAGGATTTCAGGCTGCACCCGACGGTCGAGCGCGTGATCCAGGCGCGCAAGCAAATGGCCGAAGGCAAGCTGCCCGTGGACTGGGGCATGGCCGAGACGCTGGCCTACGCGTCCCTGCTCTCGAACGGCTACGACGTGCGCCTCTCGGGGCAGGACAGCGGCCGCGGCACGTTTGCGCACCGCCACGCGGTACTGCACGACCAGGACCGGGAACGCTGGGACCAGGGAACCTACACCCCGCTGTCCAACATCTCCAAGGACCAGGGTTCGTTCGTGGTCATCGATTCCGTGCTGTCAGAGGAGGCGGTCCTCGGCTTCGAGTACGGCTATGCCACCGCCGAGCCCAATGCGCTGGTCATCTGGGAGGCTCAGTTCGGTGACTTCGCCAATGGTGCGCAGGTGGTGGTCGATCAGTTCATCAGCTCTGGCGAAACGAAGTGGGGCCGCGTATGCGGTCTGACGATGTTCCTGCCGCACGGCTACGAAGGCCAGGGCCCCGAGCATTCGTCGGCGCGACTCGAGCGCTATCTCCAGCTTTGCGCCGAGCACAACATGCAGGTATGCGTACCCTCGAACGCCTCGCAGATCTTTCATCTGCTCAGACGCCAGATGCTGCGGCCGTTCAGGAAGCCCCTGGTCGTGCTCACGCCCAAGTCGCTGCTGCGCAAGAAGGAAGCGTCGGTGCCGATCAAGGATCTGGCCAAGGGCTCCTTCCTCACGGTGGTTCCGGAAATCGATGCGCTCGAGCCGAAGGAAGTGACGCGCGTCGTGGCCTGCTGCGGGAAGGTTTACTATGACCTGCTCAGCGCGCGGCGCGAGCGGCGTCACGACCACGTGGCGATCGTGCGCGTGGAACAGCTCTATCCCTTCCCGCACAAACAGTTCGCGGCCGAGATCAAGCGCTATCCCAACGCCCAGGAGATCGTGTGGTGCCAGGAGGAGCCGCAGAACCAGGGTGCCTGGTACCAGACGGCGCACTACTTCAACGAGAACAAGCGCACCGACCAGAAGCTGTACTACGCCGGGCGGCCGCCTTCGGCTTCGGCGGCCGGCGGCTATCTGGCGAAGCACCTGGCGCGCCAGGGGGCGTTGGTCGACATGGCATTCGGAAAATTCAAGTAATCCAGGCAGCAAGTGCCCGGCGCGTTACGCGCTGGTTTTTCGCCAAACCGGGCGAGGCATAGCCGGACCCGGGGAAAAATCGAACGGGAGAACGAAGTGATCGTGGAAGTGAAAGTGCCGCAGCTGTCGGAATCGGTTGCCGAGGCGACGCTGCTCGAATGGCACAAGAATGAGGGCGACCCGGTGTCGCGGGACGAGAACCTGATCGACATCGAGACCGACAAGGTGGTGATGGAACTGCCCGCGCCCGTCGACGGCGTGCTCACCAAGATTCTCAAGTCGACCGGCGGCGCCGTGACGGCGGGAGAGGTGATCGCGACGATCGATACCGAAGCCCGGCCGAGCGCAGCCCCGCCGT
>JBAUTZ010000389.1:0-1697 GCA_049582445.1 Burkholderiales bacterium
CGCTCTGCCTGGAGCCCGAAGCGGTGCGCGAGCTCGCGCGCCAGCGCTGGCACGGAAAGGCGAACCGGCTCAGCCCGGAGGCCCCGGTCCCCTGGGAGATCATCGGCAGCGTGGCGGCCGCGTCGCGCAAGTCCCAGGGCGAGCCGCGCTCGCTGAATTTCCCCGGGTCTCCCGCGCGAAAGGCGCACTCCGGCACGGGTCCCGCGGCGGGGACGATCATCCGCCAGCGTCGCAGCCTCGTCGCCTGCGATGGCAGGACGTCGATTTCGGCGGCGCGCTTCTACCGCATGCTCGCGCGCGTGATGCCGCGCGTAGAAGAGGAGGTGCTGCGCCGTCCCGTGCCATGGGACGCGATCCCCTGGGCGCCCGCGATGGATCTCTGCCTGTTCGTGCACCGCGTGGAGGGCGTCGAGCCCGGCCTCTACGCGCTCGCGCGCGATCCCGGCCGGCTGGGCAAGCTCAAGGAAGGCATGCGTGCCGGGTTCGCGTGGGAGGCGCCGCCGGGCTGTCCCGCGGACCTGCCGCTTAATCTCCTCGAGCGCGGCGATGCGCGGCAGCTGGCGGCGCAGCTGAGCTGCCACCAGCAGATCGCGGGCGAGGGCGCGTTCTCGCTCGGCATGATCGCCGAGTACCGGGACTCGCTCGTCGCGCGCGGGCCGTGGTTCTACCGGCGCCTGTTCTGGGAGGCGGGCGCCATCGGGCAGGTGCTCTACCTCGAAGCGGAAGCGGCCGGCGTGCGCGCGACCGGCATCGGCTGCTTCTTCGACGACCCGGTGCACCAGGTCTTCGGCTTCAGCGATCTCGCCTTCCAGTCGCTGTACCACTTCACCGTCGGCGGCGCGGTGGACGATCCGCGACTGACGACGCTGCCCGCCTACGGCGACCGCTCGATGCGACGCTCTGCCTAGAATCCGGGGCGTAAACTCACCCCAGGCATGAAGACGATCCTCATCACCGGCGCGGCGGGCGACGTCGGCACGCACCTGCGGCGCGAGCTCGCGGGCAAGTACGCGCTGAAGGTTTCCGATCTGCGCCCGCTGAAGAAGATCGACCGGGCGGAGCAGTTCGTGCGCGCCGACATCTCGAAATTCGCCGATGCGCTGCGCGTCACGAAGGGCGTCGATGCGGTGGTGCACCTCGGCGGCTATTCGGTCGAGGGCCCGTGGCAGGGGATCCTAAGCGCGAACATCGTCGGCTGCTACAACATGTTCGAGGCGGCGCGCAGGAACGGCGTGAAGCGAATTCTTTTTCCGTCGTCCAACCACGCGACCGGCTTCTATCGCCGCGACCGGAAAATCGACCACGCCGTGTATCCGAGACCCGACGGCCGCTACGGCGTGTCCAAGGTCTTCGGCGAGGCGCTGGGGAGCCTGTACGCCGACAAGTACGGCATGGAGGTGCTCTGCATGCGCCTGGGCAACGTCGGCCCGGCGCCGATCGACCAGCGGCGCCTTTCGATCTGGCTCTCGCCGCGCGACCTTGCTCAGCTGGTGATCATCGGCATCGAGCATCCGGACATCCGCTTCGAGATCGTCTACGGCGTGTCGAACAACACGCGCAGCTGGTACGACAATTCGAACGCGCACCGGCTCGGATACCGGCCGCGCGACGACTCGGAGGCCTTCGCCGCCGAGGTGCTCGCGCGCGAGAAGCCGGGCGATCCGACGGCCGAGCTCTACCAGGGCGGCGCGTTCGTC
>JBAUTZ010000390.1:0-1530 GCA_049582445.1 Burkholderiales bacterium
AGGAACACGCGCACCGGCGCGAGCCGGCGCGCGACGAGGCCCGGCTCGATCTGCCGCGCGACGCGGATGGCGAGGTCGAATCCTTCGTCGACCAGGTCCACGATGCGTTCGTTCAGCGAGAGGTCCACCTGCACGCCGGGGTGGCGCTTCAGGTACGCGCTGATCGCTGCGCCGAGGTGAGTCGCGCCGAAGATCACGGACGCGGTGACGCGCAGCGTGCCGCGCGGAACGGAGGAATCCTGCGCCGCCGAGGTCTCGGCTTCCTCGATCATCGCGAGCACCTGGGTGGCGCGCTGGTAGTAGTCGCTGCCCGCCTCGGTGAGCGAGAGCCGGCGCGTGGTGCGGTTGAGCAGCCGCACGCCCAGGTGCGCTTCGAGTTGCGCGACGTAGCGCGTCGCCATGCCGCGCGAGAGGTCCAGTTTCTCTGCCGCGCCGGCGAAGCTCTCGGCGTCCACCACCGCCGTGAACACCCGCATCCCCGCCACGACGTCGATCGCCATGATTGTTTACCAAAAGTCTACAGTGCATTGCCAGTTTGCTGGTTTATTTCCTTTTTGGCAATTGATGAAATGCACCTGCAACACACACCAAAGGAGACTCACATGAATCCGAAACCATTCGTCGTTGCCCCGAAGAACTATCCCCAGGCGCTGAACGTCGTCGGCGAGCAGATCACCGTACTGGCCTCCGGCACGGCGACCGAAGGCTACGAAATCTTTCTCCAGGAAGGACTGGAAGCGAGCGGGCCGCCCCCGCACAGCCACCCCTGGGACGAGTCCTTCTACGTCACCCGGGGCGAGATCGAATTCGGCATCGGGCAGGAGAAGCTGGTCGCCGTTGCCGGGACGCTCGTGCACCTGCCCGCCGGGACGACGCACTGGTTCCGCTTCGGCAAGGGCGGCGGCCAGATGGTGTCCATGACCGCCCGGCTCGCCGCCTCGAAGATGTTCGCCGACATGGACCGCGAGATCTCGCCCGTGAATCCGGACCTGGAAAAGCTGGTCGGAGTCGGCGCGCGCCACGGCCTCACGGTCGCGCTCTGAGCGGATGGCGCGGGTGCGGGGCAAAAGTGTGCATACGTCACTTTTTCCCCGCGCCTTGCGCCGCAGAGCTTTCGGCCCCCGATCTTTACTCTGTGATCAACACGGAGGACGACATGAAAACCAAACTGATCCTGCAAGCCACCATCACCTTCCTGGTGCTCTCCATCGGCAGCGGCGTCCTCCCCGCCGGCATGGGCGTGGCCGAAGCCTTCCAACCGGCCGCCGCCCAGCCCGAGCTCCAGCACGCCACCGCGCGCGGCGTGCCCGAGGACTTCATCTTCGCCTCCAACTACACCTGGCTCGGCCGCGACTAGACGCCGACGAACTTCTTGCCCTTGTTGCCGGCCACGAAAGCGTTGAACATCTCGTTCACCTGGTTCCAGGTCTTCAGTTTCTTCATGTTGCCAAGCCAGCGCTGGATGTTGGGGTAGGCGGAGAAATCGACGCCGACCAGCTCGCCGATCGACACCAGCCCGGCGCCGAAATA
>JBAUTZ010000391.1:0-2831 GCA_049582445.1 Burkholderiales bacterium
ACGCAAGCGTGGTCAAGGATGGTCTGCGATTTGAGTCGGACCGGATTCTGGCCATCCAGACAGACTCCCCCGAGGAAAGCGTAGCGCTCGTCTATGCGGTAATCAACACGCTTCCCACGGAAACCAAGGACCGCCTTCTCGCCAATGCTCTTGTCATCACCAACGATGCACAAGCAGCGGAGTATGCGCATCAACCGATGAGAGAGGAAACCGAGCCGCTGACGATACTGGTTCCACCGGCCGTCTCGTGTGCAAACCCGTTGGAGCGCGCGCGCCACCGCGTTGTCATGGCTTTTGGCCGGAAAGACCCGAACGCTCGCAGCCTGATCATCAAACGGGCCCTGAGGTCCGACTTCGAGAAGGCGCTAAGCGCCTCAATGAAGATACCGGCCGCTGACGCCACGGCGCAGGCGCGCGCATGCGGCTGTAGCGTTTCCATTTGGCGCGTCTGGAATTTGCTGCGCACGGCGGCGACTGGGGATCAGAAGCCGATTTGGGCGAGGGACGACAGCGTGGCATCGCGCCTTGTGCCCGCAACGCTGCTTCGATCCTGGGATGAAGATTGTGAGGGTGACCGGAACGTAGTCGCGGACCTATCGGGACAAAAGTACGAGGACTACCGCGATTCCTTGCAGCCGTACGGCGCCTGCGATGACCCACATTTCGAGCGCGTGGGTTCGGTCTTCAACGTCGTCGCGCCTGCAGTCGCCTTCACATTGCTCGGACGGCTGATCACCCCGTCGCATCTCACCGCGCTTGAGCGCACCGTGAAAACCGTATTCGGCGAGATCGAGCAAGATGTGTCGGCTGTCTGGGATGCGCCACCCGACGACACACCTCGTATAAGCAAGAAGCCAAAATACTCCACGTGGCTTCGTGACGGGCTCGCCGAAACGCTACTCGGTATCGCCTTCCTGGGAGAGGCGCAGCCTTCGGGTGCCCTCGCCCAAGCTGGAGGCGGTCAGGCCATCGTGAACCGTCTGGTTCGAGCGCTTCCGGGGCTTGGAGCTGACCCGAGGATCATGGCATCGCTGCGCGACCAACTGCCCTATCTGGCGGAGGCCACCCCCGTCCCTTTTGTTGAGGCCCTGGAGTCGCTCCTCCAGGGCGACTCCACGCGTCTAAAGCCGTTGTTCAGAGACCGCGGATTTTTCGGCCCGACGTACCACGCTGGGTTGCTGTGGGCATTGGAAGGACTGGCGTGGTCGCCGGATTTCCTGCCCCGCGTCACCTTGATTCTCGCTGCACTTGATGAACTCGATCCAGGCGGAAACATTGGCAATCGACCACGAAATTCGCTGCGAGACATTTTCCTTGCCTGGCACCGAGGCACAAGCGTATCCATTGAGGGGCGGGTTGCGGCGCTTAAGCTCTTACATGACAAGCACCCGCAGACTGCGTGGTGGCTTCTGTTGAAGCTCATGCCACATCCGCATGACACCGCGACGCCAACCCATGAACCTATTTGGCGGGATTTTGGTAGGTCGGAAATGCCAGACCTGACCAATCGCTTCGTCGTTGACGCATATCGCAAATACACGGAATTGGCCCTGGATGTTGCTCAGGACCACTTGAGCCGCCAAATTGATCTGATGGAGGCGTATCCGCAATTCCCGCCCGAGTACCGTAAACGCGTAGTCGAGATGCTAAGCGCGTCGAGTAAGAAGGAGTATCCAGACGACTTACGCGACCAAGCTTGGAAAGCGCTTCACGATCTCATCACCCATCACCGCGCCTTTGGCGATGCTGATTGGGCTATGGAGGCCAAGGATCTGAAGGACCTAGAGGCCTTAGCCGAAAATTACGTACCGAGAGATCCCGTCGCCCTTCATAAGTGGATTCTCGACGATCAGTGGCCCGAGACTGGTTACAAGGCAGAGGATTTTGAAGGGAAACAACGAGACATCGACAAACGCCGACGTGAAGCCCTTCTCGACATACTTGATCGGTTGGGATGGGAGGGCATCTATCGCGTCATCCGCGAATACCAGTATCCGCATATCGCCGCCATCGTTCTGCCTGAAATCGCTGATGAGCAGGCGTTGCTGTCCGCGCTCGACGTATGGGCGAAGGAACGATCGCCCAATCATCTATCCGCCATCCGGGCCGCGACCCGGGCGCGACTTAGGGTGGCGGGTGCTTCTTGGACAGATCTGCTAATGGCGCATCTGACCTCGTCGGACTGGGCAGTCGAAGCGAAGGCCAGTGCACTCATCGATTACCCCGTGGCGCCTGAGACCTTTAGGTTGGTCGCATCGCTTGGAGCAGACGTTGAACAGTATTACTGGGAACATTGCTGGTTATACCTTGACGGAACCGAGCCCGAGACCAAGCGTCTTGTCGCGGAACGCTATATGCGCCATGGCCGTGCACCGGACTTGCTCAGCACGACCGGAAAGGGATTCGATGACCTAGGCGTCGAGCTCGTCCTCCGAGTCATTGATGAGACGATCAAACGCCTGAACGAAGGCCGCCTGCCAGCTGATCGGAGCATGTTCGGGTGGCACCTGAAAAGAGCATTCAAGTGGCTGCGGAAGCAACCGGGGGTTAATCCGCTAGACATTGCGCGCCTCGAATACCCCTTCCTACAGTTGCTAACAGGCGTGGGACGAGAGGACGATGAGGAGTTAGTACTGCACAAACTTCTTGCGCAAGATCCGAGCTTCTTTGTTCAGGTCCTGTGCGACTTATACAAACCAGCCAGTCGGCCGCGCGAGCAGCCGGCAGACGAAACGACAGAGTCGCGAGCCATGGCTGGCTGGCGCCTTCTCGGGTCTTGGAAACTCGTGCCCGGACTACGACAAGACAATTCAGTCGACAAAGACTCTCTC
>JBAUTZ010000392.1:0-1917 GCA_049582445.1 Burkholderiales bacterium
ACCTTCGCCGCGTCGCTCCATTGCGAGGTGCCGCCCACCGTCTTGAACGGCCCGTCGGCGACCACCGAATAGGAAGGGTCGACGAAGCTCAGGCGCCCCTTGTCGTTGTCGCGCAGGCCGAGCGCGAGGCAGGTGACGCTGAAGCCGTAGCCCGAGCCGATCACCAGCCCATGTTTGGGACGCAGCGTGCGCACGAGCGAGTAGTACAGGAAGCCGAACCCGAGGTTGAGCTCCTCGCGGTCCTCGTGGTGCCCGAGCGGCCGCGCGTGGCGGAAGATCTCATCGATCAGCTCGGGCGTGAGGCTGAATCCGCCGCGCCGCGGCTGCTGGCGCAATGGGTCCGGTTGTCCGAGAAGCTGTGTCAGTCGTGCCACGCAGGTTCCTCCAGTCGTTGAGTTTGCGGGAGCCTGGGCGCGAGATGCGCCCGCTCCCAGTGCACCACCGCCATGCGGCCGTCCTCGTGCTCGACGACCGCGCTGCAGCTGTCGACCCAGTCGCCGCAGTTGAGGTAGGTCACGCCGCCGAGCTCCTTGCGCGCCGCGGCGTGGATATGGCCACAGACCACGCCGTCGAATCCGCGCTCGCGCGCGTAGTGCACCACCGCCGCCTCGAAGTCGAAGACGAAGCTCACCGCGCTCTTCACCTTGCGCTTGGCGTAGCCCGCGAGCGACCAGTAGCCGGGGATGCCGAGCCGGCGGCGCAGCCACGACAGCCGTCCGTTCAGCCACACCACGAGGTCGTAGGCGTAGTCGCCGAGCACCGCCAGCCAACGGTGGTAGCGGGTGACCTGGTCGAAGGCGTCGCCGTGCACCACCAGGTAGCGGCGGCCGTCCGCCGCCACGTGGACGCATTCCTCCACCACCCGGATATCGCCGAGCGAGATCCCCGCGTGCTCGCGCAGCGCTTCGTCGTGGTTGCCCGGCACGTAGACCACGTTCACCTGGTGGCGGGCACGCTTCAGGATCTTCTGCACCACGGTGTTCTGCTCGGGAGTCCAGCATACCGAGCGGCTCATCGCCCAGAAATCGACGATGTCTCCGACCAGGTACAGGTGGTCGCACTCGTGCTCGCGCAGGAAATCGAGCAGGCGCCCGGCCTGGCAGGCGCGCGTGCCGAGGTGGATGTCCGAGAGGAAGATCGACCGCAGTTTCTGCATCCGCGTCCAGCTTAGCCGCCGTGCATGACGGTGGCGTGAAACCGCTCGCGCACGGCTGTAACGTTGGGTCGGTAGGCTAGGGCGCTGATGAACCCCGATACGCTCTCAGGGATGGAGCATTTCTGCGCCGAGCAGTACTACGCGTTCGACGCCGACGCCTGGCTCGCGCGCGCCGCGAGCGACGGCCTGCGCGTGGCCATCGCCGCGGAGTACCTGTCGAGGACGAGCTGGTACGGCTACGAAGAGGAGCTCGAGTCGATCGCCTCCAGGGTTCGCGCCATCGTCGGCCCGGGCGGCGTCGCCGCGCGCGGCCTCGGGCATTTCTCGGCGCGCACGCGCTACCTCCTCGCGCAGCGCAAGAAATAAAAGGGGGTCAGATACGAATTTCCCGCGAAGTGCTGGGTGAAACATTAGGAACCTAGACTCGGATGCAGTGTCGATCCGAGACTGAACATGGCCATGAAAACCGATGGAGAGACGCCGGAGCCGCAGGAGCTTCGTCACTTTCTCGAACTCATCGCGACAGCCGAAGTGCCGGCGGAAGTTCTCAGCGCGGTGCAGGATTACCTGAATGCCTGGCCCAAGGAGCGCGTCGCGAATCTTCAACGAGTCGACGGAGGATGGGCGCCTTTCGACCACGACCAGACGCCATCCCAGGTCCACAGTGTTAGGGACCTGTGGCGCTTCCGGGATGCGGTTCACAGTCAGTGCATCGCCTTGAAGCAGGCGCGGCTGCAATTGACCCCCGAGATCTTGGAACT
>JBAUTZ010000393.1:0-2896 GCA_049582445.1 Burkholderiales bacterium
TCCGCGGCCACTGACTGCCAAGGGCCGCGCGCGGCCGCAGGAAGCCTCCCCGCGCCCCAAAGCCAGACGCTGTTGATCTGGGGCACGCCACGCTCCTCGCGGGCCTGGTTCGCCGGGTGCTCGTGCAGCACCATCTGGATCTCGTTCAACAGCGCGTGCCAGCGAGGCGCGTCGGCACCTGCCCCAAGGTGCGCGTCGAGGTCGGAGCCGGCGACGGCGAGCGCAGACTCCGATGCGACCGCGATTTCGCTCTCGAGCCTGCCGCACCAGCGCTCGGCACTCGTCGCATAAAAGGTGACGGCGCCCGCGAAGTGCCGGCTGAGCGTGTCGCAGAACGCGTCGGCCTCCTCGCGTGCGATACCGGAGACCGCGCCCGGAACCAGCGTCAGCACGTCGCCGTGCAGGCGAAGGTGCACGGGGTCGGCGCGCATCCAGAGATCGCCTCCGGGGTCCATGTCCGGCGCGGCGTCCGCCAGCACGGTGAGCGCGCCCGCGGGCAGCGGCGCGTCCTCGTCGTCGAACGCCTCCACCAGCCAGCGCTCGGCGGTCAGCGCCTGGGACCAGGCCGAACGACCGCGCGCGAGCAGCGTTTCGAGCGCCGGCAGTTGTAGCCCGGCGAGCGCGTCGTGCAGCGCCTCGCGCGCGCTCATCAGGGCCGGAACGAGCAGCTCGCAGTGCATCGTCAGGCCGCAAGCTCCATGACCCGCGCACCCCCATGCGCCATGTGGCGCGCCAGGATCTTGTACTGGTCGAGGTCGAAGCGCGGGCGCGCGCCGCCTTCGAGGATCTCCGCGAGCTCGGCGTCGGATCTCGCCGTTCCGAGGTAGCACCAGTTGTGCACCACGTGCACGTCGGTCGCTTCGCGCCCGCGGTCGTTCTCAATCACGCCGACCGGCCCGCGGTAGGGCCAGGCGACGGTCTTCAGCCGGCCGAGCGCCGCCGCGAGGCGCGCATGGTGCATTTCGACGCTCTCGCGGCCCGCGCAGACCCCGGCGCAGCGTCCGATCTGGTGGCGGAAGCAGGGGCCGCGCCGGGCGTGGGTCCGCTCGAAGCCCAGCGTCTGCAGGCACAGGCGGTGCTCGTCGGCCAGCGCCCGCAGCGCCGCGAGCGCCGCGCGCTTGGTGCGGAACACGCCGTGGACGTGGGGCACCGCATCGGCGTCGATCTCGTCGGCATGCGCGAGGCGCAGCGAAACCCCGTCCTGCACGAAGCCGCAGAGGTCGCTCGCGCGGCGCAGCCGGCGATTGAATACCGGGGTCAGTTCCTTCACCAGCTCGGCCTCGCGCAGCAGCGCGCCGAGCTCGCCGGCGGTGCATTGCCAGTCGATGTGGCGCACCTCGCGCGCGAGCTGCATCTCGCGGTCGGAGCGCAGGTCGTCGGCGAAATGCGCGAGCACGCGGGTCCGGATGTTGACGCTCTTGCCGACATACAGCGGTGCGCCGCCCTCGCCGTAGAACATGTACACGCCCGGCGAGTCGGGGAGCGCGTCGATCGCGGCGCGGTCGATGTGGGCCGGAAGCGACGGCTGCTTCGCGACTTGCTGCGCGGCGCTGGCGAGCGCCTCGGCGCCGTGCTCCGCCGCCGCGACGCGCAGGAATTGCCACACCGCGTCGGCATCGCCCAGCGCGCGGTGGCGCGCCCGGCACTGCAGGCCGTGGCGCGCGATCAGGCTGTCGAGATTGTGGCGCGCATGTCCGGGGTAGAGGCGCCGCGAGAGTTTCACGGTGCACAGCGTGCGGGCCGCATAGCGGATACCGGCGCGCTCGAATTCCTGGCGCAGAAAGCCGTAGTCGAAGCGCGCGTTGTGTGCGACCACCACGCGCCCGGCGAGCCGCTCGTGCAGGCCGGCGGCGAGCTCGCCGAACGACGGCGCGCCGGCGACCATGTCGTTCGTGATGCCGGTGAGCGCCTGGATCGCGGGCGGGATCGTCGTCCCGGGATTGACCAGGGTCGACCATTCGCCGGTGATCTCGCCGGACTCGATTTCGATCACCGCGACCTCCGTGATCCGGTCCCAGGCCGCATTCGCGCCGGTGGTTTCGAGGTCGACGATGGCGAGCGGCGCGTCGAGGAGCTGCATAGTGGATATCCGTCCAGTCCGCAGGATATCAGACGAGCTGCGCGAGCTGCCAAAACGCGAAGCCGAGGATCGAGACGCCGGATACGACGTTGATCGCGCGCATCAGGCCGCGCCCGACCCGCACGTGCAGCCAGCCTGCCACCGCGGCGAGGATCAGCCACCAGGACGCGGAGCCGAGGAACACGCCGAGCGTGACGAGGGCCGCCGCCGCGTAGCTGGCGTTCTGCGCGAGACCGAGGCCGGCGAAGATCGCGGCGAAGGCGAGGATGGTCGGGGGATTGGCGAGCGTCAGGCCGAGCGTGGAAAGGAATGCGCGGGCGAGCGAGCCTTGCCCGCTGCCCTGGCTCCCGGAAACGTCTGGCGTGGATCTGAGCGTTCGAATTCCGAGGTAAGCGAGGAATGCGGCGCCGGCGAGACCAAGCCAGAGGCTTTGCGCCTGCAGCAGGCCCGAGATCGCCGTCAGGCCGAACGCGGCCATGGCGCCATAGATCGTGTCGCCGACCGCAATGCCCATGCCCGTGACCAGGCCGGCGCGCGCGCCCGAAGCGACGGTGCGGCGAAAGCACAGGACCCACATCGGGCCCACCGTGGCGGCCAGCACGAAGCCGAACGCCAGGCCCTTGGCGAACAGCGCCGTCATTGCATCGGGACGAAGCGCGGCTGCGCGCGCACGCGCTCCAGCCAGGCGCGCACGGCCGGGTAGGGCGCGAGCTCGATTCCGCCGTCCTCGGCGCAGTGGGTGTAGGCGAAGAGGGCGATGTCGGCGATCGAGTACACGCCGTCGACGAAGTACGGCTCGCGCGCGAGGTGCCGCTC
>JBAUTZ010000394.1:0-2016 GCA_049582445.1 Burkholderiales bacterium
GGGCAGAACACCGCGTAGCGATCGGCGAAGCCAAAGCGCTGCGCCGTGGCCCGCGCCCGATGCGCGTCGATCGCGAGGCGCGGCCGGGGAAGCGGTTGCGCCGGCGCCTTGCCGGGCGGCTCCGCGAGTCGAGCATAGTGCAGCGCCATCGGCTCGCGCTCGGTGTCCTTGCCTTTGTGGTGCAGGAGGTTGAGCAGCCCGTAGCGCGATTCGCCCACGTAACCGCTGCGCAGTGGAACGTCCGCGAAATAAGGCACGAGCGCGGACTTCCAGGTGTTGGGCAGCACGATCGCCTGTTCGTAGCCGCGTCCGCGCAGTTCGCGCCCAAGGCGCCAGCGCTCGCGCAGCTTGATCTCTCCGTGGCCAAGCGGCGCCGTGATGACTTCGTCCACCTCGGGCATGCGGCGCAGCACCGGTGCGACCCACTCGGGTGCGAGCACGTCCAGGCGCAAGCCGGGGCGCTTCTCGCGCAGGCGCGTGAACAGCGGCTGCGCCATCAGGGCATCGCCGATCCAGTTTGGGGCGACGATGAGGACGCGCGACATCTGCCGGTCCAGCCGGTCAGTGGCTCTTGACCGGTGCTCCCTTGAAGACGTACTTCGTGCCGCAGTACGGGCACAGTGCCTCGCCCGCATCGACGACGTCCAGGAACACGCGCGGATGCCGCGCCCACAGCGGCGCGGTCGGCAGCGGGCAGTGAAGCGGCAGGTCCTTATCGGTGACCTCGACCAGCCGCGCCTTGTCGCTCGCCTGAGTGCTCATCCCTTGGCCTTCTTCTTTTTGGCAGCACTCATGGGCACCGGGGTCATCCAGTGCTTGTGCTTCTTGTCCTTGCCGGTAACCACGTCGAAGAATGCCTTCTGCAGCCGCTTCGTAATCGGACCGGCCCTGCCCGCGCCGATGGTGCGGCCGTCGAGCTCGCGGATCGGCGTCACCTCGGCGGCGGTGCCGGTGAAGAATGCCTCGTCGGCAATGTAGATGTCGTCGCGCGTCAGGCGCTTGGCGATCACCTTGTAACCCAGGCCCTCGGCGAGCTCGATGACGGTGCTGCGCGTGATGCCGGTAAGCGCGGACGTGAGCTCGGGCTCGTAGATCTTGCCATCCTTGACGATGAACACGTTCTCGCCCGCGCCCTCGGCCACGTAGCCTTCGACGTCGAGCAGCAGTCCCTCGTCGTAGCCGTGCTGCGAGGCCTCGAGCGTGGCCAGCACCGAGTTTGGGTAGGTGCCCGACATCTTGGCACGCGCCATGGTGACATTGACGTGATGGCGCGCGTAGGAGGAGGTTTTGACGCGGATGCCCTTGGCGAGCGCATCGGGCCCGAGGTAGGCGCCCCAGGGCCAGGCGGCGATCGCCACGTGCACCGTCGCGCCGATCGGCGACACGCCCATCTTCTCGGAACCGTAGAACGCGATCGGCCGCACGTAGCAGGACTCGTGCGCGTTGGCGCGCACCACTTCGATCTGCGCCGCCATCAGCTTGTCGATGGAGTACGGGATCTTCATCATGTAGATGTGCGCCGAGTTGAGCAGCCGCTGCGTGTGCTCGCGCAGGCGGAAGATCGCGGTGCCGTCAACCGTCTTGTAGGCGCGTAGCCCTTCGAATACGGCGAGCCCGTAATGCAGCGAGTGCGTCAGGACGTGCGTCGTGGCGGAGCGCCACGGCACCAGCTTGCCGTCGTACCAGATCCACCCGTCGCGATCCGCCATCGAGAGCGGCGTATTTGCCTTCGCCATGAACTGGGTTCTCCTTGAGTGTGGCGGCATTCTAACCACAGCGGGGAAAAATGCGCCATACTATTAACATGAATGTTAATCCTTACGAGCGCGTGTTCGCGGCGCTCGCCTCGGCGCCGCGGCGCCAGGTGATCGCCTTCCTTGCGCAGACGGCACTGTCCACCAGCGAGCTCGCGCAGCGCTTCGCCATCAGCGCGCCGGCGGTGTCGCGTCACCTCGCGGTGCTGCAGCGCGCGGGCCTGGTCTCCGCGGAGCGCCAGGGCCAGCGCGTGCTTTACCG
>JBAUTZ010000395.1:0-3950 GCA_049582445.1 Burkholderiales bacterium
CCCTACCTACGATACCCAGCCCATCTCGCCGGCCATGGCGGCCGTGCCGTCGGACTTGCGCACCTCGGTTTTCGCGCTGCCCCCTTCGGCCGCGGAGTGCACGGCGATCGTCTCGCCATCGAACACCGGCGACTGCGCGCGGAACGCGTAGCGCCGCGGCGTGCGGCGGCCGGCCTGCAGCCAGGCGAGCGTGGCCATCAGCGTCGCGAGCAGCGGCCCCTGCACGACGAGCCCGGGATAGCCCTCCGTCTCGAGGCAGTGCCGCCGGTCGTAGTGGATGCGATGGCTGTTGAAGGTGAGCGCCGAATAGCGAAAGAGGAGCACGTCGTCGGGCACGAGCGTGCAGTGCGCTGGCACGCCGGCCGCTGCGGACTCGAGCGAATCGCGCCACACCGGCGGCACCGCGGGCGGATTGGGCCTCGGGTGCGCGCCGGCCGGGGCGTCGCGGTAGACGATGTCCTGGCCCTCGGTGAGCAGGAGCGCGTCGGCGCTGCGCAGCTCGTGCAGCACGCTCACGAACACCAGCGTGCCGCTGCGTCCCTGCTTCATCTCCACCGACTCGACCCGCGAATCACGTCGCAGCGGCTCGCCGAGCCGCGGCATGCGGTGCCACTCGATCCTGCTGCCCGCCCACATGCGACGCGGCAGCGGAACCGGCGGCAGGAAGCCGCCGCGTGCCATGTGGCCGTCGGGGCCGACCTCGGCCATCGGCGTCACCGGCGTGTGGAAGATCCAGTGCCACAGCGGCGGTAGCTCGGCGCCGTCGCGCCAAGACGCGAGTTCCATGTCCAGGGTCGCGGCGAGCTGGCGCACGCGCGCCGTGTCGCAGCGGTCGTACAGCGTCTCGCTGCGGCCGACCCAGCCGCGCAGGTGATCGAGGTCCAGCGCGCCATCCATTACGGTTATCCGTCGCCATGATATCGGGCCAGAGGTGGGGATCTGTGACTTGTTACCCTTTCGTAAGGACCCGGTTCTGTGCGACTATGTTGCTCCAGCCCTTTAACTTAAGGGAGTAGGGCCATGAAACGATTCGCCTTGTTTGCAGCGCTCGCAGCCTTGGTCGCGATGCCAGCCTGGGCCCAGACGCTGAAGGTCCCAGCGCCCGCACCTGCGCCGACGACATCGGAGCCCAAGAACATCAAGCCCATGCCGCGGCACCTCACCGCCAAGTCGCGGGAGGACGCGAGGGAATGCCTCAAGTTCTCCACCAACGAGGAAATCATCGTTTGCGCGGAGAAGTTCCTGTAGGTGAATTTCCGGGTCGGCGCCTCGCCCGAGCGCGTTGATCTGGCTGCGCTATTGCCTCCCCCGTCCCGGCAACCAATAATCCCGGACGGGGGGAGATGTGGACGCAATTCGTCGGGAAGGACCGGGCCCGCAGGGACCGTCGATGCAGCGATCGGGTGAGGAGCCTTCCTCTCGCCGTACGCCATTCCGCCCGGCGGTCCTCCAAGCCGCACCGGTCGACGCCATCGTCCCGGTCGCCGAGCAGATTCTGCCGGCGCTGCTCGCACCCTACGAAAGCACCTGGAGCGCGGACATCGGCAACAAGCTCCTGCTGATGCTCGCGAACACCGAAGGCGTCATCGCCAGCCTGCAAGCGCTGCGCGTGCCGCTGCGCAAGAGCCTCGGCGCCTCGTTCGATCACGACGTGATGATCTCGCTCGATGCGCGTTGCAGGCTGGCGGCGAGAATTCTCGATTCTGTCGGCAGCGAATCCGAGCTGTCGCCGCACCAGCGGGTCAACCTGAGCCGCCTGCTGCACGAGTTGCCGCAGGCCGCCCTCAGGCTGGTCGGCTTCGGCGATGCGGTTTACCCGGCGGTCGCCGTGGCGCTATTCGGCGCCGCGGGAATCGCCGCGCTCTACCGGCAGGGCCCGCTTCTGCGCTCGACGCTCGAGTCCTGCCGCAGCTATTTCGCCGGATGCATCGATCCGAGGCACGACGGCAGTCTCGCCGACAACGCGGAAGTGCGCGCGACGGCGGCCTCCAACCTGCGCTACGCGATGGAGGGCATGCCGAAATTCGGGTTCCTCGCGCAGGCCCAGGTCGCCGCCGCCGCGCCGTCGGTTGCCTGGCGCTCGACCTACGGCGTCATCTCGGGTTCTGCCGACACGGGCTATAGCGGCCGCGTCGAGACCGAGACGGCGGACCATCCCAATCCGCGCGGCTGGCAGCGGTTCCCCGGCTTCGGCGACGCGGGCGCCTCGCTCGAGCCCATCGTGGCATACCTAAACGACCTGCGCCTGGAGCAGGTCGTCGATCTGGAAGAAGAGCGCGTCCTGCGGCACCACTGCAACGTGATCGCCGCCCTGGTGCGCGAGATCGACGGCGTGCTCGCGCGCGTCTGACGCGCGAGCACGGCCTGGGTCAGAACGAGCGGTCTTCGCCCGGCTTCATCACGATCAGCTTCTTGTCGAGCTTGTACTTGGCGAGGGCCGCCTTGAACTGCTCCGGCGTACCGGCAAGCAGCGGGAAGGTGCCGAAGTGCATCGGGATGACGTGCGTCGGCTTCACCCAATCGACCGCCAGCGCGGCGCCCTTTGGGTCCATCGTAAAGTAACCGCCGATGCACGCCAGCATCAGGTCGACGTGGTGCATCATCGGGATCAGCTTCATGTCCTCGTACACCGCGGTGTCGCCGGTGTGGTAGATCGTCGGGCCGCCCTTGATCTCGATCACGTAGCCCACCGGGTTGCCGCTCGCGAGCGCGGCGGGCTGGCCGGGCGCTGGCTCCGGCAGCTGCGGCGCAGTCAGCTCGGAGCCGTGAATCGCGTTGACGATCGTCACCTTGGCACCTGCGTTGGGCAGATCGATCGTGCCGCCGACGTTGCCGCCGGTCACGAGCTGGTCCTTGGGATAGCCGAGCACCGAAACCATGTTGATCTGCAGGCCGTACGGTGCGAGCAACTTGGCGCCGGTCTTCTTCGCGATCTCCACCGCCTCGCCGACGTGGTCGCGGTGGCCGTGGGTGATCAGAATGTAGTCGACCTTGCCCAGCTCGGCGATCGAATTCTTGTCCGGGTTGGTCGGCACCGTAAGCCACGGATCGATCAGGATCACGCCGCCCGAGGGCGTGGTGATCTTCCAGGCCGCCTGGCCGTACCAGTGCAGTTTCGTCTCACCCTTGCCGGCGAGCGCCGGGCTCGCCAGCACTCCCGCTATGAGTAGCGCGCCGAGCGCGCGCCATATCGTCCGCAGCATCGTCCCCTCCTCCAGGTAAACAAACAAACGGAGCGGGCAGCATACACAGGCCGATCAGGCTTGAACAGCGAGCCTCGCCGGCGCGGCCGGCCGGTCGGCGCGCGGTTTGTCCTCGCGGATCGCCAGGCTGACGGCGGCCGCAAGGCTCGCGAGCGCCAGGTCGAGCCGCCACATCCAGTCGTAGCCGCCGGTCGCTTCGAGCACCACGCCGCCGAGCCACGAGCCGAGGAATGCGCCCACCTGATGCACCACGAAGGTGATGCCTAGCAGCGTCGGCAGGCGCGGCGCACCGTAGCGCTTGCCGATCAGGCCCGCAGTGGGCGGCAGCACCGCCATGTAGGTGAGCCCCATCCACACCGAGAAGGCGAGGACGGTTAGCCCGGTCTTGGGCGCGGCGAGGAAGAGCGCGATGCCGATGCCGCGCGCGGCGAACAGCGCCGCCAGCGTGCGCTTCATCGAATAGCGCTGGATCACCAAGCCTGCGCCGATGCTGCCTGCAATGTTGAACAGGCCCAGCGCGGCGAGCGAGGTGCCCGCGACGCTCGCGGGCAGTCCGCACAGCTCGATCACGCCGGGCAGGTGCGTGACCAGAAAGAACACGTGCAGGCCGCAAACGAAGAAGGTGGCGTTGATCACCCAGTAGTGCGGGCTCCGTAGCGCTTCGCCGAGCGTCGACGCCGGCTGCGCCACTGCGGACACTGCGGCGACCGGCGCGGCGGGGCGGCGGAAGGCGAGCGCGAGCGGCAA
>JBAUTZ010000396.1:0-2911 GCA_049582445.1 Burkholderiales bacterium
GTGCGGTTCCCGAGCTACCGCGCGCTCGCCGAGGCGCAGCCGCGCGTCAGCCTGCTCGCGGCGCCGCCGCGCGCGGAAGGGGAGGTGCGCTATGTCGATCGGGCGCCGCTCGAGCGGGAGCTGGCCGATTTCGCGAGCGCCCTCGGGGAGCAGGGCACGCGGTTCGCCGAGACTTTCTGGACCGCGCCCTCGCCGGGGATCATCGCCTGCGCCATGCAGAACGCGCACTACGCCTCGCTCGCGGAGTACCTCGACGCCCTGGCGCGGGCGCTAGCGGTCGAGTACCGCGCGATCGTCGCCGCGGGCCACGTGCTTCAGATCGACGCGCCCGACCTGGCCATGGAGCGCCACCGCCTGTTCGCCGAGAGGCCGCTCGCCGAGTTCCTCGATTTCGTACGCCTCACCGTCGCCGCCATCAACCGCGCGCTCGAAGGCGTGCCGCCCGAGCGCGTGCGGCTGCACGTGTGCTGGGGCAACTACCAGGGACCGCACCTGTTCGACGTGCCGCTCGAGGAGCTGCTGCCGGCGCTCGGCGAGGCGCGCATCGGCGCGCTGGTGCTGTCGATGGCCAACCCGCGCCACGCGCACGAGCACCGGGTGCTGGCGCACGGACCGCTGCCCGGAGGATGGCTGCTGTGCGCGGGCGTGATCGACACCACCACCAATTACGTCGAGCACCCCGAGGTGGTTGCCGAGCGCATCGAGCTCGCCGCGCGCGCGGTGGGCGACCCGCGTCGCGTGCTCGCCTGTCCCGACTGCGGCTTCGATACCTCGACCGGCTTCGGCATGGTGGCCGAGGAACTGGTGTGGGAGAAACTCAAGGCGCTGCGCGCCGGCGCCGAGCTTGCCTCGAGGCGCCTGTTCTGAGGCCGCTCAGTACACCCTCAGTACACCTCGCAGATGTCGCAGCCGGCGCCGATCAGGTGGCGCAGCTGGCTGCCGATCGATCCGAGACCGAGGGTCGGCAGGACCCCCGCGCGGCGCGGCAGGATGATCTGCGCGCAGCGAACCTCGCGCGCGAAGTCGACGATCGACTCCGCCTTGCGTCCGACCAGCACCCGGTCCAGGTGCGGAACGCCGGCCGCGTCCAGCCGCTCGATCGCGGGTGCGAGCGCGCGCATGCCGCTTTCGCGGTGGAACTTCTGCAGTTCGTTCTTGTTGATGAAACGCGCCACGTAGCGCGGCAACGGCGGCTGCACGTTCAGCAGGTAGATGCGCAGCGGCTCGCTGCGGTACAGCCCGATGACGTGCTCCACCGCCCAGGCGGTGTCGCGGCCTTCCTCGATCGGAACGACGACGCATTTCATAGGGCTCTCCTAGGAAGAAGCGGCGTCGAGCGCCGCGCTGCCGCGCCGGCGCGCGAGCACGCTGCCGACGACGATCACGGAAGCCGCGCCGATCAGCGGCGCGACAAAGTCCATAAAGTGCGCGTGCGACTCGATCGCGCCTTGAAACGCAGGGTCCGCGATCGCCATCTCCCCGGCGACCCAGCCGAGCAGGCCGGCGCCGATCTTGATGAACACCGGAAAGCGCTCCATCAGCTTCATGATGAGCGCACTGCCGAACAGGATGATCGGTATCGTGATCACCATGCCGACGAACAGCATGCCGAGATGGCCGCGCGCCGCCCCGGCCATGCCGAGCACGTTGTCCAGGCTCATCACGATATCGGCCACGATGATGGTCTTCACCGCTCCCCAGAAGTGGCTGCTCGCGCCGACCTCGCTTTCCTCGTCCTCGGGCGCCAGCAGCTTGATCCCGATCCACAGCAGCAGCACGCTGCCGATCATCTCGACGTACGGCAGGCTGAGCAGGTAGGCGGCGCAGGCAGTGAGGATCGTCATCAGCACCACGATGCCCGCCGCGCCGATGATGAAGGCGTTGCGCGCCTGGCGGGGCGGGAGCGAGCGGCAGGCAAGCGCGATGACGACCGCATTGTCGCCGCTCAGCAGGATGTTGATGACGGCGATCTGGAAGAGCGCCACCCAGATGTCGGGACGACTGAGGGATTCGAGCATGGCGCCAGTTTGCGGGGCCCGGCTTGTGGGCCGCTTTCGGGCGCATTACCGGCGGCTTTCGCCAACATTACGGCGCAGTAATCTGCGTCTCCTGCGGAAAGCTGACGGTGAAGGTGTTGCCGACGCCGTCGGTGTCCTCCTGGAGGCCGATCGATGCCCCGTGCAGGATGGCGATGTCGCGCACGATCGCCAGCCCCAGGCCGCTGCCCTCGGATTGCGTGCCGAGCAGGCGGTGAAAGCGCTCGAACACCCGCTCGCGTTCCTCGGGAGGGATCCTTGGGCCGTCGTCGCTCACCGAGAAGCTCGGGTTGCCTTCGGGCGCGACCCGCACCGTGACCTTGCCGCCGCGCTGCGTGTAGCGGATCGCGTTGTCGACCAGGTTGTTGATCAGCTCGGCAAGGCGCACCGGGTCGCCGCGGATCGTCACCGGATGCCCGGCGTCCTCGAAGCCGAGGTCGATGTCGCGGGCGTAAGCCTGGGTCACCCATTCCATCGTCGTGTCGAACGCGAGCTTGTTGAGGTCGAGCGGCGCGAAGCTGCGCGTGGTGGCGGCGTGCGGCTCGTTGCGCGCGAGCGACAGGAGCTGCGCCACCAGGTGCGCGAGGCGCTCCGCGCTCACGTAGAGGTGCGCCAGCGCGCGCCGCGTCTGCGCCAGATCCTCCTCGCGCAGGGCGACCTCGATGTGCGCCTTCAGCCCCGCAACCGGCGTGCGCAGCTGGTGCGCGGTGTCGGCGATGAAACGGCCCTGCGACTCGAGCACGCCGCTCAGCCGCTGCATCAGCTCGTTTACCGCCGCGACGAGCGGCCTCACTTCCGCCGGCGCGTCGCCCGCGGCGACCGGGCTCATGTCGAGGTGCGAGCGGGCCGCGACCTCGGCGCGCAGGCGCTCCAGG
>JBAUTZ010000397.1:0-5948 GCA_049582445.1 Burkholderiales bacterium
GGTGTTGCCCGCCGTGTCGCCGAGCTCGCTTCCCTTCAGATCGGCGATGCCGAAGTGGACGTCGGCGAGCGCCGCGAGGTGCGCGTCGCCCGCGCCGAGCGCTTCGGTCCATTGCGAGATCGCCACGGTGGCGATGCCGTCGAGCTCGTCTTGCGTGAGCGTCGTGCCGGCGTCGGCCGATGCGGGGGCGCTCGCCGTGACGAGCGCCGCGCTGCCGGTGGTGGCGAATGCCGGGTCGTTGGTGCGAATGCGCACGTCGTCGAAGCTCGCGCTGCCGCCCGTGGCGAGCAGGCCGAAGCGGCCGTCCACCGTCGCGGCGTTGAACGCGTAGCCGAGCACCACCTGGCCGTCGAGCGTCACGCTCACCGTGCTGCCCTTGAGCGCGACGTCGAGCGTGTAGGTCGTACCCGCCGTGAGCGCCTTGGCGAGGACAGCATCGTTCACCCAGCCGCCCTTCGGCGTGTAGTGACCGATCGCCACCTGGCCCGCCGTCGAATCGAGCGCCACGAACTTGAAGCTGCCGTCGACGTAGCGGTCGAAGGCGAAGCCGGCGCGGCCGTTCGGCGTCACCTTGGCGGTGAGCTGCAGGAATGAGGCGACCTGCAGGTTGTCCGGGCCGATGTCGAGGATGCTCATTCCGGTCGTCGCGCCAGGCGTCGCGCTGTACACGCCGTTGCCGACGCTCCAGGCGCCGCTCTGGTAGCCGGTGAACATGGGGGCCGTGCCGTCGTCGAAGTTCACCGTCTGGTCGAAGTCGATCTGGGGCGGCAACACCTGCACCACGATGTTGTCGAAGGCGCCGCGCGAGTTGTTCGACCCCACCCCCACCACGCCCCAGTTGAGGCCGTAGGAGTAGCCGTCCACGACCCGCGGCTGGAACGTATAGGTGAACACCGTCTGGTTGTTCACCACCAGCGTCGCGTTCACCCCGTTCACCGCGAGCAGCATGTTGTAGTAGGTGTCGGACTTCACCCCGCCCTGCACCGGGCCCTGCGTATCGACGTGCCAGCCGGTCGCGTCGCGGTGCCCCATCACCACCTTGTTGAGCGAGACGTCCAGCCCCGCGAACTTGAAGTCGCTCTTGTTCTGGTAGTCGAAGATGAGGAAGCTGTTGGCGTTCCAGCCCGAGGTCGGCTTCGTCGCCATGACGGAGGCCTGGACCTCGAAGTAGCCTGGCAAGGCGTCGCCGATCTGGAACACGCTCACGGCATCGCCGTGCAGCGAGCTCGCCGACACCTGCAGCGCGCCGTTCTGTACGTTCCACGTGCCGCTGTCGGCCGAGAACCCGCTCGTGCTGGTGAAGCCGCCGGCCGTCGTCGTCTGCGCTTGCGGACCGTTGAAGCTCGCCGAGCGCAGCACGTCGCGCTTGCCGCCGGGGATGTTGCCCGCCTGGGGGTCGCGCGGCCCGCCGGTCTGGTCCTGCCAGGCGAAGTCCTGCTGCCGCACCACGCCCAGCTCGCCCATCGGCTCGCCGTTGCGCGCCGGATCAGTGCTGGTGTTGTCCGCGGCGCGGGTAGGATCAGCGCCGTCGGAGGCCGAGAGCGCGTACAGGAACTCCGCGAGCTGCGGCTGCAACGTCCTCGACACCGTGCCCAAGCCGAACGGCGCGAACGGCACGATGTAGCTGTTGAACTCACCCACCCAGTCAATCAGCCGGTCCCCGCCCGTGTTGCCGATCAGCACGTCGCGCCCCGCACCGCCGTAGGCGCGATCCTCGTAGCTCGAGTTCGTGTCGGGCTGGTCGTTCAGGCCATTGTCGGTGTTCTGGTTGTCGTCGGCGTTCATGAGGTCGTCGCCCCAGCCGCCGTACAGGTCGTCGCGCCCCGTGCCGCCGACCAGCCAGTCGTTGCCGTTGTCGCCGAAGATCTTGTCCTCGCCGTCGGTGTTGACCGTACCGTAGGTCGGGTCGGTCACCTGCGGGCCTTCGCTCTCATTAAAGTTGAGCAGGAAGCCCGCGATCTTGGTGAGCGGGTGGTACTCGTCGTACTGCGCGAACTCGCCCGTGGCCGGGTTGTAGCCGAGCACGTTGCCGGCGTTCGCCGGCGCCGCGTAGAACGCGGGCAGCGCCTCCGCCCCCGAGATCGCGTCGTCGCCCGAGCCGCCGTGCAACCAGTCGTTGCCCAGCCCGCCGTAGATGATGTCGTCGGAGGTGTGCTTCGAAACGCTGTTGAACTCGTCGGCGTTTCCGATCCAGTTCGGGTCCTGGCTGAACGGCGTGAGATCGAACGCCTTCTTCAGCTGCCCCGTCGGGTTGGCAATGGCCTGCTGGAAGTTCCCCGGCGTGCTGATCGACGCCTGCACCGTCGCCTTGGTGACGCCGTTGAGCGGCTCGGGAGTGCCGTTGCGGCTGGTGAAGATGCGCCCATCATCGCCGAGCACGCCGTCGTCTCCCGTGCCGCCCGAGATCCAGTCGTTGCCGTACCCGCCGACGATGTCGTCGTCCTGGCCCTCGCCGTAGATGACGTCGCCGCCCTTCTGGCCGTAGATGAAGTCGTCGCCCGACTCGCCGTGGATCTCGTCCGCCGCGCCGATGTCGCCCGCGGCGGCGGCATTGGTGTCAAGGCCGCCCGGCGTGTAGTCGAGCAGCTCGGCCGCGCGCGGGATGATCTTCAGCGAGCCGTAGTTGTCGTAATTAAAGGTCAGGTAGGCGCCGCCGTTTGCCCCACTCGTTCCCACGAGGCGGTAGATGTTGCCGTTGTCGCCCACGATCATGTCGGAGTCGCGAGCGTGTGCGTTAGCGGGGTCGGTCCCGTCGGTCGGCGCACCCGGATCGTTGCGGACGACCTCCGTGCCGGCGCCACCAAAAATGAGGTCTGAGCCGTCGGCGCGTAGCTTCTTGTCATGCACGGGATCGTTCGGGTCAGACAGGCTAAACAGATCCGAGCTGCCGCCGATCAGGTCGTCCTGGCCGAGGTTACCGAAAATGACGTCGTTGCCGCCGTTGCCCTCGATGTAGTCGTCGCCATCGCCAGACGCCTCGAAAGACGGCGATACAACCAGAAGATTGTTTCCGTCCCGGTACGCTCCCACCGGATTATGAGAATCGACTTTGGAGTCGATCGAACCGTCGCCCTGGATCGTGTCGTCGCCCAGCTGGCCGAAGATCTCGTCGTCGCCGGCGCCGCCGGCGATGTAGTCGTTGCCAAAATTGGCCTGGTCGAGGCTTTGATCGAGCGTGAAATGCCAGTCGGCCCAGGCCGGCATCCCGCCAGGCACGGGTTGCGCCTGGCTACCGACCTGCGCGAGGCCGTTCGAATCGTAGATGCTGGTGCCGCTGAGCGCCCGGAACCGCGGGCTGATCGAATCCCCCGAACGCGGGTTGGGTACCAGGAGAACGTTGTCGCCGAAGATGAGATCTTTATCGGCGCCGCCGTCGAGGTTGTCGGCGTTCGCGCCGCCGATGACGATGTCGTCGCCGCCGCCCCCGTAAACGGTGTCGGTGCCGCCGTTCGTCCGGTCGATCGTGTCGATCTGGACGATCGTCACGCCGTCGGCGGCATAAAGCACTTGGGCTTCATCTCCGATCAGGATGTCCGATCCGTCTTGACCGCTGATCGTGTCGTTGCCCAGCCCGCCGATCAGCAGGTCGGCATCCGCGCCGCCAGCCAAGGTGTCGTCGCCGCTCGTGCCCGGATCGACGATGCTCACGATCTTGCCACCGGAAAGCGTGATGGTGCCCTGGTCGCCCAGGCCGACGTCGCTCTGCGCGCCGCCGTCGATGTTGTCGTCGCCGCTCCCGCCGACGAGGATGTCGGTGCCGTCATCGCCGAAGAGCGTGTCATTGTCACCCGACGCCGTTTCCGTCGTCTGGACGAGCGTCGGCACGGTCGCGCCGTCACTGCCCGTCACGGGCGCATAGTCGATGCGGCCGTTGTCGCCGATGACCCAGTCCGCGCCCGCGCCGGCATGCACCTCGTCCTTGCCGGCGCCGCCGAAGATCGTGTCCTCGCCGCCGCCGCCATAGATCGTGTCGGCTCCCCCGACCGACCCGTCGATCGTCCACGCGATGCGCGGCCCGCGGTACGTGCCGTCGGTCTGGTCTTCCGGCAGCATCGACACGCGGTAGAAGTACGTGTGGTCCGGGGTCGCGCCCTCGTCCCACGGATGATCGATCGTGAGCGTGGTCGCGGTGTTGCCGGTGATCCTCCGGTACTGGACGAGTCCGTCCGGCGAGATCGCCTGAACCGATAGCCCTACCAGCCCGCCGTAGGTCTGCGGGAAGTCCGCGAGCGGGTCGGTCAGCGTCGTCTGCGTCGCGTCCAGCGTGATGCGGTAAGTGAAGGTGCTGTCCGGCGTCTTCGTCCAGGCGCTGTCCACGGTCAATTGCGTCGCCGTGTTGCCGGTGATTTTCCGGAATTGCGGCGTGCCGTCGGAGGCGATCGCCTCGACCGTGAAGTCGAAAAGGCCGTTGCCCGCAGTCGGGAAATTCGCGCTGCTGTCCGAAAGCGTGTTCGAAGTTCCGCCGGTCACCATGAAAGTCTCGGGCGGATTGACCTTGCTCTGCTCCCCGGTTTGCCCGAGGCGAGTGACGATCAGGCCGTCGCCATTGACGTAGTCCACGCGGCCGCGGTCGCCGAACAGGATGTCCGCACCCGACCCACCATGGATCTCGTCGTTGCCGTCCCAGCCGAACACCACGAGCGGCAGCGTCGAGTTCTCGCCGTGGACGTGGTCGTTCCCCTCCTGCGTATTGAGCGCGAAGGCACCGTTCTGGCCGTCGGCGAGGTTGACCGTGACCGTGTCGTCCCCCAGCCCCGTGTTCAGCATGGTAAGGGTGTAGAACGGGTCGTCACGCTTCGTCGTGTGGTCCTTCCAGAACGTCGTGTAGTCGACGGTGACGTGGTCGTCACCGGTGCCGAGGTTGGCCTGCACGACCTCGATGTCGCCGTAGCGAACCCCGCCGGGCTCCGCGAATCCGTTGACGAAGGTGTTCGGCCCCATGCCGAAGCCGCTGATGCGCCCCTTGACGATCGCGCCAGCGATGCTGAACTCGCTCAAGGCGCTCGGCGCTTCCGTGCCGCCATCGAGCGCGCTGAGGGTCAGAACCTTGGTCCCCGCTTTCGTGCCGTCGACGATCTTGGTGATGTCCCAGCTCCGGTCGAGGCCCGGGCCGGCCGTGATGCGCAGCGTCCTGTTGAGCAGGTCGTCGATGCCTTTCGCGAAGTTCTTCGACGCCGCCTGGAGATCCGCTGTCGCCACGGTCATGGTGCCGGCATTGGCGTCGAAGCCGAGCACCATGCCGTCCGACGAGGTCAACCGGCCGGTCTTGTCGGCAACGCTGCCCTGGTCGTAAACGAACATGTAATCGACCTGCTGGCGCTCGTCGGCGAAAAAGTTGATCGACAGCGAGCTGATCGCGAACTTGCTCGTGCTGTCCGGCGCCTTCACCGCCGGGTCGCTCGTGTCGACCTGGCTGGGGTTCTGAAGGGTGAGCACGGCCTGGGTCCCGTCATCGACCACTTTCGTGATCAGCCAGAACCGGTCGTACAGGTTCCGCGGCTGGCTCGCGTCGAGCACGATGCCCGTGCCGGGCCCTTGCGTGATCTGCAGCGTCTTGCCGACGAGGTCGGTGGGCTGCGTAATCTTCGAGTCGTTCAGCTCGGTGATCGCCTTCTGCAGATCCGAAGTGGCCACGGTCATCTGGTCGATGGCCCCCGGGCCGGGGTTCGCGCCGGGCGTGAACGCCACCACGGTGCCGTCGCTCGGATGGAGGTTCTTCTCCTGGTTGTCCTGCGATTGCAGCGGCCGCGGAAGCAGCAGCGGCGCGGGCAGGCTGAGCGAGCCCGAGCCCGACGCGCCCTCGATGAACAGAGGGCCGCGAATCTTGTTCAGCGTCGGCACGCTCGGCACGAAGGCCTGGATCTGGTCGCCGTCGACTTTCGTGTCGTCGATCGCCGAGACCGTCACCGTTTGCGCCTTGTTCCAAGCATTTGCGTCGTTTGAATTGG
>JBAUTZ010000398.1:0-5015 GCA_049582445.1 Burkholderiales bacterium
GGCTACATGCAGCGGCACAAGGTAAGGCCCGGGATCACCGGGTGGGCGCAGGTCAACGGCTTGCGCGGCGAGACCGAGACGCTGGAGAAGATGAAGGCGCGCGTCGAGTACGACCTCGACTACCTGAGGAACTGGTCATTGCGCCTCGATCTGCACATCATCGCCAAGACCGTGTGGGTCGCATTCAGAGGCCTTAACGCATATTGAGCCCCGCCCGGTCTTCCGGGCTCAGAACGTCAGCGTTGCCGACAAGAGGCTGAGCGTGTCGTTGTAGTCGTTTAGGTTGATGTTGGAATCGCGCTCCTCGCGCTGTACGCTCGCCGCGAGGGTAAGCGTCCGGATCGGCGTCCAGTTCACCCCGACGAGCGCTCGGCGTACGTTGTCACTGCGCCCCGGGCCGGCGATCGGAAGCACCGGCTGGCGATAGTCGTCGGTTTCGTAGGCCAGCTCGGCGCGCAACGCGACCTGGGCCGTGACATTCCAGGCCGGCGCGAACGACAGCACGTCGACGACCCGGTAGCTGGAGAGGTTGTCCCAGAACGTCTGCAGATCGCGCAGCGCGAGAAAATCCAGCCGCACCGTGGCGGTCGGATTCCACGTATATCCGAGATATCCGGCCGGGCCGGAGTAGTCGCGCTGGGAAAACGTGTCGGCGCGGTACTCGACCCACGCCAGACGTCCACGGAGCGCGGACTTGGCGCTCAGAGCCCAGTCGGCGAGGAGCTCGCTCTCGTTCCGGCGGTACCCGTCGTCGAACACGAGGATGCTGTCGAGCGGCCGGTCGTAGCTGCCGTGCAGCGTCCGATAATTCGCGGTGATGGAATTGTTGGACGAGGTCACGTACTTCACGCCGCCCCCTCCTCCCGACTCCTGGTAGTTCGGCGTCGCGAGCACCGGCACGGAGTTGTCGGTCTTGTTGTATAGCGCCTGGCCCAGGAGGTGCCAGCCGCCGGAGACCCAGCCGTCCACCGTGAACGCGTTGTTGTTGGCGGTGGTGATGTTGCGTTGGGTGAGGTTGCGGGTGTCCGCGTAGCTATAAAGGTACTCACTTTGCGCCGCGCTCAGCGTTCCGCTCACTCGGGGGCCGAGCCGCCAGAGCCATGCGCCCCGGTAGGCGAGCGGATTGAAGTTGTTGTAGCTGAACTTGTCGTAGCGCACGGCCGACTGCGTGACGTCGACCTGGAATTCCTGCTGCCCGTAGAGCTTGTCAAACCGCAGCCCCACGTAGGCCGTGGTGTAGCGCTCGGATTGCGGGTTTGCGGAATCGGGAAGCCGAAAGTAGTTCGAGTCCCAGGTCTGATAGGCGCCGACCACGAAGCCGAGCGTCGGCTGCTGCAACTCCACGCGGGACGCGACCGCGGGCGCCTGGTAGGTCGACCCCGGGGTCGCCCCGGGCAAAGGTGCGGTCTGTGTGCCCGGTGGTGCGGCCTGCACGCTCGATGCGCTCGGAGCGCCCGATGCACCCTCCTGTGCCAGCGCGGGCGATACCCCGCAGACGACGAGCAATACCCCCGCAACCGTCCGCATTCGCAGCCTGTTCACCGTCGGCGTCCTCCCCACATTATGTGTTTGCAGATTAATGGGTTATGTCCCGCGTTGCAATTCACCTGCGCACTCGTGCCCGAGCAACGTTACCGCCCCGCGTGCATCGTGCCGCCCTCCCTGGTGAAAAATACTGAGCGGCCAGGGCGCCTCTTGAGTTCAGGCGCGTCGCGAACCGAGTCGTTCTCAGGCGACGCTCCTGCCTCACTATGAAGCGCCTTTCGGGCGCTGATCCAGCGTCGCCGTACACCGACGCTTCCGTCGAGGAAGAAATTCCAATTCATTGTTTTAAAGTGATTTCTTTCCCGGCATGCAATGTGCAAGTGGGAATTGACTTTAACCGCGCGAGGAGCGAACCATGCTGCAGAGAGACAGTATTTTCCGCCGTCGAGACGAGCCGTTTACGCGCAACCCCGCAGCAACCCCGGCTCCCGCGGCGCCTGCGCCGCAGCCTGCCGAGCGCGTCGCAGCCCCAGCGCCCGCGACCGCGCACCACGAGCCGGCCAAGGCCGGGGCCAAGGGCGAAGCCAAGCTGATCGTCGGGCCCGATATCAAGATGAAGGGCGTCGAGATCACCGATTGCGACACGCTCGCGGTGGAAGGCCGCATCGAGGCGACGCTAGACGCGCGCGTGCTGCAGATCGCCGAGCAAGGCACGTTCAGCGGCACGGTCGCGGTCGACGTGGCCGAGATACACGGCCGCCTCGAGGGCGAGCTCACGGTGCGCAAGCAGCTCGTGATCCATTCGACCGGCAAGGTATCGGGCAAGATCCGGTACGCCAAGATCAAGGTCGAGGAAGGCGCCGAGCTCGCGGGCGAGATCGCGATGCTCGAGCAGCAGCCGGGAGCGGCCCATCACGTCAAGCGGCCGCTGGGGGCCTAAGCAAGCGCTTTCCTGAGCCGCGCGACGCCCTCGGCGAGCCGCTCCTCGCTCGCCGCGAAGCACCAGCGCACGCAGCCTTCGCCCTGCGGGCCGAAGGCTGCGCCGGGCGCGAGCCCCAGACGGTGCTCGCGCACCAGGCGCTTGCAGAACTCGAGGCTGTCGCTCATGCCGGCGACGCGCAGGAACGCATACATCGCGCCCGCCGGTACCGGCGCCTCGACACGCGGGATGGTGGCGAGCTCGGACAGAAGAATATCGCGCGACCGACGCAAGCGCTCGAGCGAGCGCTTGATCGCGGGCTCGCCGCGCTCCAGGGCGACGATCCCGGCGCGCTGCACGAACACCGGCGCGCAGGAGGTGTTGTACTCGACCAGCTTGGCGAGGTCGGCGGCAAGCGGCGCAGGCACGACGAGCCAGCCGAGCCGCCATCCCGTCATCGACCACGACTTGGAAAAGGTGTTCGCGCTCAGCACGCGGTCGCCTTCTTCGGCAATGTCGAGCAACGACGGCGCAATGCCGGATTCGTCGCCAAACCAGAGCCGCTCGTAGGCGTCGTCCGCGAAGATCCAGATGCCGTGCCGCCGGCACCGGTCGAGGATCGCACGGCTTTCGTCGCGCGTCACGGTCCAGCCCGTGGGGTTGTTGGGCGAATTGAGGTACAGAGCCCGGGTTCCCGGCGTCAGCGCGTCGAGAAGCCGTTCGAGGTCGAGCCGCCAGCCCGCAGGCGAGAATTCGAGCGGCACCGTGGCCACTTCGGCCCCGAGGATCTTCGGGATTTCCTGCAGGTTCGGCCATAGCGGCACCACCTCGACCACTCGATCGCCGGCCTCGATGAGCAGTTGCGAGGCGAGCATCAGCGCGCTTACCCCGGCGCTGGTGACGGCGATCCGCTCCGGCCGGGTCGGCCGTCGCAGGCGCGACAGGTAGCCGGCGAGCGCTGCCCGCAGCTCCGGAATGCCGAGGTTCTGCGAGTAGTAGGTCTCGCCGGCCGCGAGCGAGGCGCGTCCCGCTTCGCGGATGAATTCGGGCGTCGGCTCGTCGGACTCGCCGGCCCAGAACGCCAGCACGTTCGGATCGCCGAGGTTGGCGTCGGCGACCTCGCGGATCATCGATGCGGTGAGCGCGCGTACGGCGGGCCGGGCCGAAATCATGGGAAATCGAAACGAAGCGATGCCGGGATTCACCTAGTGTAACCTGCACGCACACATGGCTACGCACACCGCCCCGGCGCAACGCCCCGGCCCCGGCGTCGAGCATTGGTCGCTGATCGCCGCGATCGCGATCATGGTGGTCTGGGGAGTGAACTTCACCTTCGTGAAGTACGTGCTCGAGAAACTCGGCGTCGGGCCGTTCCTGTTCATCCGCTTCCTGACCATGCCCTTGCTCGGTTTCCTTCTGCTCGCGCTCGTCTACCGCAGGCACATCGCGAAGTCCTGGCCGCTTCGCGAGGACCTGCCGCGCTTCGTCGCCTGCGGGTTGATCGGCCACACCGCGCACGTCGGCCTGGTCACGTGGGGAATCAGCCTGTCGACCGCGTTTTCGAGCGCGCTCGTGCTGACCAGCGGGCCGCTGTTCACGCTGCTGATCCTGGCGCTCGCCGGCGTCGAGAAACTGCGCGCGCGCCAGATCGCCGGAACTTCGATCGCCTTCGTCGGCATCGTGATCTTCCTCTCCGACAAGTTCATGCGCGGCGTCGACCTGGCGGGCGCGGGCGACCTGGTGCTGCTGTTCGCGGCGTCGCTGTTCTCCCTATACACCGTGATCGCGCGGCCGATCACCGAGCGCTACGGGCCGCTGCCGGTGCTCGCCTACACGTTGCTGTTCGGCGCACCTCCGCTGGTGCTCGCCACGCTGCCGTCGTTCCTCGCCGCGCCGCTCGACGCCCTTTCGCCTGCGGTCTGGCTCGGGCTGGTGTGGGCGATCCTGGTCTCGAACTTCCTCGGCTGGCTGGTGTGGGCCTGGGTCAACGCGGTGCGCGGCGTGGCCAGGAGCGCACCGCTGCAATACCTCATGCCGCCGATCGCCGGGCTGGTGGCCTGGCTCACGCTCGGTGAAAAATTCACGGCCATGAAGCTCGCCGGAGCGGCGATCACCATGGCAGGCGTGGCCTGGGCGCAGTTCTCGGCCGGGCGCACGCCGCTGCGCGACACCGCGCAGCCCGATACCGCGTGAGCCGCCGCCCGCTGCCGCGCGCCGTCTGGGCGCTCGGCGTGGTATCTCTGTTGATGGACAGCTCCTCCGAGATGGTGCACGCGCTGCTGCCCCTGTTCATGACCGGGGTGCTCGGCGCGAGCATGCTCGAGGTGGGCCTGATCGAAGGCATCGCCGAAGGCACGGCCGCGATCGTCAAGGTGTTCTCCGGCACGCTGTCTGACTGGCTCGGGCGCAGGAAGCTGTTGCTCGTCGTCGGCTACGGACTCGCAGCGCTGTCCAAGCCCCTCTTCCCGCCCGCGACGAGCATCGGGCTGGTAGCAGGTGCACGCTTCGTGGACCGCGTCGGCAAGGGCATCCGCGGCGCGCCGCGCGATGCGCTGGTCGCCGACGTCACGCCGCCCGAGCTGCGCGGCGCTGCCTACGGTCTGCGCCAGGC
>JBAUTZ010000399.1:0-2846 GCA_049582445.1 Burkholderiales bacterium
ATCGCGCTGGTGGCGATGCTCTACAGCACCTATGCGATCTGGGCCTCCGGGCTGCAGGCGGTCATGGGGGGCGTGCTGGTGATGGCCATCGGCTACATCATCTGGGGCTTCATCGCGCCGCGCTTCGCGGGCGGAGCGGGCGCCACGGCGCGTGCGCCGGCCGCCGTCAAAGCGATGATCGCCGCAACCATCTTCGCGTTCGGCGCAGCGCTTCTTGCGCCGCGGCCGGCGGAAGCGCAGACGCTGGACGCGGTGAAGAGCGCGGGCAAGATCCGCTTCGGCTACCGCGCCGACGCGCGGCCGTTCTCCTACAAGGACGAGTCGGGCAACGCCGCCGGCTACTCGGTCGCGCTGTGCCAGAAGATCGCCGACGCACTGAAGACGGAGCTGAAGCTCCCGCAGCTCGCCGTCGAGTGGGTCCCGCTGACGCCCGAAGGGCGCTTCGCCGACGTCGCGCAGGGCAAGATCGACCTGTCGTGCGGCGCGGACAGCGACACCCTCGCGCGCCGCGCACAAGTATCGTTCTCGATTCCGGTCTACCCGGGCGGCATCGGAGCGCTCCTGCGCGCGGACGCGCCCAGCGGCCTGGTCGACATACTCGAGCGGCGCCCGCCGTCGCGGCCGCTGTGGCGCGGCTCGCCCGCGCTCGTGCTGCAGGAGCAGACCTTCTCGGTGGTCGCGAACACGACCAGCGCGACCTGGCTCGCCGAGCGGCTCGACACCTTCCAGCTCACCGCGAAGGTCGTGCCGGTGGACAGCTATGCGGCGGGTATCGAGGGATTGCTCGCGGGCAGGTCGAGCGTGTTCTTCGGCGACCGGGCGATCCTGCTCGACGCGGCGACGCGCAGCCCGTCGGCGGGCGATCTGACGTTGCTCGAGCGGCACTTCACCTACGAGCCGATCGGGCTCGCGCTCAGGCGCGGCGACGAGGATTTCCGTCTCGCGGTGGACCGCAGCCTGAGCCGGCTGTTCCGCTCGGAGGAAATCGGCCCGCTGTACGCGAAGTGGTTCGGCAAGCCCGACCGGGATGCGCGCGACTTCTTCCGCATGACGGCCCTTCCCGAGTGAGCGAGGAGCGCGCATGACACAGAAATTCGGAGTGCACAGCGAGGTCGGCAAGCTGCGCACGGTGCTCGTCTGCCGTCCGGGGCTCGCGCACCAGCGGCTCACGCCGGGCAACGCGAGCGACCTGCTGTTCGACGACGTGCTCTGGGTGCAGGAAGCGCAGAAGGACCATTACGATTTCGTGCTCAAGATGCGCGAGCGCGGCGTCGAGGTGCTCGACCTGCACGAGCTGCTCGCCGAGACCATGAAGGACAAGGCCGCGCGCGCCTGGGTGCTCGACCGGCGCATCACCCCGAACGACATCGGCGTGGCGGCGGAACGCTTCGTGCGCCCCTGGCTGGACGAAATGCCGGCCGAGAGGCTCGCCGAGCACCTGATCGGCGGCATCGCGGTGCTCGACCTGCCGCAGAGCAAGTGGTCGGCGATGCTCACCGAAGCCTACGGCGGCACCGACTTCCTCGTGCCGCCGATCCCGAACACGCTGTTCCAGCGCGACCCGTCGTGCTGGATCTACGGCGGCGTAACGTGCAACCCGATGTTCTGGCCGGCGCGCAAGCCCGAGACGCTGCTGCAGCGCGCGGTGTACAAGTTCCACCCGCGCTTCAAGGGCGGCGAATTCAAGATCTGGTGGGGCGACTCGGACGAGCCCTTCGGCGCCTCCACGGTCGAGGGCGGCGACGTGATGCCGATCGGCAAGGGCGTGGTGCTGATCGGCATGGGCGAGCGCACGACGCGCCAGGCGGTATTCCAGCTCGCCGACCGGCTGTTCAAGGAGAAGGGAGCGACGCGCATCATCGGCTGCCTGATGCCGAAGAGCCGCGCCGCGATGCACCTCGACACGGTGTTCACCTTCTGCGACCGCGACCTGTGCACGGCGTTCCGCGAGGTCGCCGACCAGGTGCGCTGCTACAGCGCTCGCCCCGACGGCAAGGGCAGCATCGAGGTGCATCCCGACAAGGGCCATCTGTTCGACGTGGTCAAGGAGGCGCTGGGCCTCAAGGAGCTGCGCGTGGTCGAGACCGGCGGCAACGCCTGGCAGGCGCAGCGCGAGCAGTGGGACGACGGCAACAACGTGGTCGCGCTCGAGCCCGGCGTGGTCGTCGCCTACGACCGCAACACCCACACCAACACGCTGCTGCGCAAGGCCGGGGTCGAGGTGATCACGGTGCGCGGCGCGGAACTCGGCCGCGGCCGCGGCGGCGGGCACTGCATGACCTGCCCCATCTCGCGCGACCCGGCGTACTGACCGATCAAGGAGATCCTCATGAGCTTCAATCTGCGCAACCGTTCGCTATTGACGGTCCAGGACTACACCCAGCGCGAGTTCCGCTACCTGCTCGACCTCGCGCGCGACCTCAAGCGCGCCAAGTACGCGCGCACCGAGCAGAAGCACCTCGACGGCAAGGAGATCTGCCTGATATTCGAGAAAACCTCGACCCGCACGCGCTGCGCCTTCGAGGTCGCCTGCTACGACCAGGGGGCGAACGTCACCTATCTCGACCCGGCCGGCTCGCAGATCGGCCACAAGGAGTCGTTCAAGGACACGGCGCGCGTGCTGGGTCGCATGTACGACGCCATCGAGTACCGCGGCGCGAGCCAGACCGGCGTGCAGACGCTGGCGCAGTACGCCGGCGTGCCGGTGTTCAACGGCCTGACCGACGAGTACCACCCGACGCAGATGCTCGCCGACGTGATGACGATGCGCGAGCACAGCGACAAGCCGATCCACGAGATCAAGTACGCCTTCCTCGGCGACACGCGCAACAACATGGGGCATTCGC
>JBAUTZ010000400.1:0-5836 GCA_049582445.1 Burkholderiales bacterium
GCGGCGCCCCGCTCTCGCACCAGCAGCAGGTAAGCAGTCGGGATGACGAATAGCGTGAACAGCGTGCCGAGCAGCAGCCCGCCGACGATCACCCAGCCGATCGGCTGCCGCGCCTCGGCCCCGGCGCCGGTGGCGAGCGCGAGCGGCACCGCGCCCAGCACCATCGCGCCGGTGGTCATCAGGATCGGCCGCAGCCTGAGCGTCGCCGCCTCGATCACCGCGTCGAGCCTGTCCATGCCACGCGCGCGCAGCTGGTTGGCGAACTCGACGATCAGGATGCCGTGCTTGGTGATGAGCCCGATCAGCATCACCAGGCCGATCTTGGAATAGACGTTCAACGTTCCGCCCGAGAGCTTGAGCGCGAGCAGCGCCCCCAGGCCCGCGAGCGGCACCGTCAGCATGATGATGAGCGGCGAGACGAAGCTCTCGAACTGCGCGGCGAGCACGAGGTAGATGAACGCGAGCGCCAGCACCACGGTGAAGGCGAGCGCCGAGCCCGATTCGCGGAACTCGCGCGACACGCCGTCGAGCTCGGTGCGCGCCGTGGCCGGCAGGACCTCCTTCGCCGCGGACTCCACGAACTCGAGCGCCTCGCCCAGCGTATAGCCCGGCGCGACGTTGGCCGAGATGATCGCGGCGCGCAGGCGGTTGAAGTGGTTGAGCTCCTTTGGCGCCACCGTCTCCCTCACCTGCACCAGGTTCGAGAGCTGCACCAGTCGCCCGTCCTTCGCGCGCACGTAGATCGAGGTCAGGTCCGTCGGGGTGCTGCGGTCCTTCGCCTCGAGCTGCACCATGACGTCGTACTGCTTGCCCTCGCGCTTGAAGCGCGTCACCTGGCGGCCGCCGAGCAGCGTCTCGAGCGTGCGGCCGATGGTGTCGACGTCGACGCCGACTGCGGAGGCCTTCTCTCGGTCGATGTCGACCGCGAGCTGCGGCTTGTTCAGGCGCAGGTCGGTGTCGGGGTTGGCGATCGCCTTCGAGGCGCCGATCCTGGCGAGCAGCTTCTGCGTGATCTGGTCGAGCTCCTCGTAGGAGTTGGCCTCGATCACGAACTGCAGCGGCGGGTTGCGGAAGCTCTGCCCGAGCGAGGGCGGGTTGACCGGGAAGGCGAGCACGCCCGGCAGCCCGCCGAACATCTTCGGCGCGAGCTCGGCGGTGATCTGCTGCGTCGAGCGCGTGCGCTCTTCCCAGGGCGCGAGCTGGCTGAACGTGATGCCGGTGTTGACCGGGTTGGGCCGCTCCAGGCCCGGCGCGACCACCACGAAGTACGACTTGATCTCGGGCACCTGGCCGTAGAGCTTCTCGATCGCGCGCGCGTAGCGGTCGGTGTAATCCATCGACGAGCCCTCCGGCGCGATGATGAGGCCGATGAAGAAGCCCCGGTCCTCGAGCGGCGAGAGCTCCTCCTTGAGCGAGCGGTAGGTGAAAAGCGCCCCGGCGAGCACCGCGATGAACACGGCGATCACGACCCAGCGCGCGCCGAGCGCCGCGGCGAGCGTGCTCCGGTAGCCGGAGGTCATGACGTGGAAAAAGCGCTCCATCGCCTGGTACAGGCGGCCGTGGCGCTCGTGCTCGTGCAGGATCTTCGAGCACATCATGGGGGTGAGGGTCAGCGCGACGAAGCCCGACACCGCGACCGCGGCGGCGACCGTCAACGCGAACTCGGTGAACAGGCGCCCCGTGTTGCCGGTGATGAACGCGAGCGGCGCGAACACCGCGGCGAGCGTCATCGACATGGCGATTACCGCGAACGCGATCTCGCGCGAACCGTCGATCGATCCCTGCAGCGGCGTCTTGCCGAGCTCGACGTGGCGGTGGCAGTTCTCCAGCACCACGATCGCGTCGTCGACCACAAGTCCGATCGCCAGCACCACGCCGAGCAGCGTGAGCACGTTGATCGAAAAACCCATCAGGTACAGGAAGAAGAACGCCCCGACGAGCGACACGGGGATCGTGACGAATGGAATGAGCGTCGCGCGGAAGCTCCGGAGGAAGAGGAAGATCACCAGCACCACCAGCAGCACCGCCTCGCCCATGGTGCGGTACACCGCCTGGATCGAGCGCTCGATGAAGACCGACGAGTCGAACGCCACCGCGAGCTGCATGCCGGGCGGCAGCGCGCCGCGGATGCGCTCCACCTCGCCCTTCACCGCCTGCGCCACCGAAAGCGTGTTGGCGGTGGACTGCTTCACCACCCCCATGCCGACCGCCGGGTCGCCGTTGACGCGCACGATGGAGCGCTCGTCGAGCGCGCCGAGGCGCGCTTCGCCCACGTCGCGCAGGCGCACCGGGTAGCCGCCGGTCTGCGCCACGATCATGTCGTTGAACTGCGCCGCGCTGCGCAGGTCGGATTGCGACAGCACCGTGAACTCGCGCTCCGAGGACTCGATGCGGCCCGCGGGAATCTCGACGTTCTGGCGCCTGAGCGCGCTCTCGACGTCCTGCGGCGTGAGCGCGTAGGCCGCGAGCCGCTCGCGGTCGAGCCAGATGCGCATGGCGTAGGTGCGCCCGCCGCCGATGATCACCGAGGCCACCCCGGGCAGCGTCTTCAGCCGGTCGGCGACGTAGCGGTCGGCATAGTCGGTGAGCTCGAGCGAGGTGTGCTGCTGCGACGACAGGCGCAGCCAGATGATCGCCTGGGCGTCGGCCTCGATCTTGGACACCACCGGCTCGTCGACCGCCTCGGGCAGCAGCGCGCGCACGCGCGCCACGCGGTCGCGCACGTCGTTCGCCGCGGAGTCGACGTTTCGCTCGAGCACGAACTCGATGGTGATCTGGCTCACCTCCTCGCGCGACACCGACTTGATGGTGCGCACGCCCTCGATGCCCGAGAGCGAGTCCTCGAGCGGCTGCGTCACCTGCGACTCGATCACCTGCGGGCTCGCGCCCTTGTACACGGTGCGCACCGACACCACCGGCGTGTCGATTTTCGGGTACTCGCGCACCGTCAGGCGCTGGAACGAGACCACCCCCAGCAGCACGATCATCAGGCTCATGACCGTGGCGAACACCGGCCGGCGGATGCACAGCTCCGGGAGCCGCATCGCGCCTCAGCCCTTGGCGGGGGGCATCAGGTTCACCGGTGCGCCGGGGCCGATCTTCTGCGTGCCCTCGGTGATCACCATGTCGCCCGCGGCCAATCCCTGGGTGATCTCCACCTCGCCCACCTTGCGCAACCCCGTCTGCACCTTGACCAGGTCGGCCTTGCCGCCGACCACGCGGTACACGAAGCTGTCGCGCCCGCGCGGCACGATCGCCTCTTCCGGCACCCACAGCGCCTTGTCGCGCACGCCGAGCTCGACCTGCACGCGCGCGAACATGCCTGGGCGGAGCTTCAACTCCGAGTTGGCGATCCTCGCGCGCACCAGCACCGTTCGCGTCTGCTCGTCTACCGCGGGCTCGATGGCGTAGATCGAGCCGCCGAAGGCTGCCTCGGGGTAGGCGTCGACCGCGATCTTCACGCCCTGCCCGGGACGCAGCTTGGCGAGGAACACCTCGGGGATGCGGAAGTCGAGCTTGAGCTGGTCTAGCTTCTCCAGGCGCGCGATGTCGGTGCCCGCGGCGACGTAGGCGCCTTCGCTCACCTGGCGCAGGCCCGCGACGCCCGAAAACGGCGCGCGGATCTCGCTCTTGGCAAGCTTCGCCTCGTCTTCCTTCTGCTTGGCCTGCGCGCGCTCGGAGTTCGACACCTGGACGTCGAGCGCCTCCTTGCTGATGAAGCTCTTGTTGTAGAGGTCCTTCGCGCGCTCCAGGCGCTGCGCCTCGAGCTTCGCCTGCACCTGCGAGGACTTGAGCTGGGCGCGGACCTCGGCCGCATCAAGCGTCGCAAGCAGCGATCCCTTCTGCACCCGCTGGCCCTCGGCGAACAGGATGCGCTCCAGGCGCCCGGCGATCTCCGGCCGGATCATGAGCGACTCGTCGGCGCGCAGGTTGCCCACCGCGCTCGTCGATTCGACTGCGGGCGCGATCCTGGCGGCCACCGCGCGCACCGGCATACCGGGCGGCGGCCCGCCCGGGGCCTTGGCGGCGTCCTTGGCTTGTCCCCAGGCAAGCGGCGCGGCGAGCAGCGCGATGGCGAAGCAGGCGGGCAAGCGGGAGGAACGCATGAATTCTCGCGCGGCGGGCATTGCTGACAGGGACCTGATTCTACTCGATGGGCGCGGCGAGCGAGCGCGACACCAGGCGCAGCTCCGGTCCCTCGCCGCTCGCGCTGGCGGAGAATCCCAGGGCGTGCATCAGCTCCATCATCTTGTGGTTGGCGGCGAGCACGTAGCCTTCCATGCGGGCGAAGCCGCCTTCGCGCGCGAAGCGCATCAGCGTCTGCATCAGGCGATAGCCGATGCCGTGCCCATGCCAGGCGTCGGCCACCGCCAGCGCGAATTCGCAGTCCCCGGGCCGCGGCAGCGCGATGTAGCGCGCCACCGCGAGCTCGCGCTCGGCGTGAGTCACGATCAGCGCCAGGTCGTGCGGCCAGTCGACGCGCGTGAAGCGCGCCAGCATTTCCGGCGAGAGCTCCTCGACCCCCGCGAGAAAGCGGAAGTAGCGCGACTCGCGCGACAGCCCGCGCACGAACTCCTGCTCGATCGCCGCGTCATCCGGGCGGATCGGGCGGCAGAGCACGCGCTCGCCGCCGGCGAGCGTCCACTCCTCGCGCCAGTGCTCGGCCGCGGAGCTCAGGGCGCCTTGAAGCCGGCGCGCTCGACCGCGCGCTTGAGCTCGGCGACGCCGGCCTTGGCCGGGTCGAGACTCACGTTCGCGCGGCCTTCGGCGAGCGACACGTCGACTTTCTCGACGCCGGGCACCGCCGACAGCGTGCGCGTCACGCTTTTCACGCACCCGTCGCAGTGCATGCCTTCTATCCTGATCTGGAGGGTTTCCATCGATTGAGCAGCAGTGAGTTGGACACGACCGACACGGAGCTTAGCGCCATTGCCGCCCCGGCGATCACCGGATTGAGCATCCCCAGGGCCGCCAGCGGGATGCCGAGAACGTTGTACACGAACGCGAAGAACAGGTTCTGCCGAATCTTGGTGAGCGTCGCGCGCGAGAGCTCGATCGCGTCGGCGATGCCGGCCAAGTCGTTCTTCATCAGCGTCACGTCGGCGGTCTCGATCGCAACGCCGGTGCCGCCGGCGAGCGCGAAGCCGACGTCGGCGCGCGCGAGCGCCGGGGCGTCGTTCACGCCGTCGCCCGCCATGCCGACCACGCGCTTCTGCCTTTGCAGCAGCTCGATCTCGCCGGCCTTGGCGTCGGGCAGCACGCCCGCCTTCCACGCCGCGATGCCGAGCTTCCTGGCGAGCGCGCCGACCGACTGGGCGTTGTCCCCCGAGAGCATGATCGGCTCGATCCCCATGTCGCGCAGCCGCGCGAGCGCCGCGGGAGTCGATTCACGCAGTTCGTCTTCGAGCGCGATCCAGCCGAGCAGCCTGTCGCCCACGGCCACGCCGATCACCGTCTTGCCATCGGCGCGCAGGCGCTCGGGCTCCTCGCCCCGCAGCGCGATGCCCGATTCGCCGAGGAACTGCGCAGTTCCAGCAAGCGCCCGCTGCCCCCCGACGCTCGCCGACACGCCGCGCCCGCCGTGCGCCTCGAAGCCGGTCGCCTCGGGGATCTTGTCGACTTCGACCGCCACCGAGGGGTGCTCGACAATCGCGCGCGCCAGCGGGTGCTCCGAGCGTGCTTCCAGCGCCACCGCGACGCGCATCAGCTCCTCGGGCGCGACGCCGGGCAGCGGCAGCACGTCAGTGACCACGGGCTCGCCGCGCGTCAGCGTCCCGGTCTTGTCCAGCACCAGCGCGTCGATCTTCTCGGCGCCTTCGAGCGCCTCGGCGTTGCG
>JBAUTZ010000401.1:0-2638 GCA_049582445.1 Burkholderiales bacterium
GCGAGGTGCTGCGCGACGCCTATCTCAACGCGCTGTATCAGACCGGGCTCCCCAATCCCCTCGACGAGGCGATCCTGGCGGCGGCGCGCGAGGCGAAGCTCGATGCCGGGGCGACGAAGAAGCTCGACGAGATTCCCTACGACTTCATGCGCAAGCGCCTGAGCGTGGTGGTCGAGGATCCGGCTTCTGGCGCTGCGCCGCGGCTCATTACCAAGGGCGCGGTCGAGCAGGTGCTCGATGTGTGCTCGGGCCTGGATGACAGCCGTGCGGCGATCGAAGCGCGCTTCCGCGAATGGAGCGAGCAGGGCTACCGCGTGATCGCGGTGGCGGTGCGCGACATGCCGCGTCAGGCCGCGTACCGGCGCGAGGACGAAAAGGACCTCCGGCTCGCCGGCTTTCTGCTGTGCCTCGATCCACCCGACGCCCAGGCGCCGCGCGTGCTCGCCGAATTCGCGCGCCTCGGCGTCGCGGTGAAGATCATCACCGGCGACAACCGCCACATCGCGGCGCACGTGGCCGACGCGGTCGGGCTGAAAGGCGCGGCGCTCCTCACCGGAGCCCAGCTGGATGCCATGCACGACGAGGCGCTATGGAACGCCGCCGCGCAGACGCACGTCTTCGCCGAGGTCGACCCCAACCAGAAGGAGCGCATCATCGCGGCGCTGCGCCGCACCGGACACGTGGTCGGGTACCTGGGCGACGGCATCAACGACGCGCCGGCGCTGCATGCCGCCGACGTCGGCATCTCGGTGGACCGCGCCGCCGACGTCGCCAAGGAGACCGCCGACATCGTGCTGCTCAAGCACAACCTCGCGGTGCTGCACGACGGCGTGCTGCAGGGGCGGCGGACCTTCGCCAACACCATCAAGTACGTCTTCGCCACCACCAGCGCCAACTTCGGCAACATGCTGTCGATGGCCGCGGCGTCGCTGTTCCTGCCGTTCCTGCCGCTGCTCGCGAGCCAGATCCTGCTGAACAACTTCCTCTCCGACGTGCCGTCGCTGTTCATCGCCGGCGACCGCGTCGACCCCGCCTGGCTGCGCAAGCCCTATCACTGGAGCATCGCGTCGATCCGCCGCTTCATGGTGGTGTTCGGGCTGGTGAGCACCTTCTTCGACTTCCTCACCTTTGCGGTGCTGCTACGGCTCGCGTCGGGTCTGCCGGACCTGTTCCGCACCGGCTGGTTCGTCGAGTCGGTGCTCTCCGAGCTCGTCGTGCTGCTCGTCATCCGCACCACGCTGCCCTTCTACCGCAGCAGGCCAGGCGCGCTGCTCGGATGGTCGACGCTCGTCGTCGCGCTCGTCGTGCTCGCGCTGCCCTACCTGCCGCATGCGTCCCTGTTCGACTTCCGGCCGCTTCCGGCGCCGCTGCTCGGCGCGGTGCTCGTCATCACGGCGGCTTACGTGCTCACCACCGAGCTCGCCAAACGAGTGTTCTACCGCTTCAGCTCTTCTGGAATCCCCGCACCAGCCTCGCGCGGGCGGTTCCCGCCTGCATGAGGAGTGAGAAGTCCGAGCCGGCGAGGATCAGCCGAGCGCCCATGGCGATGTGGCGCTCGAGCAGCTCGGGCGAGTACATGCCGCCCATGCCGGGGAACTTGCCGTGCTTGCGGCAGGCGGCGATCACCTTCGTGTACGCCTCCGCCACGCGCGGGTCGTCGAACTGGCCGGGAATGCCCATCTCGAAGCACAGGTCGTTGGTGCCGATGAGCAGCGCATCGACGCCCGGCGTGGCGGCGATCGCCTCGCAGTTCGCGACGCCCTGCGGCGACTCGATCATCACCACGACCAGCGTCTCCTCGTTCACCACGCGCGCCGTCTCGCCGACCGGCATCGGCGCGAATCCGGTCTGCTGCAGGCCGCCGCCCATCGAGCGCTTGCCGACCGGCGGGAAGCGGCAGTGATCGGCCACGCGCCGCGCCTGCTCGGGCGTGTCGACGTGCGGGAACACGATGCCCTGCGCGCCGTTGTCCAGCATGCGGCTCGCGTGGTAGTGCTCGTAGCCGGGCACGCGCACCACCGGCGTCACCCCGACCGCGAGCGAGGCGGCCGAGAGCTGCGAGGCGATGTCCGTGTCCATCGAGCTGTGCTCGCAGTCGATGAAAATCCAGTCGAAGCCGCAGGTCTTGGTGATCTGCGCGATGTCCACGGTGCGCGCCTGGCGCAGCCCCAGTCCGATGGCGAGCTTGCCTTCGCGCAGCTGGCGCTTGGCGTGGTTGACGACTGCAGGCATGTCTCCTCCCCTGAGCGGATCCGGAAACCGCGCAGCATACCGGAGCGAGCGCGTCAATGCTGCGCGGCTTCGCGCGCGAGGGCCTGGCGCTCCTCGGTGGGCGGGTGAGAGGCGAGGAAGCTCGGTGCGCCGGAGCCGCCGTGCTGCGCGGCGTATCCCTGCAGGCGCGCCAGGATCGTGGCGAAGCTGTCCGGCGGGATGCTGGCCCGGCGCATCAGGTCGATCGCGTAGCGGTCGGCCTCGAGCTCGTAGTCGCGCGAGTACTTCGCCTGCAGCAGCAGCGTCGGCGCCGCCGCCGCGAGCGAGGTGCTCGAGCTGATGTCGCCGGTCACGCCCGCGATGATCAGCGCCGCCGCCGAGCCCTGCAGCAGGCGCCGCATGGCGTGCCGGTGCGCGACGTGGCCGA
>JBAUTZ010000402.1:0-2193 GCA_049582445.1 Burkholderiales bacterium
TGACGGGCCTCGCGCGACGCGGCGTGCGCCCCCTCGAAGCCGCGCGATCGCTGCGCGCGCGCGTCGTGGCCGAGATGCGACTTGACTGTGGCATCGGGGTCGCGCGTAACAAGCTCTTCGCCAAACTCGGTTCGCGCGAGGCCGCGGCATGATCCGCGTGCTGCTCGCCGACGACCACAAGCTGGTGCGCGAGGGCCTCAAGCAGATCCTCGCCTCGGCGGCCGACATCGAGGTCGCGGACGAGGCGGCCGACGGCGACGAGGCGCTCGCGCTGGCGAAGGCGAACGACTACGAGCTCGCGCTGCTCGACATGTCGATGCCGGGCCTTTCCGGGATCGACCTCATCAAGCGCATCAGGCTGGAGCGGCCCGGGCTGCGCATCCTGGTGCTGTCGATGCATGGCGAGCAGCAGTACGCGTCGCGCGCGCTCAAGGCGGGTGCCGCGGGCTACCTCACCAAGGACGCCGCCTCGGAGCAGCTGGTGAGCGCGATCCGCAAGGTGGCCGTCGGCGGCCTGTACATCACCGCCGCCGCGGCCGAGAGCCTGGTGAGCGACGCCGCGGCGGCGAGCGCCGGCGAGGCGCCGCACGCGCTGCTCTCGGACCGCGAGTTCGAGATCTTCCGCATGCTCGCCGGCGGCCACGGGCCAAGCGACATCGCCGCACGGCTGCACCTGTCGGTGAAGACCGTCAGCACGCACAAGGCACGGATCCTGCAGAAGATGAAGCTGGACAGCACCGCCGGGCTGGTGCGCTACGCGCTCGAGCACGACCTGCTCGACGGCAAGCCAAGTACCTGACGCCCTGGCGGTCGCGCCGGGGTAGGACGATTCCTACAGTCAAATTCAGGCGGCGCCGATAGCGCCGCACGGGGCACCGGCGGCACACTGCGCAGCATGCAAGCCGCAGTTCAATCCCACTTCGATCCGTTGCGCGTCTTCCTGGTCGAGGATTCCCCGGCGGTGCTCGAGCGGCTGGAGTCGATGCTGGAGACGGTGGCGGCCCGCAAGGTCGGCAGCGCCGCCGGCGCGCAGGAAGCGATTCGCGCCATCCTCGCGGCGCGGCCCGACCTCGTGGTGCTGGACTTGAGGCTCGCCGATGGCAGCGGTTTCGACGTGCTGCGCGCGCTGCACGAGCAGGCGCCCGGCATCGAGGTCCTCATGCTCACCAATTTCGCGAGCGAGCCCTATCGGCGGATGGCCGAGCGGCTCGGAGCGAGCGGTTTCTTCGACAAGACCACCGAATTCGACGGCGTGCGTGAAGCGCTCGAGGCGCGCGCGCGCCCCCTACACTGAAGGAGAGGAGCAACCATGAATCAGGCACCCGCAACGAAGCAAGCCGCCACGGTCGTCGAGCTGCACGCTCCGGGACGCAAGTTCGAAGTCACCTGTTCGAGCTGCAACCTGCGGGAGATGTGCCTGCCGCAGGGCCTGTGCATGGAAGACCTGCAGCGCGTCGAGAAGATCGTGTACGCGCGCCGGCGCCTGCGCCGCGGCGAGACCCTGTTCAACGCCGGCGACGAGTTCAACTCGGTGTACGCGATACGCAGCGGATTCTTCAAGACGAGCGTCATCGACGACGAGGGCCGCGAGCAGGTGACGGGCTTTTTCATGGGCGGCGAGCTCCTCGGCATGGACGGCATCGGCACCAGCCGCTACAACGGCACCGCCTCCGCGCTCGAGGACAGCGAGGTCTGCGTCATGCCGTTCTCGCTCATCGAGGAGATGAGCTTCGAGGTGCGGCCCCTGCAGCGCAACCTGCACGCGGTGCTGTCGCGCGAAGTGGTGCGCGACCACGGCGTGATGATGCTGCTCGGCTCGATGCGCGCAGAGGAGCGCCTGGCGGCGTTCCTGCTCAACCTCTCCAAGCGCTTCACGCGGCGCGGCTACTCGCAGACGGAGTTCCACCTGCGCATGACGCGGGAGGAAATCGGCAGCTACCTCGGGCTGAAGCTCGAGACCGTGAGCCGCCTGTTTTCCAAGTTCCAGGAGGACGGCCTGATCGAGGTGCAGCAAAAGCACGTGCGCATCCTCGACACCGGAGCCCTCGAGGGCCTGCTCGGCCCGAAAAACTAGCGATTCAGATTTCCGCGGCCTGCCGCGGCCCCGGCACCGCCGCGCGCCAGCCGTAGCGCGCCTCGATCGCGTCGCGCAGTGAGTGCGCGGCGAGCGGCTCGCCGTGCACGACCCAGCAC
>JBAUTZ010000403.1:0-8825 GCA_049582445.1 Burkholderiales bacterium
CCGGCGACCTGGCCGCCGCGCGTCGGCTGGTGGTGCACGCGCTGGTGATCGCGGCGGCAATGGGCCTCGCGTTCACGCTGCTGCTGCGCGGCTTCGGCCGCCCGATCTACCAGCTGCTCGGCGGACAGGGCGCGACGATCGAGCACGCGCTCGCGTACTCCGATGCCGTGTTCGCAGGGGCGATAATGGTGTGGTTCGCCAACATGCTCGCGAGCGCCCTGCGCGGAACCGGCAACATGCTCGTTCCGGCGCTGTCGTTGAGCGCCGCCGCCTGCATTCACGTCCCGCTGTCGGCTTGTCTGGTGCTCGGCCTCGGGCCGATGCCGCGGCTCGGCATCGCGGGCGCGGGAGTGGCCTACGCCGTCACCTTCAGCCTCGCGGCGCTGGCGATGAGCCCGGTGGTGTTCCGGCGGCATGGGCTGTTGCGTCCGCGCGGCGGAGACCTGCGCCTCGAACGACGTCTGTTCCGTGACATTTTTCGGGTGGGCGGGATGTCCGTCGTATCCGCGGTACAGACGGTATTCACCGCGGTGGTGCTCACCGGCTTCGTCGGGCGCTTCGGCGCGCCGGCGCTCGCCGGTTACGGGGTCGGCCTGCGCCTCGAGCTGCTGCAGATTCCTTTGGTATTCGCGGTGGGCCAGGCGATGGTAGCGCTGGTCGGCACCCACGTCGGCGCCGGACGAGCCGAGCGCGCCAAGAGAATCGCCTTCACCGGTGCGGCAATCGCCTGCTGCGTCAGCCTCGTGATCGGCGTCGCGGTCACCGTCTATCCGCAAGGGTGGGTGGGCCTGTTCAGCGCCGATCCGGGCGTGCTCGACGCGGGCGGGCGCTATCTGCGCACCGTTGGGCTGTGCTATCCGTTCCTCGCTGTGGGAATCGCGCTCTACTTCGCCGCCCAGGGCGCGGGAGAAGTGCTGCTGCCGGTGCTCGCCGGGACTGCGCGCCTGGCTATTGTCGTGAGCGGCGGCGCGGCGGTGTTCGCCCTGGGCGCCGGTCTCCCGGTCGTATTCGTCGTGATCGCCGTGGGCATGGTGACCTACGGCGCGCTCACCGGGCTCGTGGTGAGCAAGGCGGTTTGGGGCCTGCGCTAGGCGAGAAATTCGATCAGCGCGTCGAGCACCGCGTCGGGTGCCTCGGCCATGAGCGAGTGTCCCGAGCCGCCGATCTGCAGCGTTCGGCTGCCGGCGAGCGCCTTCGCGAGCGAAGTCGCCGCCTTCGGCGGCGTCATGACGTCGCGCCGGCCAATCAGCAGCAGCGCCGGGCAGGTCACTCTCGTCGCGCTCTCGAGCCCGGCACGGTAGTCGTTGCAGGCCTTGAGGTCGCTGTAAAGCACGCCGGGCGCGAGGCGCGCGAGCCGCGCCAGCGTGTCGCCGTACATCCACATGCCGGGATTCGGGTTACCGCCGAGCGGGACCTGCGGTGCATGGCCCCAGATGGTTTCCATGTCGAATGCGCTCGGCTGGTCTTTCTTCGCCGCCTCGAGAAAGGCGTCGGACACCGTCATCGGGACTGCCACCCCTATGAGCGCGATTCTCTCGACACGTGGCGCATGACGCGCGGCGCACGCGAGCGCGATCAATGCGCCCATCGAGTGCCCGACGATCGAAGCGGCCGCGATGCCGCAGCCGTCGAGCACGCGCACGAGCCAGTCTGCCATCGCCTCGATTGCGCCGAGCGGCGGCCCCTCGGAATGACCGTGCGCGGGCAGGTCGAGCGCGATCGCGTTGCGGCCGTGATAGGCGAAATAGCGGCTCTGCAGCGCGAACCAGCTGTGGTCGAGCCCGGCGCCGTGCAAGAACACCACGCTCGGCTGCGCCGGGTCGATCCGCTGACCCGCGGTATAGGCGAACACCCGCCGGCCGTCGACGGCGAGATTCATTTCATCGCCCGCTGCGCGGATTTGAGCGCGCGATCGAGGTCCTCGACCAGGTCCTCTGCCTGCTCGAGTCCGATCGACAGCCGCACCGTGCCGGCAGTGATGCCCGCTTTGTTCAGGTCCTCGTCGTTCATGCGGTAGTGCGTGGTCGTGGCCGGATGGATGACCAAAGATTTCGCGTCGCCGACGTTGGCGAGATGCGAGAAGATGCGCAGGCTCTCGATGAACGCCCGGCCCGCAGGACGACCGCCCTTCATGTTGAACGAGAATACTGCGCCCGCACCGCGCGGCAGCAGCTTCTTCGCCAGCTCGTGGTCGGGATGCGACTCGAGCTCGGGGTAGCCGACCGACTCGACCATCGGATGGGTGGCGAGGAATCTCGCCACCTTCCGGGCGTTTTCGACGTGGCGCGGCATCCTCAAGTGCAGCGTTTCGATGCCCTGGAGGATATGGAACGCCGTCATCGGTGCCATGCAAGCGCCGAAATCCCTCAGTCCCTCGCGCCGGGCCCGCAAGAGAAACGCGCGCGTGCCCGACTCCTCCTCGAAATCCATGTCGTGAAAGCCCTCGTAGGGCGCGGTGAGCTGCGGATACTTGCCGCTTGCTTCCCAGTCGAAGCGCCCCGAATCGACCAGCACCCCGCCGATCGCGACGCCGTGGCCGCCGAGAAACTTGGTCGCCGAGTGGTAGAGCAGATCGGCGCCCAGCTCGAAGGGCTTCATCAGCCATGGCGTGGTGAAGGTCGAGTCCACCAGAAGCGGCAGTCCCGCCTGGTGTGCGATTCCCGCCACCTGCGGGATGTCGAGCACGTCGAGGCCCGGATTGCCGAGCGTCTCGCCGAACACCAGCCGCGTGTTTGCCCTGATCGCGCGCGCGAAGTTCTGCGGATCGCGCGGGCTGACGAAGGTCGTCTCGATGCCGAAGCGCTTGAGCGTGTAGCCGAGCAGATTGTGCGAGCCGCCGTAGAGCGAGTTCGAGGCTACCACGTGGTGGCCTGCGTCGAGGATCGTGGCGATCGCGAGGTGCAGCGCCGCCTGGCCGCTCGCCGTCGCGATCGCGCCAACGCCGCCCTCGAGGGCCGCCATGCGCTCTTCGAGCACCGCGACCGTGGGATTCGAGATGCGCGAATAGACGTGTCCGGCCCGCTCCATGTTGAACAGCGACGCCGCGTGCTCGGTGTCGCGAAACACGTACGACGTGGTGGCGTAGATCGGCACGGCGCGCGCGCCGGTTGCCGGGTCGGGCGACTGGCCGGCGTGCAGCGCAAGGGTGTCGAAGCCTGGGTACTTGGGTCCGGCCATGACGGGACTCCGCAAACAAAAACGCCCCTCGCAAGGGGCGTCCGGGGAACGTGCTTTTCTAGTGCAAGTTCTTCCTGCTCGGGCGCGTGTAGCTCTCGAAGGCGCGCTCCGGCTGGCTCGGCCGCGCTGCCTTCTCCTTCCAGTCGCGGTCAAACAGGTCATTCACCAGCACCACCACTTCCGACACGCGTTGCTTGTCGAACTGGCGCTCGAGAAGCGCGGTGACGTCCTCGATCATGCAGCGGCGCTGCGCTTCGTGGATCGCCTGCGCCGTCGGCCCGACGAACAGCAGTCGCGCCTCCTGGTCCCCGTTATCGTGATACAGCGTGACGTCGACCTCGACCGCCTCGTAGCAATAGGGGCCGAGGTTCTCGAGCGCCTCATCGAGCGCCCGGTGGAAGCTGCGGCCGATCTCTCCGGTCCAGCACAGGTGCAGGAGCAATTCCTTCTCGTCGTACTTGATCCCCGGCTCATCCGGCTCGAGGCTCTTTACGTCCGCAACGCCATCCGCGTCAAGGTACTCCAGCACGGGCGCAAGCGCCTGCTCGATCTGCTTTTTCGAGACCCCCTCGAGAATGGGTATGTCTGCGTGGACGTGGACTTCGATCCGCATGGCCGGAACCTTCCTGAACAATGTTTGCATTCTAGCACCCGCGCCCCTGCGTGCCCGCAAGCCTGAAGGGCACGAAGCTTGCATGTGTTTACGAGTGCCGATGGGCATGGCGCGTCCAAGCGCCCAAGGAGGCCTGCGATGAAGGTGCTCTACGACAGCAGCAACTATTACGTGGCGGAATTTCCCGGTCGCCGCGGCATCGAGCTGGTGGACAAGCGCGCCGGCCGCACGGGCTACATCGAGGGCATGGTCGAAGCGCAATTCCGGGCCACCATGGCCGATCTGTGCTCGGACGAGAACAGCGACGAGTCGGTGGACGAGTTTCTGGGCGGCTATGACGCGCTGCTGACCAATCCGCTTGTGATGCATTAGCGAAACGCTCCGGGGGCCGCCGCTCGACCGAATCCGTTAGCATCCGGGGAGATGCCCCTCCCCGACTATTCCGGCGGCAGCCTCGTTAACCTCGTTGCCTCGCTGATCCAGGCGCGCGGCGGAAGTCCGCGTCACACCGAGTTGCGCCTGCTGCCCTCGGCCGAAATCGCCGCCGCGCGAAACATCGTGCTGCTGATCATCGACGGCCTGGGCGACGGCTACCTGAAGCGCCGGGGAATGGGCGGCGAGCTCGAGCGCCGGCGGCGCGGCGCCCTCACCTCGGTGTTTCCCTCCACTACGGCAAGCGCCATCACCTCGAGCTATACCGGCTGCACGCCGCTCGAGCACGGCCTCACCGGCTGGTTCACCTATTTCGGCGCCGCGGGCTGCGTCGCGGCGGTGCTGCCATTCCGCTCGCGCGGCGACTTCCTGCCGCTCGCACGGCGCGGCGTCGGGCCGGAGCGCATATACCGCTCGGCTCCGCTGTTCGCGACGCTGCCGGCGCGCTCGATCGTCGTTTCGCAGCGCGACATCATCGATTCGGACTACAACCTGTATCACTGCCGCGGGGCCGAGAGGCGCGCCTACGACGACCTGGCCGGGCTGGTGCGGGAGATCGAGGCGGCGGTGAAATCGGGCGACGAGCGCAAGTTCATCTATGGATACTGGCCGCTGTACGACGCGGTCGCGCACCAGCACGGCGCCGAGAGCGAGCAGGCCGCTCGGCAGTTCGCGGCGATCGACGAGTCCTTCGGCAGGCTGCTGGCGCGGCTCGCGGGCACCGACTCCATGGTCGTCGCCACCGCCGACCATGGCTTCGTCGACTGCCCGCCCGGCGAGTCCCTCGCACTCGAGGACGGTCCGGGGCTTGCTGGCATGTTGCGCTTTCCGCTGTGCGGCGAGCGCCGCATCGCGTATTGCCACGTGCAGGAGGGAAGAGTGGCGGAGTTCATGACCCGCGCTGCGGAGTGGCTCGACGGCCGGGCACAGGTGCGCGCAAGCGGCGAGCTGGTCGCCGAAGGATGGTTCGGTCCCGGCGCGGCACATCCGCAATTCACGGAGCGCGTGGGCGACGTCGCGCTGATCATGAACGGACGGTTTACCATTAAGGACTGGACGCCAGGCGAGTCCCGGCATCTGCATGTGGGCAATCACGGCGGCACCAGCGAGGACGAGATGACGATCCCGCTGGTCGTCGCCGAAACCTAGGGGGAGACGATGAAAGCGAAGGTCAATGGCATCGAGATGTACTACGAACTGCACGGCAAGGAAGGCGCTCCGTGGCTCACCCTGAGCCACTCCCTCGCCTGCAGCGTGCGCATGTGGGACCCGCAGATCGAAGCCTTCAAGAGCCGCTACCGCATTCTCGCGTACGACACGCGCGGGCACGGCGAGAGCATGGCGCCTGCCGGGGCCTACTCGCTCGAGATGCTGGCCGACGATCTGCGTGCCCTGCTCAAACATCTCAACATCGAGCGCACGCACTTCGCCGGGCTGTCGATGGGCGGCATGATCGGCCAGACCTTCGCGCTCAAGTACCCGGGCGTGTTCGCGAGCCTGATTCTCGCCGACACCACCAGCCGATATCCGACCGAAGCGGCGGGCCTGTGGGCCGAGCGCATCAAGACCGCCGAGACGCGAGGCATGCAGCCACTGGTGCAGCCAACGCTCGAGCGCTGGTTTACCGAGCCGTTCCGCAAGGCACGTCCCGAGGTCGTCGGACGCATCGGCACGCTGATCGCCTCGACGCCCGTGGCGGGCTATGTCGGCTGCAGCCACGCGATTCCGAAGATCAACCTGACGACCCGCCTCAAGGAAATCAAGGTGCCGATCCTCGTCCTCTGCGGCGAGCAGGATGCCGGCACGCCGCCGGCGATGGCGCGTGAGATCCACGAAAACGCGCCGGGCTCGAAACTGGTGCTGATCCCGCAGGCGGCGCACATCTCCAACATGGAGCAGCCGCAGGCGTTCACCAGCGCGATGGAGAAATTTCTCTCCGGAGTGAAGTAGGGGTCTCAGCCCGCCGCCGGACCTTTCATACCCTGCCAGCGCCGCAGCGCCGGCGAGCGAATGCCGAATAGGTCGAGCACCCGGGCCACGGTGTGCTCGATCATTTCGTCGATCGACTTCGGTTTGGCGTAGAGCGCCGGCACCGGCGGAAACACGATCGCGCCCATCTCGCTTACCGCCACCATGTTGCGCAGGTGGGCGAGATTGAGCGGCGTCTCGCGCGCAAGCAGCACCAGGCGGCGGCGCTCCTTGAGAACCACGTCCGCGGCACGCGAGACCAGGTCGTCGGCGTGCGCATGTGCCACCGCGGCGAGCGTCTTCATCGAGCAGGGCGCGATCACCATGCCTTCCGTCAGGAACGAGCCGCTGGCGAGCGCTGCCGCGACGTCGCGCGGGCTATACGCGACGTCGGCAAGACGCTCGATTTCCTTGCGCTTCAGCCCGAGCTCCTGCCACGCGGTTAGCACCCCCGCATCGGAGAGCACGAGGTGGCTCTCCCAGCCTCGCTGCCGGCGCAGGAGCTGGAGCAGCCGCACGCCGTAGGCCGCCCCGGTCGCGCCGGTGATGCCGACGATCAGTCGCTTCGCCATGGCCGCTAGCGTACCCGGATTGACGCGAGGCCGCAGGTTTGTCAGTATGACGGCTTGCCTGTGTATATACACACCAAGCGCGTGGACACTCCCAAGAAGCGCTGCACCTGCTTCCTGCTGCGCAAGCTCACGCGCAGGGTGACGCAGGCCTACGATCGGGCCCTCGCGCCGGCGGGCCTGACGATCACGCAGTTCTCGCTGCTCGCGCGTCTCGCGCGCAGCGAGGCGACCTCGGTATCGGCGCTCGCCGCGCGCATGGGGATGGACCGCACCACGCTGGTCCGCAACCTCAAACCGCTGGAGGCCAGCGGCTGGGTGCGTTATGGCGAACGCGGCGCCGGCAAGTCCGCCGCCCTGGAGCTGAGCGCGTCGGGCCGCACACGCCTGCGCGCGGCGGCCCCGCTGTGGGAGCGCACGCAGGACGACCTCGAGGCGCTGCTCGGCCCGAAGCGCATCGCCGGGCTGCACGCGCTGGTGGACGAATCGCTCGACTTGCTCAACGCGAAGGACGCCGTATGACCGCACAGAACCGCAGCTTCCTCGCCGTCGCGATCGCCGCGAGCGCGGTGTTCGCGCTCGGTCTGGGCATCCGCAACGCGCAGCCGCTCTTCATCAGCGCGGTGAACTCAGCCACCGGCGTCGGCTACGTCGCGCTCAGTCTCGCCTTCGGCATTGGGCAGCTGATGTGGGGCGTGGCGCAACCCCTGGCGGGCGCAGTCGCCGACCGCTACGGACCGCGGCCGGTGATGATCGCCGGGGCGATCCTAATCGCGGGCGCGACCGCCGCGATCCCGCTCGCGCACAGCGCGCTGGCGCTCACGCTCCTGATCGGCATCGCGGGTGCGATAGGCGCGGGCGCGATCGGCCCGTCACTGCTCATGGCCTCGGGAAGCCGCTGGATACCTGAAGCCAAGCGAGGCCTGGCGAACGGCATCATCGGCGCCGGTGGCTCGTTCGGCCAGTTCACCCTCATCCCGCTGGCGCAGCTGGCGATCGGCATCGCAGGCTGGCAACCGGCGCTCATCATGCTGGGCGCCGTGGGGCTGCTCGCCGTCCCGCTCGTCGTGTACCTGACCCACGGCGCCAGGGCGCACGCGGCGGCCCAGGCGGCGAGCGCCACGGGCGGAACGCTGCGTGAAGCACTGCGCGCCTCAGCCAGCGATCGCAGCTACCTGCTGCTCAATGCTGGGTTCTTCACCTGCGGCTTCCACGTCGCGTTCATCGCGACGCACCTTCCGGGATACGTGGCGACCTGTCAGCTGCCGCCATCGGTGGCGGCCTGGTCGCTCGGCATCGTCGGCCTGTTCAACATCGCGGGCAGCCTTTGGGTCGGGCGCGCGATCGCCGAGACGCGCATGAAGATCATGCTTTCGGGCATTTACTTCGCGCGCGCCGTGCTGATTCTGGTGTTTTTCTTCTCGCCCAAGACCGAGCTCGCGTTCTTCCTGTTCGCCGCCGGGATCGGCTTCACGTACCTGTCGACCGTGCCGCCGACCGTCGGTTTGGTCGCAAAGCTGCTCGGCCCGCGCTATCTCGCCACTTTGTTCGGCATCGTCATGCTGTCGCACCAGGTCGGCGGCTTCCTCGGCGCCTGGCTGGGTGGCAAGGCCTACGCGGCCACGGGAAGCTACGACTGGATGTGGTGGGCCGACATCGCGTTGTGCCTGATGGCCGCCGCGGTGCACCTGCCGATCCGCGAGGCACGGCGTCTCGTGCCCGCCACCGCCTAGCGCCGGCCGGAGCCGCCGCGGAACGCGGCGACGAACGCCCAGACGAGGAACAGCGGCAACAGGAGCGGCAGCAGGAACGGGAAGGCAAGCCACGCGACGATCAGGCCCGCCAGCACCAGCGCGCCAAGAACGATCAGGCCGATTCCTGCGAACACGAAGGCGAGTAGGATCGCGGCGCAGAACAGGGCGACCACCGCGACCAGCACGCCCCAGCCCTCGGCGGCGAGCTTCACCGGCCCAGTGAGGGGCTCGCCGTTCACGGTGATCGCGACGTCGCTCGAGCGGAACAGCTCCCACGCGAGCAGCGCGATGACTACGAGCGCGAGCAGGAGC
>JBAUTZ010000404.1:0-4114 GCA_049582445.1 Burkholderiales bacterium
CCTCTATCGTGGGCGATGCTCGGCCGCCTCGGTATGCGCTATTGGCTCGTCGTCGCGCTCGGGGCCGTTCTCACGCTGGCGCGCTTCTCGGAAGCGTTTCTGGTCCTGCGCGCTGCCGACGTCGGCCTCGCGCCGACCTACGTGCCGCTCGTGATGGTGGCGATGAGCGCCGTCTACGCCGCCACCTCGTACCCTGCCGGAATTGCCGCGGACCGCGGCAAGCGCCGCGCGCTCATCGTCTGGGGGCTCGCCATGCTGATCGCGGCCGACCTGGCGCTCGGCGCGGCGCACACCGTGGCGACGGTGTTCGCGGGCGTCACGCTGTGGGGCGTGCACATGGGCCTCACGCAGGGGCTGCTCGCGGCGCTGGTCGCGGAGGCCGCCCCTGCAGAGGCACGTGGCACCGCGTTCGGCGTGTTCAACCTGGTCACCGGCCTGGCACTGATCGGCGCGAGCCTGCTGGCGGGCTGGTTGTGGAGCGTCCACGGTCCCGCCTCCACCTTCTACGCCGGCGCCGCGTTCACCGCAGTCGCGCTCATGGGCCTGCTCGCTGCATCGCGCCCGAGATAGAACGCAAGGTCGAGCGCCGGGTCTTTTATCATTTTGTCCTGCCGGTCCTATAATGGCGCGGTGCACCCGGCTCCGTTCATGCGATCTGCCCCGCTCAGTATCGCCGAAATCCGCGTCCGGCTCGGCAGGGATTGGCCGCCCGCCGGCCTGGTCGATGCCCACGCGCGCGCGATCGAGCCCGAGTACCCGCTCGCGACCGCGCGCGAATACGACCCCGAGCCGTTCCCGGTCGAAGCTTACCGCCGGCAGGTGAACGCGCTCGGCGTGGAGCGCTGCGTGCAGGTCACCGCGAGCTGCTACGGGTTCGACAATTCGGCGACCCGTAATGCGCTCGCCGAGCTCGGACCGCAGGCACGCGGCGTGGCGGTCATCGACCCGGAGATCCAGGAGGCCGAGCTCGAGAAGTACGCCGCCGCGGGATTCGTCGCCGCGCGCGTCCTGACCTCGCGGCCGGGTGCGCATGGCGCCGCCGCGTTCGAGGGCGTGGCGCGGCGCTGCGCGGCCCACGGCTGGCACGTCGAGGTCAACGTGCGCGACGCCGGCGAATGGGTCGGGCTCGAGCCGCGCGTCATCCGCTCGCCCGTACCGGTAGTGTTCGAGCACCTCGGGCGCGCGTTCGGCGACGACGGGGTCCGGTCCGAGGGCTTTCGCGCCATGCTGCGCATGCTCGAGGCGCGGCCCGATTTCCAGGTCAAGGTGACCGGGGGCCTCGACGCGGTCGAGCCGGCGCTGCGCGTGCTCGCCGCGCGTTTTCCGGAGCAGCTCGTCTGGGGATCGAACCTGCCGCACACCCGCCCCGAGGCGCTGCTGCAGCTGTGGGAGTGGCTGCCTGACCGGGCACTGCGGCAAAAGCTGTTCGCCGACAACGCGGCGCGGCTGTATCGCTTCTAGCGGTCGACCGCGGCGTCGGATACGTAAGGATTCGACTCGCGCTCCTCGCCGAAGGTCGACATCGGGCCGTGCCCCGGGATGAAGGCGACATCATCGCCGAGCGGGAAGAGGATTTCCCTGATCGAGCGCACGAGCGCCGCATGGTCGCCGCGCGGAAACTCCGTGCGCCCGATCGAGCCCGCGAACAGCACGTCGCCGACGATCGCCAGCCGGTCCGCGCGCGAGAAGAACACCACGTGCCCGGGCGTGTGCCCGGGACACCAGCGCACCTCGAGCGTCAAGTCGCCGAAGCGCACGGTGTCGCCCTGCTCGAGCCACCGGTCGGGCTCGAACGCCTCCATCGGCGCGAAGCCGAAGCGCTGCGATTGCGCGGGGAGCTGCTCGATCCAGAAGCGGTCCTCGCGCTGCGGCCCCTCGACCGGCACCCCGGTGAGACGCCGCAGCTCGGCGGTCGCGCCGCAGTGGTCGATGTGGCCGTGGGTGAGGAAGATTCTCTCCAGCTGCGCGCCCGAGCGCTCCACGGCGTCGAGGATGCGCTCGAGGTCGCCGCCGGGATCGACCAGCGCCGCCTTGCTGGTCTTCTCGTCGACGAGCAGGGAGCAGTTCTGCTGGAACGGCGTGACCGGGATGATGGCGACTTTCACGCCGCGGATTCTACCGGCCGCCTGCGAGGCGAGCGCAGCAACAGGAGCAGCGGCAGCATCGCCGCGAAGCTCGCGGTGATCAGCCAGAAGCTGTCGACGAACGCGGCGAGCTGCGCCTGCCGGCCGAGCTCCTGCGCCAGCAGCTGCGCACCGAGCGGCGAAGACGGCGCGAGGTGCAGCGCGTGCAGGTACTGCGCCACCGGCTCGCGGTAGGGCGTGAAGTCTCCGCGCAATAGCTCCCAGTGGGCTTGGGTCGAGCGCGCGAGATACATCGACACGATCGAGATGCCGATCGCCGAGCCCACCGAGCGCATCAGGCTGTAGATGCCCGCGGCCTCCGGTGCGTGCTCGCGCGCGACCGTGGAGAACGCGAGCGTCGACATCGGCACGAAGATGAACCCCATGCCCAGGCCCTGCAGCATCAGCGGCAGCAGGAACCAGTGCCCGGTGACGTTCGCGTTTAGGCGCGTGGCCAGGTACGAGCCGGTGACGCTGCACAGAATGCCGCTGCCGATGAGGGTGCGAAGCGGCACTCGACCGGAGAGCCGGCCGACCAGCATCATCGCGAAGAAGGTGGCGATGCCGCGCGGCGCGATGTACAGCCCGGCGTCGAACGCAGGAAAGTCGAGCAGGCTCTCGAAGAACACCGGCTGCAGCAGCTGCGCGCCGTACAGGCCGATCCCCACCACCGCCATCAGGGCGCAGGCGACCGCGAGGTTGCGGTCGCGCAGCACCTGCACGCGCAGCACGGGGTGCGCGCTCTGCGTGAACGCCCGCCACAGGAATGCGAGGAAACTGCCCGCGGAAACCAGCGCGCAGCCGCGGATAAATGCCGAGTTGAACCAGTCGAGCTGCTCGCCGCGGTCGAGCAGCAGCTGCAGCGCGGTGAGCGACACCGCGAGCGCGGCGAAGCCCACCCAATCCATCTGGCGGCTGCGCCGCTCGGTGTCGGGGATGTAGCGCGCGGCGAGCAGGAGCGAGAGAATGCCCACCGGCAGGTTGATGTAGAAGGTCCAGCGCCAGCTGAGCGTCTCGGTGAGCCAGCCGCCGAGCGTCGGGCCCATGATCGGCGCCACCATCACGCCCATGCCCCAGATGGCCATCGCCTTGCCGCGCTCTTCCGCAGGGTAGGTCTCGGCCATCACCGCCTGCGACAGCGGCACGATCGAAGCGCCGAACGTGCCCTGCAGGAAGCGCAGCAGCACCATCTCGGGCAAGCTGGTGGCCAGCCCGCACAGGCCCGAGGCGACGACGAAGCCGGTCACGCTGCCGAGAAGGAACCGGCGCCGTCCGATGCGGTCGGTGAGGTAGCCGGTGAGCGGCATGACGATCGATGCCCCGATCAGGTACGAAGTCAGCACCCAGCTGATGCGGTCGAGCGTCGCGCCGAGGCTCCCCGCCATGTGCGGCAGCGCGACGTTGGTGATGGTGATGTCCAGCACCTGCAGCACCGTCGCCGCCATCAGGGCGACAGTGATGAGGAAGCGGTTCTGCGCCGGCGCCGGGGCCACGGCCCTAGTCGAGATGCACGGTCACCGTGGCCGTGGCGCCGATGCGCAGCGGATACGCCGGGTCGTAGTCTCCGATCGCGACCTTGACCGGCACGCGCTGCGTCACCTTGACCCAGTTGCCGGTCGCGTTTTGCGGCGGCAACAGCGAGAACGCGGTGCCGGTGCCCTGCGACAGGCTTTGCACCACGCCGTGAAAGGCGCGCTTCGGATACATGTCGACCGCGATGTCGACCTTCTCGCCGGGGTGGATCCCGTGCAGCTCCGTTTCCTTGAAGTTGGCGTCGACCCAGAAGCTGCGGTCGCGCACCAGCGCGAACACCGGGTTGCCCGCGGCAACCGTGGTGCCTGCGGTGAGCGTCATGTTGCTCACCCAGCCGTCGGCGGGCGCCGCGACCCGGGTGTGCGACAGGTCGAGCTTTGCCTGCTCCAGCGCGGCGCGCGCCGAGCGCACGTCGGGGCTGTCGGCGACGCCGCCGTGCGCCTTGGCCTGGGCATGCT
>JBAUTZ010000405.1:0-3088 GCA_049582445.1 Burkholderiales bacterium
GTCGGGCGCACGCTGGTGGCGATTCTCGAGAACTACCAGAACGCAGACGGCTCGGTCACGGTGCCGGCGGTGCTGCGCCCGTACATGGGCGGTGCGGAGCGGATTTCCCGCGCGGGCTGAGCCGCGGTGCGTGATAAAATCCGCCGCCTCGCGCGCAGTGCAGCCGCCCGCGACGCGGAGAGATGGCAGAGTGGTCGAATGCGGCAGACTCGAAATCTGTTGTACCCGTTAGGGTACCGGGGGTTCGAATCCCTCTCTCTCCGCCAGTTGCTTCCACACGGCCCTCGCGGGCCGTTTGAGTTTTCAGGAGACCATGGATAACGCGCCAGCAGTTCAGTTCGACCCGCAAGCGGCCCATTTCGGCGCTTCGCGCACGCAAAAGCGCCTCGAGGACGACCGGCTGCTCCTGGGCAAGGGGCAATTCAGCGACGACCGGGCGTTTCCCGATCTGGCCTGGCTGGTGCTGGTGCGCTCGCCCCACGCCCACGCGAGGATCGTGTCGGTCGATCTGTCCGCGGTGCGTCAGGCGCCCGGCGTGCTGGCCGCCTGGTCGATGCAGGATCTGCGCAAGGACGGCGTCGGCCACATCCCTTTTCCGCCGCTGTTCAAGCAGGCCGACGGCTCGCCGATGGCCGCTCCCCTGCGCACGCCGCTCGCCGAAGGCAAGGTGTTCTATGCGGGCCAGCCGGTGGCGGCGATCGTTGCCGGCACGCGTGACCAGGCGGAGGACGCCGCGGAGCTCGCGGCAGTGGAGTACGAGGAGCTGCCCAGCGTGGTCGACCCGGCGCGCGCCGTGCAGCCGGGTGCACCGCTCATCTGGCCCGAGGCGCCGGGCAACGTTTCCGCCGAATCGCGCTATGGCGACGCCAAGGCCGTCGACGCGGCATTCGCCAAGGCGGCGCACGTCACCGAGCTCGAGCTGCACAACCAAAGGCTGATCGCAAACGCGCTCGAGCCGCGCTGCTCGATCGCGGTGTTCGAAGCCGGCCGCACGACGCTCCATACGCAGAACCAGACGCCCACGGGCGCGCGCGAGCTGCTCGGCGCCGTGTTCAAAGCGAAGCAGGAGGACTTCCGCGTCGTCAATGGCGACATCGGCGGCGGCTTCGGCATGAAGACCGGGCTTACGCCGGAGGATGCGCTGGTCTGCTATGCGTCCAAGAAACTCGGCCGGCCGGTGAAATGGCGCGCGGAGCGAAGCGAAGAATTCCTGGGCGCGCACATGGGGCGCGATCAGCAGTTCAAGGCGAGCCTCGCGCTCGACCGGGACGGGCGCATTCTCGCGCTGCGCATGCAGATGCTCGCCAACATCGGCTCGGTGCCGGTTGGCTCGTCCGCCATCATTCCCCTGGTTCTCGGGCCCAAGGTGCAGACCACGGTATACCGGGTGCCGGTGGTCGATTATCACGTGCGCGCAGTGCTCACCAACACCATGGCGACCGGCGCTTACCGCGGCGCCGGGCGCCCGGAGGCGAACTTCCTGATGGAGCGCCTGATCGAGAAGGCGGGGCGGGAGATGAAGCTCGATCCGGCCGAGATCCGCAGGCGCAATCTGCTGCAGCCGAAGGACTTCCCGTACAGGACTCACCTCGGGGACGTGTACGACGTGGGCAACTTCCCGCGCGTGCTGGAGGGCGTGCTGGCGCGTGCCGACTGGAACGGCTTCGCCGCGCGCCGCGAGGAGTCGAAGCGCCGCGGCAAGCTGCGCGGGCGCGGCCTGTCGATGTACCTGGAGTGGACCGGCGCGTTGCCCACCGAGACGGTGGACATCCAGGTCGACGCCGATGGCGCGGTGACCGTGTTCTCCGGAACGCAAGCGATGGGGCAAGGCCTCGAGACGACCTACACGCAACTCATCACCGAGGTACTGCAGGTTCCGGCGGCGAGCATCCGCATCGTGCAAGGCGACACCGATCGCGCGAACGGCGTGGGCAGCGTCGGTTCGCGCTCGGCGTTCGTCGGCGGCTCGGCGGTGGTGGCCGCGGGTCACAAGACGATCCTGCGCGGCAAGGAGCTTGCTGCCGACGCGCTGGAGACGGCCGTGACCGATATCGAGTACCGCGACGGAAGCTTCCGCATCGCCGGCACGGACCGCAGCATCCGGCTCGACGAACTGGCGGCTCGACAGGCCGAGCGCTTCATCCGGGTTTCGGCGACTCAGACGCCGTCGACGCCATCGTGGCCGAACGGCGCCCAGGTGTGCGAGGTCGAGGTAGATCCCGAGACGGGAGAGGTGCAGGTCGCGCGTATCGCCAGCGTCGATGACATCGGGCGCGTCATCAACCACATGATCGTCGAGGGGCAGATCCAGGGCGGCATCGCGCAGGGGGTCGGGCAGGCGCTCTACGAGCAGGCGGTGTACGACCCGGAGAACGGACAGCTCCTCACTGGATCGCTGATGGATTACGGCGTGCCGCGCGCCGACCAGTTTCCGCCGATGACCAACGCGTTCGAGGAGAGCGTGCCGTGCACCACCAACCTGCTGGGGGTGAAGGGCTGCGGGGAGCTCGGCACCATCGGCGCGGTCCCGGCCGTGGTCCATGCGGTGCTCGACGCGCTCGCCGAGCGCGGCGTGCTGCACCTGGAGATGCCGTTTACCGCCGAACGAGTCTGGCGCGCGTTGCAACGCGGCAGCTGAGGAGCAGGCGGCGCGCGTCGCCGGTGTATAGTGGCGCGCTCGTCGAGGTGAGCACGCATGGCGGCGCTGTTGGGCAGGGCGACAGACGCGCACGGCGCAACCGGACGCACGCTCGAGTATGCGCTCGCCGCGTCGATCGTCCTTCACGCGGCGTTGCTGCTTGGACTGCGCGAACTGCGGCTGATGCCGCCTGCCGAAGCGCCGACCCTCGCGCCGCTGGTGGCCCGGCTGGCGGAAACGAAAGCCGAGCCGACGCTGCCCCCCAGTACGCCTGCGCCTGCGCGCGTAGCGAGGCCCGAGCCGAAGCTTGCGCCGCGGACGACACCGAAGCCACGGCCGAAGGCCATTCCCAAGCCGATCGCGCGGTCGCGAGCTTTACCCGATCAAGTGACGACGGTGGCGCCTGCGGCGCCCGCGGCATCGCCGTTGCCCGAACCGGCGGCGCCGGTC
>JBAUTZ010000406.1:0-3236 GCA_049582445.1 Burkholderiales bacterium
AGGCCCATCGGCCGGCCGAGGTATTCCCACTCCCAGTATGCCGCCGCGTGATCGGTCCAGCCGCCGCCCTCGATGCGGTCGCCGCCGGCGCCGCCCATGAGGATGTTGCCGATGTTCTCCGAGCCTGTGATGTAGTCGTCGCCTCCGCCGCCGCGCACCTGCTCGTCGAAATCTCCGGTAACGATGAAGTCCGCGCCGGCGCTGCCGTCGAGCCAGCCGTCGATCTCGACGTCGCCGCTGCTCGGTACGCCCGGCAGGCGTTCGATGTTGTACAGGTCATCGGTCTTGTAGTAGGTCCTGCCGGCGGCGTCGACGTAGGGCCGCGGCGCCCAGTCGCCGCGGATGTCACGCGATGTCGTGGGAGGGGTCTCCTCCGCGGCGTCGAGGGCGAGGTTCAGCTCGAGGTGCTCGAAGTGCGTCGCCGTGTCTGCCGCGTCGACCAGCTGTGCCGACAGCGCGAGCGTTGCATCGGCGTCGATGTCCTGCTTCGCCCACAGTCCGAAGCTGAGCTCCCTGCGACCCTCGGGCACCACGAGCGTGAAGATGCCGTCCGGTCCGAGCTCGACCTCTTCCGCGTGGTCTAGCACCGCGAGCCCACTCGCCGCGCTGCCCGCGAGCGTGAGCCTGATGCGCTGACCGCCGTCGGGCGCGGAGTAGGGCAGGTAGACGGTGAACGTCCGGATGGCGCCTTCGGCGAGAGCGCCGAGCGAAACGGCGGCGGCGTCGGGGTCGAATGTGGGGGAGTCGAAGGGGTTGTCCTCTCGCCCCTCCCGGATTACGACGCTCTGTAGCGCGAATTCGAGCGAACGAATGGCGGCATCGAAATCGGGTCTCGCGTCGCCGACGTCGGCCCTGGCTTCGGAGACCAGGCTGCCTAATACTGAAGCGAGCGCGGAGCGGCCGACCGAAGAGTCCCATTCGAAAGCATCCACGAACTTGGTCTGCAGTTCGCCGTATGCGTTGGCGAGCGATTTGGCTACGTCGTTCAGTCCCGCGGATGCGGCGTCTCATGCGGTAGAGAGGAATTGCCGTCCGTCGAAAGCGATACCGGCAGAGAGCTTCGCGATTTCCACGGCGGCGCCCAGGAGCGCGATCGAGGATTCAGAGAGCACGTGAGGAAACGTATCGTCGATACCGTTGACCGTGCTCCCCAGCTCTTTAGCAATTGCCCGGACCGCTTCACGCGCAAATGCTTCCGCATCCGCGGCAAAATCTCCGGCAAGCGACACGATACTCGCGGCGGTCGCGTATCCCACACTTGCCGGGATGCTCGGGATCGCGAGAACCCCAGCGAGAAGAGAAAACGTGGCGGCCTTTGCGAACAGGACTTCCGACCTCTCCCTCCCAAAGTCGGAGGTCAGGAATTCCATTGCACTCGTACCGGCAGCGTCAGGATCGAACTTTGGCGTTGCGCCAGCGAGATTGGCCCCCGCGATCAGTTCGATCGCTCGAGGCCCAAGGCCGTCCTGAGGCTCGACGCGCGCCGACGAACCGGAGGTTTCTACTAACAGCGCGACATATTGGGCAGCGAGATGTGCCGAAAGACCGCTCGGAGATGCTGCGAGGGCCTCAGCAAACCTCGGCAGCCAGAGCTTGGCGAACCGATGCAGATATTTGCTCGAGATGACGTCCGAAGCATAAAGGCTGTCGATTGCGGCGTCGGACAGCGCTTTGAGTTCATCCCGGTTCCCGAACGCGAGGCTGTAGGTCAAGGCGGCGACCGCGCGTGCCCAGGCTTCCGTCTTGGTGCTCAGTGCACCGTCCTGATTGGTCAACCACGCCATATAGGATCCGACGCGCGCGAGTTCCTCGACCTCGAGCGGGGCAATCGATTTTCCATTTGCCTGCGAGAAGGTCCATGGCCATGAATAGTCCTGAACGCCGTAGGCACGATTGAAGCCGCTGTAAAAGCCGGGCTCGATACGGTGCGCAGAAAACGGGTCCAACGCGAGCGCGGAGCCGTCGGCGCGATAAAGGATGAGGCCGGACCCCGGGGTATCGGTCTGCGCAAAGTTCAGCAGGTATTCGTTATCCGAGCCATTGAGGTGCCCGCCGCCAAACCGGCTGACAAGATCGTTCGTGATGTAGAAGTGGGCAGTGTCGACGCCAGCGACGAGCGACGCGTCGAAGTCCGTGACGTTTTGCGACAAAGCGGCAATGCCACCGAGCCCGTTGAACGTCGTGAGAGTGACCGTCGAGGGATCGAAGCCGACCTTTTGCCGTGCGTAGTCAAATAACGCGTACTCTGCGAGCGCGCCGCCCAGGCTTTGGCCGGTGAAGTGGATCAGGCTATTGGCAGGAAGGAACAACAGGTCCGTCATTAGATCTTGCCCGCCCTGTGGGAGCGCGTCGGACCATTTATCCCACCCATATATTAGGTTCCCGCTCCAATCCTGTATGTTGGGGCCGCGCGTTCCTTGCATGGCGACGATATATTCCGCAGACCCATCACCATTCGTCTTGCTGTAAAGAGTTGCCCCGAAGCCTGTGGCTGGTTCGTCGTATCGCTCCTGAACAACCCAATCACCCAATGAGAGGCTGCGCCAATCGTCCGGTAAGCTATTTGGAAAGCTATCGCCTCCCGCCACAGGCGAATCCGGATAAGGTGAAAGCGGGTCTCCCGTGGCGATGGCACGCGGGCTAGGTGGGCTTGCTTGAGAGCCGCCCTGATAGCTTTGATCACATGCCACCAACAGGATCTTGGTGAGATCGCTTCGTGTTTGCGTGATCGTTGCCATGATCGCTAGCTCCCGTCGCAGAGCGCAAGAATTCTGAGATTGGTGGGTGTTCCCATATAGAGGTGGTTGTTTTGAATTGCCACTGCAGCAGTGCACCCGTCCGGCGATACGGCGATTTCCTTTACGAGACCGGAATCAAGTTTGGTTACTGAAGTCCCATCAAACAGATATAGGCCGGCCGCTTTGTAGAAGTCGCCGCCGCCAAATATCCATCCCACCCTGACGGGGCGAGGATTGGTCAAGTATTCAGTGGGTGAGTACGGAATATGGGCGGTGTCCCAACGGCCATCGGGCCAAAGCATGTACACGATCAAGGGCTCATTCTTTGGCCACAATTGACGCGATCCAATCGGACTGCCGCGTGGCGCTCTAGGGCGCAATACGTAGGCGCCGAGGAGATCCGAGTACGCGACATCAAACGGCGAAAAACTTTCGTCCCACGTGAACGGAAGTTGGACTGGCTCTTGTGTATTTCCCCGATAGAGGACGAGATTCTTG
>JBAUTZ010000407.1:0-2050 GCA_049582445.1 Burkholderiales bacterium
CGCATGCCGCAGATCCAGCGCGCGGTGGGCGAGTTCTTCCGCCGCGACCCGCTCAACAACCTCGACCCCGACAAGGTGGTGGCGCTGGGGGCGGCGATGCAGGCCGACGTGCTCGCGGGCAACAAGCCCGCGGGCGAGGACTGGCTGCTGCTCGACGTGATTCCCCTTTCGCTCGGCATCGAGACCATGGGCGGCCTGGTGGAGCGCATCGTGCCGCGCAACTCCACCATCCCGGTGGCGCGCGCGCAGGAGTTCACCACCTTCAAGGACGGCCAGACGGCGATGAGCATCCACGTCGTGCAGGGCGAACGAGAGCTGGTGAGCGACTGCCGCTCGCTGGCGAAGTTCGAGTTGCGCGGCATTCCGCCGATGGCGGCGGGCGCGGCGCGCATCCGCGTCACCTTCCAGGTCGACGCCGACGGCCTGCTGTCGGTGAGCGCCCAGGAGAAGACCACCGGCGCCGAGGCGTCGGTGAGGGTAAAGCCGTCCTACGGCCTGGAGGATGCCGACATCGAGCGCATGCTGCGCGACTCCTACGAGCACGCCCGGGACGACATGCACGCGCGCGCGCTCGCCGAGCACCGCGTCGACGGCGAGCGCTTGCTCGATGCCACGCGCGCGGCGTTGGCGGCCGACGGGGAATTGCTCTCGCCTCACGAGCGCGGCGAGATCGAGCAGGCCGTCGCTTCGCTGCGCGCGGTCATCGACGGTGCCGACCATCGGGCGATCAAGCAGGCGAGCGACGCCATGAACCGCGCCACCGAGGAATTCGCGGCGCGCCGCATGGATGCGAACGTGCGCCGTGCGCTCGCCGGACGTAACATCGCCAACCTGGACGTCTGACGCGTGCCGAAGATCAAGGTGTTGCCCCACCCCGAGTTGTGTCCGCAGGGTGCCGAGCTCGAAGCCAAGGAAGGCGTATCCATTCTCGATACCCTGCTCGACAACGGCATCGAGATCGAGCACGCGTGCGAGAAGTCCTGCGCCTGCACCACGTGCCACGTCGTCGTGCGCGAGGGATTCGATTCGCTCGACGAGGCGGAGGAGAAGGAGGAGGACATGCTCGACAAGGCCTGGGGGCTCGAGGCCGATTCGCGCCTGTCTTGCCAGGCGAAGGTCCGCAGCCGGGACTTGGTGATCGAGATACCGAAGTACACGATCAACTACGCGCGGGAGATCCGCGAATGAAGTGGACCGATACCCGGGAAATCGCCATCGCGCTGGCCGAAGAGTTCCCCGACACGGACCCGAAAGGCGTCAGATTCACCGATCTTTACAACTGGGTGCTGAAGCTGCCTGGCTTCGACGACGACCCCAAGCGCAGCGGCGAGAAAATCCTGGAGGCAATCCAGGCGGCCTGGATCGAGGAGAGCGAGTAGACTCCGCGACATGAATGCCCGGACCTGGATGCTTGCAGCGACGCTCCTGTTCGCGGCGCAGCACGCGGCCGCGCAGGTCTACCGCTGGGTGGACGAAAACGGCACTGTGCACTATTCGCAGTCCGCGCCGCCTCCGGGAGTCAAGGCGAAGCTCCTCGACATCGAGGTGAAGGAGGGACCGCCTTCACCGGATTCGAAGGACTGCTACACGGTGCGCTGCCAGGGCGAGCGCATGGAGGAGCGCATCGCGCGGCGCGAGGCGCAAGACGCCAAGCTCGCGGCGGACCGCGCGGCCAATGCACCCAGGCCGGTGCGGGGCCTCGAGTTCAGGAAATACATCAGCATCGAGCGCGGGATGACCGAAGGCGAACTGCTGAACATCGCCGGGGAGCCGGATTTCATCGCCGACGAGGGCGCGGTGTACGACGCACCGGTCACGGCGCAGATCGGGCGCCGCGGGCGCAGCAGCGCAACCGCCGCGCTGTCGCTGCGCACTTACACCTACATGCCTACGCCGGCGGACCCTTTCACCACGACGGTCACCCTGGTCGGCGGGCGGGTGTCCGAGATCGAGCGCGAACGCAAGTTCTAGTTCCAGGCGCGCGCGGCTTCAATGCCCCGCGGCATCGCCCCAGAGCTGCCGCAGGCGTGCGTCGCGTCCGCAGCCCGTG
>JBAUTZ010000408.1:0-1749 GCA_049582445.1 Burkholderiales bacterium
GTGTAGCGCTGGCCCCTGTCGTTCCGCCACCTCCGCCGCTGTTGTCTCCTCCGCCACCGTCACAAGCAGCAACGGCCAACACCATCAAAAGCGCCGAGGCGATTCTCGACCATTGAGCTCGAATTTCGAACATGGCGATCTCCTTCTTGAGCGGTCAAGTGACACAACTTGTCCCAAGCGCACGGAGTGCGGAATCGCTCGAGCGGCAAGCGCTTTCGCGTAGCGTATAGGATGATCTTCTCTGTGATCCCCCACCGAAGCGCGCATTCATTCCAATACGATGGCCCGCCCTCCGAGCAAGCAGTCACACTGGCTGCGTTATGCCTATCGTCGATATTCTTGTGGGTCCTCTAGTTCACGGCAAGCCAGCCCTGGTCCCATTTTTTGAATCGCATTGTGCGTTGTCCAATACCCAACTCATTCGCCACCTCATTCTCGGCTTCGGCGCATCACTGACGCAGTCGACGAAGCCAGTCGTATGTCCTCCGAAACGAGCAGACGAGCACAATCGGAGAATGGCAAAGCGCTGCAGTACAGGCTCTGGCTACCCTGTGGATTGGGCGCACAAAATCGTTGCGAGACTGTTGCGAGATGTACAAAGGCAATGGCACGACATCCCCCCAAACCGTTCCCTGGACCGGCCATCGAGAGCTACGCGTCGTCGCCAACGAAGCGAAGTCGCTCTTCGGCGACTTTTAGTCCCGGTCCCCACCGGGCAACTCAACTTGGGCGGCGCGGCCCCTCCAGGCGCCAAGCAACAATCCAAAGCCCTGAATTCTTATTGCGCAAGACAATACACGGCCGAGGGATTTTGTAAAGCCAGGGCCGCTTCGGACGTTGCGCCTAGTCAATTACGAAAGTGGGACTACTTCGTGAACTTAGGGCGAAGCCGTCTAATCTTTTCGAACCAATGAGCGCGTCTGAACATTTAGCTTGACGGAAGGCTGCCGTGTAGGAGGCTTGCTACAGCTCCCGCGCGAGAAGAGTAGACAAACGGTCCTCAGATCCCCGGCAGGGTCGACGCCTAGTCCATGCCCGCCCATTTCACCCCGCTTGCATAACTGTCAGCAACGCAAGGTTGCTTCGCGCCGGAGCTGCCAAGTCGACACACCCTTCCCCTCGCCGCTGGGGGACCATCGATCCGAGCTTCTACCCCGTCTTCTGTGGCTCTGCGTGCACGTGTGTCGAGTTCCGTGCCGCGACGGCTGTTCAAGCGAGCCAGATTCGGCTGCGTCGGTCCGCGGCCTGCGCCCCCTACAATCGTGTTTCCGGCGAACACCTGCGGCCTCGTCTTCCCCGCGCGCGCGACGGCTGCGCGAAAATACTTCCTTGCTGAGCAACATTCTGCGCCTCTGCCAAAAAGAGTTTGTCTGGGACGCAACCGTCGCGTATCGCCTCAGAATCGCGTAGGAGATGTGGTCGGTGCATGCAGGAACCCGTGTGTGCCCCTCCAAGTGCGAGCGTCGCTCCTGCGCCGTTATAGCGAGCTGTAGCGCGACGTTCGGAGGATAAGATGCCTCGTCATAGTCGAATCCCCGAATTTGATGGCCGCTTTCGACCGAGTCCGATTGAACGTCTGCCCAATGTTGCCCCGCTTGCCCCTACTCTTTCCGACAACAATGAATCCCTTCGCCCGGTCGGTGAAGTAGCATGGCGGCATCCTGTTGGAGGGACTCCCGTACATGCAAGGCACCGTCGGACTAACCCCTCCCTCACAGTTCCCGGGGACTCGATTCGACGAGATCAACA
>JBAUTZ010000409.1:0-1842 GCA_049582445.1 Burkholderiales bacterium
GCTGAACGGCGTGAAGCCGCGGCCGTTCTTCTCGACCCACGCGCGCGAGATGAAGGACTTCGAGCAGAGCCTAGCCGCAGCGCGCGTCTAGCGGCGCAGGGGCGGCCCGCGCGGGGGCCGCCCTTGCTATCCTTTAGCGCGTGAGCCCGGACTTCGACGCGCTGTACCGCAGGGAATCACGCCGCGTGCTGGCGACGCTGATCCGCCTGCTCGGCGACTTCGACCTCGCGGAAGAAGCGATGTCGGAAGCCTTCCGCGCCGCCATGGAGCAGTGGCCGAGCGAAGGCGTTCCGGCGAATCCGCGCGCGTGGCTGGTGTCGGCCGGGCGCTTCAAGGCGATCGACGCGATCCGGCGGCAGGAGCGCTTCTCGTACGTCGATCCGGAGGCGCTCGAGGCCGTCCCCGCCGAGCCCGAAGCCGAGAGGGAAGGGATCGAGGACGACCGGCTGCGCCTGGTCTTCACCTGCTGCCACCCCGCGCTCGCGCCGGATGCGCAGGTGGCGCTCACGCTGCGCGAGGTGTGCGGGCTGACGACCGGAGAGATCGCGCACGCGTTCCTCGCGCAGGAGCCGGCGCTCGCGCAGCGCATCGTGCGCGCGAAGACCAAGATCCGCGACGCGAAGATTCCCTACGTGGTTCCGGGCAAGGCCGAGCTGCCCGAGCGGCTGGAGGCGGTGCTGCGCGTCGTGTACCTCGCCTTCAACGAGGGGTACTCGGCGTCCTCGGGCGATGCGGTGACGCGCGCGGAGCTGTCGCAGGAAGCGATACGCCTCGGGCGGCTGCTCGTGGAGCTCTTGCCCGAAGCCGAGGCGATGGGGCTCCTCGCGCTCATGCTCATCCAGGAGTCGCGCCGCGCCGCGCGCGCTCGTCCGGATGGGGATCTCGTTTTGCTCGAGGACCAGGACCGCGGCCTCTGGGACAAGGCGCTCATCGCCGAAGGGGTCGAGCTCACCGAGCGGGCGCTGCGCACGCGCATGTTCGGCCCGTATTGCCTGCAGGCCGCGATCGCCGCGGTGCACGCCGAGGCGCCGAGCGCGCAGGAGACCGACTGGAGCGAGATCATCGGGCTCTACGACGTGCTCTCACGCCTCGATCCCTCGCCGGTGATCCAGCTCAACCGCGCGGTGGCGATCGCGATGCGCGACGGTCCCGCGGCCGGGCTCGCGCTCGTGGACGCTCTGATGGAAGAGCTCCAGGGCTACCACCTCGCGCACGCCGTGCGCGCCGACCTGTTTCGCCGCCTGGGCCGGAAGCCCGAGGCTGCCGAGGCCTACGCGAAGGCCCTCTCCCTAAGCAAACAGGGGCCCGAACGCCGCTTCCTCGAGCGGCGGATCGCCGAGCTCGAAAAATAGTCTCAGGGGGATGTCGAATCGGCCGCGCCCCGTTCGACTACGCTACAGGAAAGGAGGTCAGCCCGATGAGCAAGGTATGCGTGAACTGCTTCGCCGTTTCCCTGGACGGCTACGGCGCGGGGCCGCGCCAGAGCCTGGAAAACCCTCTGGGCGAGGGCGGCACCGCGCTGCACCAGTGGTTCTTTCCGACGCGCACCTTCCAGTCCACGTTGTTCGGTAAGGAAGAAGGCACGACCGGGCTCGACGACGACTACGCGCGGCAAGGCATGGCGAACCTCGGCGCCTGGATCCTCGGCCGCAACATGTTCGGCCCGATCCGCGGCGACTGGCCCGATGAGTCGTGGAAGGGGTGGTGGGGCGAGAACCCGCCGTATCACGTGCCCGTGTTCGTGCTGACGCACCACCCCCGCAAGCCGGTCGAGATGGCGGGCGGCACGACCTTCCACTTCGTGACCGAAGGCATCGAGGAAGCCCTGCGGCGGGCGAAGGA
>JBAUTZ010000410.1:0-3385 GCA_049582445.1 Burkholderiales bacterium
ACCTCGATGTAGGCGCGACGCGCGACGTTGTGCGGGTCGCGCCGCGCCTCGCTGAAGCTGAGCACCGGCGCGAAGCAGGCGTCGGAGCCCTCGAACGCTTTGCACCACTCATCGCGGGTTTTCGATCTGAATCTCTGGGTGAATAGCGCCCGCAGCTCGGGCCAGCGCGAACGATCGTGCTGAGGCGGAACGTCATTTAGCCCGAGGCGCTGAATCAGCTCGTCGAAGAACCTCGCTTCGATCGCTCCGACCGAAACGTACTTTCCGTCCTTGGTCTCGTAGACGTCGTACCAGGGTGCGCCGGAATCGAGCACGTTCTCGCCGCGCGCCTCGCTCCAGCGGTTGGCGGCGAGCATGCCGGAGAACATCGCGGCGAGCAGCGACGCGCCTTCGACCATCGCCGCGTCGACCACCTGTCCTTTGCCCGAGCGCAGCGCGTCGACCAGGGCGCAGCAGATGCCGAAGCCGAGCTGCATGCCCCCGCCGCCGAAGTCTCCCACGAGGTTGAGCGGTGGCACCGGGCGCTCGTCCTTGTGGCCGAACGCGTGCAGCACGCCGGCGAGCGCGATGTAGTTGATGTCGTGTCCGGCGCGCGGCGCGAGCGGACCGTCCTGGCCCCAGCCGGTCATGCGCCCGTAGACCAGTTTCGGATTGCGCGCCAGTGCCGCATCGGGCCCGAGGCCCAGGCGCTCCATGACGCCCGGGCGGAAACCCTCGATCAGCGCGTCCGCACGCCCGATCAGCTCGAGCGCTGCCTGCACTCCCTTGGGTGACTTCAGATCCAGAGTCACCGAGCGCCGCCCGCGCATCATGACGTCGTTCCAGCGCTCGCGTTTCAGGCCCAGGTCGGTCGCGGCCGGGCGGTCGACGAGCAGCACGTCCGCGCCCATGTCGGCGAGCAGCATGCCTGCGAAGGGCCCGGGGCCGATCGCCTCGAACTCGATGACGCGGATTCCGCTGAGTGGTCCCATGGTCGCGATGATATCCTGCGGCGCGTGCGCGCGCGTTACCCGGAACGCATCGTCTGCCTGACCGAAGAGACCACCGAGACGCTGTACCTGCTCGGCGAGGAGCGGCGCATCGTCGGCATTTCGGGCTACACCGTGCGCCCGCCGCGGGCGCGGCGCGACAAGCCCAGGGTGTCGGCGTTTCTCTCTGCGAAAACCGACCGGATTCTCGCTCTCAAGCCCGACCTGGTGCTCGGCTTTTCCGACTTGCAGGCCGACATCGCGCGCGATCTCGCGAAGGCGGGCTTGAACGTCGTCGTCTTCAACCAGCGCTCGGTCGACGAGATCTTGTCGATGATCCTGACCCTCTCGGCCATGGTCGGGGCTTCGGAAAGAGGAACAAAGCTCGTCCGAGACCTGGAAGCAAACCTCGAATCGCTTCGAGTGGCAGCGCAGCGTTTCGCGCGGCGTCCCAGGGTCTATTTCGAGGAGTGGGACGAGCCGATGATCAGTGCCATACGCTGGGTGAGCGAGCTGATCGGGGTCGCCGGCGGCGAAGACGTTTTTGCGGAGCTTTCGCGGTCGCATGCTGCAAGCGGAAGGATCGTTAAAGATGGTTCCGTGGTGATCGCGCGACGGCCGGACGTGATTCTCGGCTCGTGGTGCGGCAAGAAGTTCCGCCCCGAGCGCGTCGCCGTGCGGCCGGGCTGGGACGCGATTCCCGCAGTGCGCGAAGGCGCGCTCTACGAACTGAAGTCCTCCGACATCCTGCAGCCCGGCCCCGCCGCGCTCACCGACGGCGTGCGCCGCATGCACGAGATCTTTACTGCGTGGGCAGCAAGCCGCTGACCCGCAGCGCGGGCGCACTGCCGTCCTTGAGCTGCCCCGGGTACACGGTGACGTGCGGGAACGGAATCTCGATGCCGCGCGCATCGTAGGCCTTCTTAAGGCGCTTGAGGAACTCGCGCCGCACGTTCCATTGCTCAATCGGCGGGATCACCTTCAGGCGGCAGCGGATGGTCACCGCCGAGTCGCCCCACTTTTCCACGCCGATGATCTCGGCGTCGTCGGCGATCTTCGGGCCGAAGACCGGGTCTTCGCGCATTTCCTGACCGACCTGGCGCATGACGTCGAGCGCTTCGTCCATCTCCTCGCGGTAGGCGACGCCGACCTCAATCACCGCCTGCGCGAAGTCGCGCGTCATGTTCTTCACGATCTTGATCTCGCCGTTCGGCACGAAGATGACGTGGCCGTCGAAGTTGCGCAGGCGCACGTAGCGCAGCGTGACTTCCTCGACCGCGCCGCTCGGGCCGTTTAGGTCGACCACATCGCCCTGGCGCAGCTGGTCCTCGAGCAGGAGGAAGAAGCCGTTGAAGTAGTCCTTGATCAGGCTCTGCGCGCCGAAGCCGACGGCGATGCCGGCGACGCCGGCCGTGGCGAGCAGCGGCGCGACCGAGATGCCCAGCTCGCCGAGCACCAGCATTCCGGCCACCAGCCAGATGACTACCGCGGCGACGTAGCGGAACACGCGCCCCAGCGTCTTGATACGATACTGCTGGCTGGGGTCGCGGCGCTCCATGAACTTGCGGAAGGCTCGGATCAGCCGCGCAGCGATCGCCTCCAGCACACCCGCGAGCACCAGGATGATGAGAATGCGCAGCCCGTGCGTGATCGCGAGCTTCACGTCCGCGTCGAGCTCGTGGTAATACCGCAGCAGGTCTTTCATCGGCCACCTCCTTCAAGTCATGCCGGAGGGGCCGATGTTATCAGTCGTCGCCGCGCAGATTCGGATCGGAGTCGATGCGCGCCTTGAGCTTGCGCATGCCGGCGAGCCAGCGGTCGCGGTCGGCGGTCTTGCGCCGCTCGTACTCGGCGACTTCGGGATGCGGCAGGATGAGGAAGGTCTCCGCCTCGATCGCGCGCACCACGGCTTCCGCCACCTGCTCGACGCTCACCGAGCCCTCGAGCAGGAAAGATTTGCGATCGCCCTTCGGCCCGAGCAGCATCGGCGTGCGCACGCCCTGCGGGCACAGGCAGGACACGCGGATCCCGCGCGCGTGGTAGTTGACCGACAGCCATTCGGCGAACGCGACCGCGGCGTGCTTGGAGACGGTGTAGGTGGCGGAATCGACCTGCATCAGCAGCCCGGCGGCAGAGGCCGTGTTCACCAAGTAGCCGCCCCCCTGCGCAAGCATGTGCGGGACGACGGCGCGCGCCGCGTACAGGTGCGCCATGAAATTGACGTCCATGGTGCGCTGCCAGGCTTCGAGCGGCGCATCCAGCCCCGCGCGCTCGATGATCCCGGCGTTGGAGCAGAACAGGTCGATCCTGCCGTGCTGCGAGATCACGTGATCGACCAGCCGCTTCACGTCTCCCTCGCGCGACACGTCGCACGCGACGCCTCCGCCCTCCGGTGCACGCAGGTCGGCGGCCACGAC
>JBAUTZ010000411.1:0-6915 GCA_049582445.1 Burkholderiales bacterium
CCATCGGGTTTTCAAACATGTCAGCCATGCGCGCCCCCGTCGGTGACCCCGCCATTCTAGGGTAGTAGCATCGCGGTCTCGCGCGTTGCAGCGAAAGGAGGAGGAAACATGGACAAGAAACCTAGCTACGTGCACGGCACGTCGCCCGTGCCGCTGATCGGCGAGACCATCGGCGAGCATTTCGACCGCATCGCGACGAAGTACCGCGAGCGCGAAGCGCTCGTGGTGCGCCATCAGAACGTGCGCTGGACCTACGCGGAGCTGAAGCGCCGCGTCGACAACCTCGCCGCCGGGCTGCGGCGCCTCGGTCTCGCGCCGGGCGATCGCGTGGGCATCTGGTCGCAGAACTGCGCCGAGTGGGTGCTGACGCAGTTCGCCACCGCCAAGGCGGGGCTGATCCTGGTCAACATCAATCCGGCCTACCGGCGCGCCGAGCTCAAGTACGCGCTAAACAAGGTCGGCTGCAAGGCGCTCATCCTGTCGCCCGCCTTCAAGTCGAGCAACTACATCGAGATCCTGCAGAGCGTCGCGCCGGAGCTCCACCACCTGGCGACGGTGATCCGCCTCGGCGCGGACAAGACCCCGGGCATGCTCAACTTCGACGAGCTGACGGTCGACGCGAGCGACGCCGAGGTCGAGCAGCTCGAGGCGCTCGCCGGGACGCTGCAGTTCGACGACCCGATCAACATCCAGTTCACCTCGGGCACCACCGGATCGCCCAAGGGCGCCACCCTCACCCACCACAACATCCTCAACAACGGCTACTTCATCGGCGAGGCGATGCGCTTCACCGAGAAGGACCGCCTGTGCATCCCGGTGCCGCTGTACCACTGCTTCGGCATGGTGCTCGGCAACCTCGCCTGCCTGACGCACGGCGCGACCATGGTGTACCCCGACGGCGGCTTCGACCCGAAGAGCGTGCTCGAGGCGGTGCAGGCCGAGCGCTGCACCGCGCTGCACGGCGTGCCGACCATGTTCATCGCCGTGCTCGACCACCCCGAGTTCGGGCGCTACGACCTGTCGACGCTGCGCACCGGCATCATGGCGGGCTCGCCCTGCCCGGTCGAGGTGATGAAGCGCGTCGCCGGCACGATGAACATGCGCGAGGTGACCATTGCCTACGGCATGACCGAGACCTCGCCCGTCAGCTTCCAGAGCTCGGTCGACGATCCGCTCGAGCGGCGCGTGTCGACCGTGGGCCGCATCCAGCCGCATATCGAGGTGAAGATCGTCGACGCCGAGGGCCGCATCGTGCCGCGCGGCGAAAAGGGCGAGCTGCTGACCCGCGGCTACTGCGTGATGCTCGGCTACTGGGGCGACGAGGACAAGACCCGCGAGGCGATCGACGCCGCCGGCTGGATGCACACCGGCGACCTCGCCACCATCGACGCCGAGGGCTACTGCAACATCGTCGGCCGCTCCAAGGACATGGTGATCCGCGGCGGCGAGAACATTTACCCGCGCGAGGTCGAGGAGTTTCTCTACAGCCACCCGAAGGTGCAGGACGTGCAGTGCGTCGGCGTGCCGGACGACAAGTACGGCGAGGAGCTGTGCGCCTGCGTCGTCCTGCGCCCGGGCATGACCGCGACCGAGGAGGAGATCCGCGAGTTCTGCCGCGGCCAGATCGCGCACTACAAGATCCCGCGCTACGTGAAGTTCGTCACCGGCTTCCCGATGACCATCACCGGCAAGATCCAGAAGTACATCCTGAGGCAGCAGATCGCCGACGAGATGGGGCTCAAGGCGCAGAAGGCGGCCTGAGTGAGATTAATTTACCTATGCACGATCAATGAGTTGATGTAATCTTCTCATAAAGTAGAGCAAGTACGTTCCAGCGCGGGGGTGAGCGTTGAAAGGTCTTCTCGCTGCGGTTCTCTTCATGGTGCCCGGCCTGGCCGCGGCGCAGCGCGTGCTCGAATTCCGCCATGACCTCGCGTTCAGCGCGGCCGAGGTGGACACCTTGGCAGCGCGCAGCTTCGGCGCGCGCCTGCGCACCCTGGCGCTTGCGGGCGAGCTCGACCCCGACCCCGTACTCAAGGACCGCCTGCAGCGCATCTTCCCGCGCCTGCTCCGCGCCGCGATCTACGAGCGGCCGGCCGCCGCGAGGCTGCAGTGGGAGATCCACACCTGCACGCGGTGCGACGAGAACGCCTCGGCCATGGCGGGCGGCAAGCTGCTCGTGTCGGCCGACATGGTGCATCGCCTCGCGCTCTCCGACGACGAGCTCGCCTACCTGCTCGCGCACGAGATGGGGCACGTGCTGGCCGAGCACACGCGCGAGGTCGCCACTGCCGCGCGCTATTTCGTCGATAACGGCCGGGCCCGCGGCTACGCCGACATCCAGCAGGAGCTCGCGGAGAGCTACTCGGTCATGATCCGCATGCGACCGCTCTACGTCCAGCAGGAGCTCGAGGCCGACTACATCGGCTTCGTGCTCGGCGCGCAGGCCGGCTTTCGGCCGCGCGCCATGCTCGGCCTGCTCGCGAAGCTGGGTGACGGCGGCGATGCGCTCGTCGCCACGCATCCGAGCGAGCGAGCGCGCATGCGGCAAGCGCGCGCCATGCTGGAGACCGCGCGCCGCCTGGCCGTCGACGCCCGCAAGGATGGCTTGAAGTAGCCGATTGACCGGGCGCAGCGTGCGCGCTATAACCCTGTACAGTTCAGGGTTACACGTTTTTTCGCGGATGAAAGAATTTCTCAAGGCATGGCGCGATGAGGAGCAGCGCCTGCTCGAGCGATGGCAACGTGCGGTCGAGCGTCTGCACCACGCGCACCTGGCGCTGGCCGACCACCAGCCGTCGCCCGCCAACCAGGCCGTCACTGCCACGCTGGTGATGGAAGCGAGCGCGGCGGGCGCCGAGCTCGACGTGGTGCGGCGCGAGGTGCTGCGCGTCCGCTCCGAGCTCTCCTCCGGCAAGCGAGAGCGCGACTAGCCCGGTTTATCCGCCCGGTGCATACTGCGGCCAGCCGACGACCGTGCCGTCGGTCCGCCATCGGAGGAGCCCGGCATGCAGATCCTGCCCCACGACCTCGCTCACGAGTTCCCCGAGTACACCGGCCTGATGGGCCAGCTCAGGGACCACCATCCGAAGCTCGCCACCCTGTTCGAGCAGTACAACGAGGTGAACGGAGCGATCGTCGACATCGAAGAAAACGACAAGGCGTTCCAGGACTTCGAGTTCGAGGAGATGAAGAAGAAACGCCTGCGCATCAAGGACGAGATTTATCAGATCCTGAGGGCGAATCGGCGCTGAGCTGGCGCAACCACAGCGCGGCCTCGGCGACGGTCGCGAACACGCGCACCCGCACCCCGCGGTTGACCGCGACGTCCTCGGCGAACTTCATCAGCGTCCCCTCGGCGTACACGTCGACGTAGGCGATGACGGGGAGCTGCCCGGCGCCGCGCGCCGCGCCGCCCGACGCGACATCGAACACCTCGGTGGCCGCCAGCCGCGGCCCCTCGAGTCGCTCCTCGATCAGCACGCGGGACGCTCCGCGCGCCAGGCATTCGCGGCCCACGTCCTCCAGGTAGCGCGCCACGTTCTCGCTGCTGTTGCGGCCCGTGACGACGGCGTGCACGTAGCCGGGTTTCTGCTCGAAAGCCACCTTGTAGCTCATAGGCGTTCAGGGCGAGATCTTCGCGCCCCCCTAGCGCGGGCTCACCAGCACCACCAGCGCGGCGGTCAGCGCCGCGACGAGCAGCGTGCGGAGTCCGGCCCACAGCCAGAACGTCCCGCTGATGCGCCCGATGTAAAGTCCCAGCAGGAAGATTAGCACCAGTGCCACGCTCAGGGCAGCGTGCAGCGGCGCGAGCGGCAGCGGCAGCCCCGCCCGGGCCGCCCACAGCGGCGCAAGGATCGCGAGCGACATGAGGAGCGGCGCCGAGCCGTTGACCAGCGCGATGACGAACGGAAGCAGGCGCGCGCCGCGCCCGTAGGCCGAGCCGCCGAGGTCGGCGAGCATCGCCCGCTCGAGCGCGCGAAGCTCGTGACGCTTCTCGGCGGCCTCGCTGATGTAAGCGCTGCTCACGCCGCTGACGCCGAGCGCAACGGCCGCGCCGAGGCACACGTTCAGCAATACCGTCGGGTCGGACGTCTCGCTCACCTCGAAGCCGACCAGCAGGCCGATCATGGTGAGCACGCCATCGAAGCCGTTGACCACGAAGTAGCGGCGCGCGATCAGGTGCGAGCGCGTGATGTGCAGCAGCACCCGGAGCTGCGCGAACATCGGCGGCCGGGTCAGCGGCGCGAAGCGCGCGCGGCGGAGCTCGCGACTTCCACTTCGTCGATGCTGTGGATCGACCCGCCGAGGTTGGCGATCACGCCCTTGATGGCGTCGAAGTCCAGGCTCTCCCCTTCGAGCACGATCACGACGCTCTCGGTCCTCTCGTCGACCGCCGCCACCGTCAGCTTGACGCTCGTGCCCGGCGCCTTGTCCGCGATCGCGCTCGCGAACTCGAGCCCGTTCGGCTGATGCGGCTTGAGCACGTCGAGCATCATGCGCTTCACGTTCACCACGGTCGCCCCCCTGCGTTCCAGGTTCCCCGGCGGATTATGCCCGTCCGCCGCGCTTCAGGGTCTGCGAAAAGAACGCGAGCAGCTCGTGCCAGGAAGCGCGCGCGGCGCGCTCGCGGTAGCGCTCGTCGGTGAAGTTGTGGAATGCGTGGCCCGCTCCCTGGTAGCTGTGGAACTCGTGCCATTTGCCGAGGCGCGTCAGCTCGGCGTCGATCTTGCGCACGTCCTCCTGCGAGGGGTTGGTGTCCTCGACGCCGAAGAAGCCGATCAGCGGGCACTCCAGGCCCGCGCTGCGCTCGAAGGGGCTCGGGCCGCCGCCCAGCGCCTGCATGATGTTGCCGCCGTAGAACACCGCGCAGGCGGAAAAGCCGCGCAGGCCGCAGGCCGCGAGGTAGGCCACCCGCCCACCCATGCAGAAGCCCATCATGCCGAGCGCGCCGAGCGGCGCACGCTCCCCGAGCAACGCGGCCGCGGCCGCCACGTCGGCGAGGATCTCTTCGTCGCGCAGCCGCGCGGTGCGCTGCGGCCGCTCGAGGCCCTCGGGCTGGCGGTGAAAGAGGTCCGGCACCACCGCGCAGTAGCCCTGGCGCACGAGGCGGTGCACCATGTCCTGCATCGAGGCATCGATGCCGAAGGCGTGGTGCGCGATCACCACGCCGGGATGCGCGCCGGGCGAATCCGGAACGCCGAGGTACATGCGGATCGACGCCCCCTCCGCGCGGGCAGTCTCCCACCGGATGGTCATGCAGCGGGCGCGGCGGCGCGTGCCTTGAGCAACCGGTCGAACTCGTCTGCGACCTGCGCGTCGTGGTCCAGCATCTCCTGCGCGTTGCGCTCGGCGTAGTGCAGCACGCCGAATGCGGCGTAGGCCTGCTGCACGCGCTCGCCCCACAGGCCGATGTCCTTGACGATCGGCACGATGCGGCTGAACAAGCGCTTCCTGAAGCGCACCTGCCCGTCCGAACTGTCGAGCAGCGGCAGCACGTCCTTGTCGAAGTCGTAGCCGAGGTGCTCCCACATCTCCGGCGAATTGAAGCGGTCGCGCAGATGGATCGAGCCCTCGATCACGAACTCCTCGCGCTCGCGCCGCTCGGCGTCGGTGAGGTGCGGGTAGTAGTCGCGCAGCGCGAGGCGGCCGAAGGCCACGTGCCGCGCCTCGTCCTGCATGACGTAGGCGTTTACCGCGCGGCACAGGGGATTCTTCGCGTAGTCGCGGATGCGCTGGAACGCGACCAGCGCCAGGCCCTCGATCAGCACCTGCATGCCGAGGTAGGTGAAGTCCCAGCGCGAGTCCGTGAGCGCCTGCTCGATCAGTTGCTTGAGCGGCCTGGAGATCGGATAGACGAAGCGGAACTTCTCGGTCAGCAGCCGCCGGAAGGCCTCGACGTGGCGCGCCTCGTCCATCACCTGCGTGGCGGCGTAGAACTTCGACTCGATGTTCGGCACGTCCTGCACGATGCGCGCCGCGCAGATGAGCGCGCCCTGCTCGCCGTGCAGGAACTGCGACAGGTTGAACACCTGGCTGTGGTAGCGCAGGTCGGAGCGTTGCGTCTCCGAGATCCGGTCCCAGAGCGGCGTGCCGTAGAGCGGTATCACGCTCTCGTCCATCTGCATCGGATCGTCCGGATCGACCTCCAGGCTCCAGTCGATCCGCTTGTCGGCGTCCCACTGCTGCTGCTTGCCCTTGGCGTAGAGCCTGAGCAGGTCCTCGTTGGCGGCGTCGTAGTTCCAGGTGAACGAGGTCTCGCCCGTGCCGCCGAAATTCCAGTTCGTCTCGGCGACCGGCAGCGTGTAGCGGAACAGGGTACTCATGGCCGCGTCAGCTTACCACCCTTGAGGAGCGGCCCGGTGCCAGTCGGTCGCCTGCTCGAAGGCCCAGCCGATGCGCAGCGCGGTGGCTTCGTCCTGGCCTCGGCACGCGATCTGCAGCGACGTGGGCATGCCCGCCGCGCCCCTGCCGTTCGGCAGCGCGAGCGCGCACCATTCGACCAGGTTGACCGGTCGCGTGAACCCGGCCGCGGTGCCGGACTGGTCGATCGCGGCGACCGGGGGCGCCACCCCCGCGGTGGTCGGGGTGAGCAGCGCGTCGAAATCGGCGAGCGCGGCTTCGAATTCGCGCTTCACCCGGTCGCGCTCGCGCAGCGCGAGCAGGTAGTCCTTCGCGCTCATCCCGCGCCCGACGCCGATGCGCGGACGCACGTCGTCGTCGACCGGCAGCTTCGGGTCGTCGACCAGCGACCCGACGAACGAATAGCCCTCGGCGCCGATGATGCGACCCACGAGCGCGCCCATCTCGGCGAAGCTGCGCGGCAGGCACGCCTCGGCGACCGTGGCGCCGAGCCCGGCGAGCACATCGAGCGCGGCGTCGTACGCGGCGAGCACCTCGGGCTCGCAACCGGCA
>JBAUTZ010000412.1:0-2425 GCA_049582445.1 Burkholderiales bacterium
GCGCGCCGCTTTGCCCTCACGCTTGGCCGCGTCACCGCGGGCGCGCTTCTCGCGCGTCAGGCGCAGTGGTCGCTCGAGCACCGCAAGGACCCTGCACCGCGCGCCGCGGCGCTGCGTTTCGCGGCGGCCGGCGTGAACCTGCTGCAGGATCTGGACCCGGAGCTTTCCCGGCTATTGTCCGCCTGAGCGGGGCCGCATCAGGATGCCGATGCCGATGGCGAGCGGGATCAGCGGCCACAGCTTCCAAAGCTGGTGCAGGGTCTGCCTGTCGATCAACCCGAAGTTGGCGAGCAGGCCGACCACGCCGACCAGGATCAGCACGATCGCCCCGAAACGCCCGCCCCGTCCGTGTCTGCTCATGATGGATTTCCTTTCGACTCGATCAGCTTGACCAGAGTGTAGAGCACGCGGTTCGCCGGCACCGGAACTCCGAGCGCATCACCGCGACGCACCACGAAGCCGTTCAGATGGTCGATCTCGGTCGCCCGGCCGCGCTGCAGGTCCTGCGCGGTAGACGAGTACTGGGTCGGCATCCACTCGGCGATGCGGTACACGTTGTCCGGCAGGTCGGGCGCGGTGCGCACCCCGCTCGCGGCCGCAACCGCGAGCGTCTCGGCGACCACGTCGCGCATCACCTCGCGCACCCCGGCCCCGCCGATCATGCGGCCGTAGGGCAGCTGCGAGATCGCCGAGATCGCGTTGTAGGCGCAGTTCACCACCAGCTTGCCCCACAACTCGCCGGCGACGTTGTCCGAGATTGCGACCTTGACGCCGGACTCGGCGAACCAGCGCTGCACGCGCTCGAGCGCTTCGCGCGGCGTGGCCACAGCGTCCAGCGCGCCGATCACCAGTTCGCCGCGGCCGTGGTGCTTGAGGTGCCCGGGGCCCGCCATCTCGGTGGCCACGTAGACCACCGCCGGGATCACCGGCCGTTTGATGACCGCCTGGATGCGTTCGGCGTTGTCCACGCCGTTTTGCAGGTTTACGACGATGGCCTTGGCCTCCAGCCAAGCGGCGATCTCCGCCGCAGCGCGCTCGGAATCCGTCGACTTGACGCACACCAGGACCAGCGCCGCGCCGCGCACGGCCTCGGCCTCGGTGCTGGCCGCGACGCGAATGTGCTCGTCGAACGCAAGGCCCTCGAAATGCAGCCCCGACTTGCGGATCGCCTCCACGTGCGCCGGCCTGCCGATCAGGACCACGTCGTGTCCGGCGCGGGCCAGCATGCCGCCGTAGAAGCACCCCACGGCGCCGGCGCCAAGGACGGCTACCCGCACCGCTTCACCCGCCATCGGTCGCCGCCGCGCCCGGCCTACCTGCCGCCGCGGCGTCTCGGCTTCTTGAATGGACGTCCGCCCCCGCCCCCTGGCTTGCCGCCCGGCAGGGGCTGCTGTCCCCGGCCCTGATCGTGTCGCCGCCCGCCATCTCCCTGCGGTGAGCCGGCGCGATTCCCAGGAGCGAGGTCGATTTCCAGCGCGATGATCTCGTCCCAGATCGCATCGCTGCGATCGCGCTCGGGAATCGCGAGCAGCTCGCGCAGCCGCCGGCGGGGATCCTGGGGAGGTTGCGCGAGGTCCTGTGCCTCGCCGGAAGGTTCGGTGTCCGGTTGTTCTGTATTCATAAACATATTATCGCCCGAACACGGCCCGAAGGGGGACCCTTTGACCAGGATCAACATACGGTGCCGTCCGGGATGCACCATGCGCTTTGCATTTCAATGACACGGGGAGGCAACAAATGATCAGGGGCAAAACGATCGCGGGCGCCGTCATGGCGGTCGCACTGCTGGCGGGGGCGACGCTCGCCCCAGCCGCCATGAGCGAAAAGGAGAAGAAACAGGCCCAGGCGGACGTGCAGAAGATGACCCAGGAAACGCTCGCCCAGCTGTACCGCGCGCAGCCTAGCGCCAAGGCCGCCGTCGCGAAGTCGGCGGGCTACGCGGTGTTCAGCAACTTCGGCATGAAGATCTTCTTTGTCGGCAGCGGCAAGGGCGAGGGCATGGCGGTCGACAACAAGGCCAAGAAGACGACCTACATGAAGATGATCGAGGTTCAGGCCGGCCTCGGGCTCGGCGCGAAGAAATTCCGGCTGGTCTGGGTGTTCGACAGCCAGAAGGACTTCAGCAACTTCGTCAATTCGGGCTACGAGTTCGGCGGCCAGGCGAGCGCGGCGGCCAAGTCGGGCGCGCAGGGCGGTGCGTACGCCGGCGCGTTGTCCGTATCGCCGGGCGTGTGGCTCTACCAGCTTACCGACACGGGGCTCGCCGCCGAGATCACCGCCAAGGGAACGAAGTACTACAAGGACGACGACCTGAACTAGCGCAGCTCGGCAACGAAGCAGGCCCCGCCGCCTTCGTGCGCCAGGCAGCGCGCGTCGCCGCCGTGCCGGTGCGCGATCTGGCGCACGAGTGCGAGCCCGAGCCCCG
>JBAUTZ010000413.1:0-5486 GCA_049582445.1 Burkholderiales bacterium
CTTCCGCGTACTCCGCGAAGCCGTTGCCGCAGCCGTGCCAACCGCCGCCCGGGGGCAGCGGCGCCGCGGCGGGCGCGACGCATTGCGTCTCGACCGTCTCGCGCCAGCCCGCGGGAGTTCTTTCCAGCGCGGAATAATACACTTCGTGCATGCGCGCATCGAGGCACACCACGGCGCGCGGCGCGCCCGACTCCTCGGCGATCGCCTCGAGCGTGGACACGCCGAGCACCGGGATACCGCCCGCGAACGCTAGGCCCTGTGCCACGCCGCAGGCGATGCGCAGCCCGGTGAACGACCCCGGCCCGGCGCCGAAGGCCACGGCCTCGAGGTCGCGCACCGCAAGGCGGCGCTGCGCCAGCAGGCGCTCCAGCATCGGCAGCACCATTTCGCTGTGGCGCACTCCCACGCGCCGCTCGATGGCAGCGACTTCGCCGTCCGTCCACAGCGCCACGGAGCACCAGTCGCTCGACGTTTCGATCGCTGCGAAGCGCATGGCCGGCATTGTATCGTTTGCTAGAATCGCGCCTTCTCGAAGGGAGCGCACATGAGCGAACATCGCATCGCCGTCATCCCGGGCGACGGCATCGGCAGGGAAGTGATTCCGGAGGGCATCCGGGTGCTGGAGGCGGCCGGCGCCAGCTACGGCGTCAGCTTCAAGTGGGAAGAGTTCCCCTGGAGCTGCGACTGGTACAAGCAGCACGGCAAGATGTGCCCCGACGACGCGCCGCAGATCCTGCGCAAGTTCGACGCGGTGTACTTCGGCGCGGTGGGCAACCCGGCGATCGTCGCCGACCACATCTCGGCCTGGGGCCTGCTGATCAACTTCCGCCGCTGGTTCGACCTCTACGTCAACCTGCGCCCGGTGCGCCTGTTCGAAGGCCTGCCCTGCCCGCTCGCCGGCCGCAAGCCCGGCGACATCGACTACGTCGTGATCCGCGAGAACACCGAGGGCGAGTACGGCAACGTCGGCGGCCGCGTGTACGAGGGCACCGAGCGCGAGATCGTGACGCAGCAGGCGGTGTTCTCGAGGAAGGGCGTCGACCGCATCATGAAGTACGCCTTCGAGCTGGCGAAGACGCGGAAGAACCACGTCACCTCCTGCACCAAGTCGAACGGCATCTCCATCACCATGCCGTACTGGGACGAGCGCTTCGCCGAGATGAAGAAGCAGTATCCCGGCGTCAAGGCCGACCAGTACCACGTCGACGGCCTGTCGATCCAGATGGTGCTCAACCCGGACCGGTTCGACGTCATCGTCGCCTCGAACCTGTTCGGCGACATCCTCTCCGACCTCGGCCCGGCGACCGCGGGCACGATCGGCATCGCGCCTTCGGGCAACATCAATCCGGAGAGAACCTTCCCGTCGATCTTCGAGCCGGTGCACGGCTCGGCGCCCGACATCGCGGGCAGGAAGATCGCCAACCCGATTGCGGCCATCTGGTCGGGCGCGCTGATGCTCGAGCACCTCGGCCACGCCGACGCCGCGGCGGCGGTGGTGCGCGCCATCGAGCGCGTCATCGTCACCGGACCGCACACGCCCGACATGAAGGGCAAGGCGAGCACCATGGACGTCGGCGCCGCGGTGGCCGACGCGTTGCGCGGCGAGTCGAAGAAGCGCGCGGCGTAATCCCGCGCGCTTCTTATGAAGCCTTTACGTCCGCATCCCGCTCTTCGCCGTCTTCGAAGCCTTACCGGTGAGCGATGAAATCAGGGCTGCGCAGATGGCCGCAACGGCAGCCACCACCGACGAAATGACGGGGATGAGCGTCGCGTTCGCGCCTTCTCCTTGGGGTCTAACGTCTCAGTTCAGCCACCCGTGTGGGCGTGCAAAGCCCCGCCCGAACGGGTCGGCTGCAACTGATGGTTAGCAGTCTGCGCACGATCACTTCGTGGCCACACCGACAAGGCACTCACCCGGCACTTCGAACCCACTCGGCGATTCGAAACTACGCATCGAGGCTTCCACTTCGTTCCACACCGACTCGCGTTCTTGAGGAGGCAGGTGAGCCATCATGGCGTTGAATCCACCGAAGGCTTCTCGGGCGACCTGCACGTACTCGGCAGAACTGCCCATTCCATGGGGCACCGGCACGGCGCGAACCTCGGGGTTGGCAAATCCGGCTTGACGGAAGACGCCATCGAGCACCCCGGGACCGCCAAGGCTAAACGGTCCGGGTTGCCCCGGAACGGGAGGTGGGAGTTGCGCGCGCCGGCGGATGATGGACGCCGGCATGGCCCCCCAACTGTTTCGATCGGGAGTGGAAAAGACGACGACGGCGACCCGACCGCCGGCTCTCAGAGCCCGGCGCCACTCGCGTAGCGCGGTCACGGGGTGCGGCATATACATCAGACCAAGTCGACACAGCACCGCATCAAAGGAAGCGTCAGGGAGATCTAATTTCTCGCCGTCCATGGCGCGGGTCTCAATCTGTTTGAGTCCACGTTCACGGGCGACCTGGCGCGCAAGCTCAACGATCCCTTCCGAGATGTCGGTCGCCAGCACGTAACCGCTAGAACCAACTCGTTCGGCGGCACTGACAGCCGGTTCACCTGCGCCGGCGGCGATGTCCAGGATGCGCTGACCTGGCTGAATCCGGGCCAGGTCGAGCATCTGGCGGGTCGCTTCGCCATACCAACGATCCAGAATGGGATTCCAGCGTCGCCATGCTGCGCCGTCCTTGTTCCATTGCTCTCGCTGCGCGTTCTTGTACTTCGCTGCGTCGAATGAGGGTTGCTGTTCGGCCACGCATGTCCTCCTCTCGGTTAGACCTTGATGTTGCTTCGCGGCGCGGGACTCAGGTCAATTACCCACCGCTGCCGGCCGCCTGGGCGACGGAGACGCCGGATTGCTCCCGACGCGCGCCCACTAGGACGACGAGGATACTGCAAGGCCCCGAGCTGCGGTTACGCCAAGCGTGACGGGTTCCGTTTTGGACATAGGTATCGCCAGCCCTCAGTTCCTTCATTGTTCCGTCGTCCAGCTCGAGCCAGATGCTGCCCGGGATGACGTAACCGAAGTCGATGCTGTCGCTCGTGTGCATGCCGGGGTTGCCCGGCTCCATGTGGGAAGCGAGACCGGGAAAGAGGCGCTCCATCTCGATGTATGACGCGCGCCGCTGGGGGTTACGTCAACGCCATGGCGGCCGCCGCCGCATGCGGCACGACGTCGTAGGAATAGAGCTGATTGCGGAACTCGGCGTGTGCGGCGAGTTGGGCGTCTCGGACGACAAGATCTGCGTGGGCAGAGTCAACCCGCAGCCCGTGCTGACGCGCGCCAAGTTGGACCTGTGCCACTCTTTCGCGGCGAAGCCGTTCATAGGCCAGCAGCGCCGCCGGAACGGCCGCATTTTCCACGCGACCCAGGATCGTCGCGAGTGCGATGCCGTCCTCGATCGATTGGTTTGCCCCCTGGCCCAGATGCGGCAGCATCGGGTGCGCCGCGTCACCGAGTAGCGTCAGCCGCCCCTTGGTCCACGTCAGGAGCGGCTCTCGGTCATAGAGCGCCAACCGGAAAGTCTTGTCGACTGTTCTCAACACGGAGCAGATGCGCGCGTCCCAGCCGTCGAACTCGCGGCGCAGCGTCTCTGGGTCGCCGACCGCCGACCACGATTCCTTCATCTCCTCGTCAGTCGGCACGAAGCCTACGTAGTTGACCATTAGTCCATGGCGCACGGGGAAGACGAGGAAGTGCTTGGACGGGCCCGCCCACATTTGCCAGCGGTCCGTCGGCCAGTCCGGTAGGCGCTCGTGCGAGACGAGCCCGCGATAGCACATGGTGCCGTGGAAAACCGGCGTCGACCGCGGAAAGACATAGGGTCGAAGCGCCGAGTGGATACCGTCGGCGCCGACGACAACATCGCCTTCGGCGGAAGCGCCATTGCTGAACTGCACGCGGGCGAGGTCGCCGACCTGCTCGAAGCCGATGGCACGGTGTCCGCAGTGGACTACCCCGGCGGGCAGGGCTGCGGCGAGCAAGGCGACGAGATCCGCGCGGTGCATGCCAAAGCAGGCATTCCAGCCGGATGAGTCGGTCACCTGGACGGGGGCGATGGGCGATCCGTCGTGGCGAAAGTAATGCGACTTCGGGCCCACGCGGGCGCCGCATTGCTCGACCGCAGAGCCAAGTCCGACCCGCTCGAGGTGGCGCACGCTGTTTGGCGTGATGAAAACACCAGCGCCAACCTCGCCCAGCGCCGGCGCCTGCTCGTACAGCGATATGTCTACGCCATGCGTGATCAGCGCCTTGGCGGCGAACAAGCCGCCGATGCCGCCGCCGACGATCACGACACGGGAGCGATCTCTTTCCATCTTGGCAATCTGGGTGGATGGGCTAAGTGTCTGCTTGGGGTAGTGAGCAGCATGTGCTGTGATCGTTCCACCAAACGTCCCGGCTAACGCGCCGCCCGCTTGCGGGCTGTCGCCGTTGAGCCGGTTGTTAGACCTTGCCCTTTCACCAGTTTTACCTGTAGTCGGTAGCCGAGCGCTGATGCGTAGCGCCGAAGTGTCGAAATGGACGGTGAGTGCTTAGCGCTGGGCGACTCCAGGCGGGCAACAGCCGACTGGGTCGTACCAATACGGGCTGCCACATCAGCTTGGCTCAGCCCGGCCGCAGCGCGGGCTTTCAGGATTTCATCCAGAAACTCGAATTCCTCTGAAAGTCGATCGTACTCGAGCTTGACCGCTGGCCGAGCCAGGGCGCGTTCCTTGAAATGTTTAAGGTCTTTTCTCATCTTTCATTTCCTTTAATCTACGTCGTGCAATCTCAAGTTCCTTAAGTGGGGTCTTCTCCGATTTCTTCGTGAACTGATGCAGCATCACAATTTGCCGGCCGACGAGCGTGCAGTAGAAGACCCGCGATATGCCTTCCGCAGCCTTCAGCCGAAGCTCGAACAAACCGCCGCCCATTGCGCGGGTGTGCGGCATACCAAGGTCCGGACCGTAAACCTCCATGCGTTCGGCGTATCGCAGAAAACGCGCGACGAATCCGGCGGGCAACTCCAGAATCGCTCGCTCTAGAGCTGCGCTGTAGAAGGTGATCCGCCAATTCACGAAGCGAACTATAGCATATTTGCTATGTCCGCGCCACCCTTATGGGCGAGGTCTAACTAGTGATTAGTCGTTGCGCGACCGATGCTAGGACCATCTACATATGGATGCAACCATATGGTCGCAGATGGAGGCATCTGCCGGCATAGAAGCGGCGGCATATGTATGGCGGCAGATAGGACAAGACGATAAGGCCGTGGTTCATGCCGGGATGACACGGGACCCGAGACCGAGGCGGCGTACGTCGCCCCAGCGAATCTCCCACAGCTTCTGCGCGGGGCGCCAAACGGCACCAAGTCGCTTGGCGCGCTCGCGCAGATCGGCTTCGTCCCAGCCGATACGCACGGCGACGATCTCGTCGTCGCGACGCCGGAGGCGGCGCGGGCGCGGTGTCCAGGGCACGGACTCGACGATCAGCTCGACGGTCTTCAGGCGCCGGC
>JBAUTZ010000414.1:0-1857 GCA_049582445.1 Burkholderiales bacterium
CATCGTCGAGCCGCGGGCGGACCACGCGCTGGTTGCCGCGCACGATGTTGCCCGGATCGGCGACGTGCATGTTGGAAACGATGAGGAACTGCGGCCGAAGCCTGCCGCCGGCATCGAACAGCGGGAAGTATTTCTGGTTCTGGCGCATCGTCAGGATGAGGCATTCCTGCGGCACTTCGAGGTAGCGTGCGTCGAACTCGCCGAGGTAGACGCTCGGGTGCTCGACCAGCGCGGTCACCTCGTCGAGCAGATCCGCGTAAGCGCCGAGGGCCGCGCCTTGGCGCTTCGCCTCTGCGGCGAGGGCGGCTTCGATTTCGGCGCGACGCACGGCGAAGTCCGCGATCACCATGCCCTCATCGCGCAGCGTCGCCTCGTAGTCCGTGGCGTTTGCGAGAGGAATCGAGGCCGCACCCATGAACCGGTGCCCGCGCGTGGTGCTGCCGGCGGTGATGCCCAGCACCGCGCCCGGCACCACATGTGAACCGTGCATCATCACCAGCCCGTGCACCGGACGTACGAACTGCGCCTCTCCGTCGCCCCAGCGCATCAGCTTCGGGATCGGCAGCGCCTTCAGCGCAGCCTCGACCTTGGCGGCGAGCACGTCCACGAGCGCGCGGCCTTCCGTGATGACGTGCGCGGCGTAGACCTGCCCCTTCGGGGTTTGCGCCGTTCGCAGTGCCTCGATCGCGACGCCGTTCTTTCTCGCGAACCCCGCGACGGCCTGGGCCGGCGCGCCGACGGCGGGGCCGTGCACGTCCCGCTCGGAGTCCGGCGAGCGATCCTGCACCTCGGAAATCAGCACGGCGAGGCGACGGGGCGTGGCGAACGCCCGCGCGGCGCTGCGATCGGAAAGAAAGCGCTCGCGCTGCAGCTCCAGCAGCAGATTGGTGGCGAATGCCTGCGAGAGCTCCTTGAGCGACTTTGGCGGCAGCTCCTCGGTGAGGAGTTCGACCAGCAGCGAGGCGTCCATGGTTAGGCCGGCTTCTTCAGCATCGGGAAACCAAGCCGCTCGCGCGACTCGTAGTAGGCCTGCGCCACCGCCCGCGCGAGGGCGCGCACGCGGCCGATGTACGCGGCGCGCTCCGTGACCGAAATCGCGCCGCGCGCGTCGAGTAAGTTGAACGTGTGGGAGCATTTCATGACCATCTCGTAGGCGGGCAGCACGCACTGCGCCTCGATCAGCCTGCCCGCCTCCGCCTCGAACTCGGCGAAGTGTCGGAACAGCATCTCGGTATTGGACAGCTCGAAGTTGTAGCGCGACTGCTCGACCTCGTTCTGGTGGTAGACGTCGCGATAGGTGACACCCGGAGTCCAGGAGAGGTCGAAGACGCTTTCCCTGCCCTGCAGGTACATGGCCAGACGCTCCAGGCCGTAGGTGATTTCTCCCAGCACCGGCCGGCAGGCGAGGCTGCCGACTTCCTGGAAGTAGGTGAATTGCGTCACCTCCATGCCATCGAGCCACACTTCCCAGCCGAGGCCCCAGGCGCCGAGCGTTGGCGACTCCCAGTCGTCCTCGACGAAGCGGATGTCGTGCACCTTCGGGTCGATCCCCAGATCGGCGAGCGACTCGAGATACAGTTCCTGGATGTTCTGCGGCGAGGGCTTGAGCACGACCTGGAACTGATAATAGTGCTGCAGCCGGTTGGGGTTCTCGCCGTAGCGTCCGTCCTTAGGTCGGCGCGAGGGCTGCACGTACGCCGCCTTCCAGGGCTCGGGACCGATCGCGCGCAGGAAAGTCGCGGTGTGGAAAGTCCCGGCGCCGACCTCCAAGTCGTACGGTTGCAGCAGCGCGCAGCCCTGGCGGTCCCAGAACTGCTCGAGCCGCAGGATCAGTTGCTGGAAGGTCAGCATGGGCGC
>JBAUTZ010000415.1:0-2538 GCA_049582445.1 Burkholderiales bacterium
GTCCTCGTAGATGCCGCAGCCTTCGGGCGTGAGGTGAATGCACGCCGTCGTGCCTTCCTTCCTCGCGAGCTTGAGGCCCGGCATGCCCTGTCCGTCCATCGCGTAGTCGACCGTGTAGCGGTCGATCACCTCGCGCGTGGTAATGCCGAAGTGACGCGCCAGGCGCACCACGTACCACGGCGTGAGCAGGATGTCGGCGTTCTCGCAGCACTTGTTGAAGCAGGCGATGCCCTTGTGGCAATGGAAGCGGAACTTGTCCTTCTCCCACAGCTGCACCGGCACCGCAGGCGTGGACGACGGCATCTCGACGCGGAATTCCGTTTCCTGCGACATCGTCGGGGTTATTTCTCTAAGAGCAGCGGAGAAGAACAGCTGCGTATTTTAGCGCAGGCGACGCAGCGCGTTAGAGCTGGCCGGCGATGAAATCGCTCAGATAGACGCTCCAGCCGAGCGGCTCGATCTCGGTGATTTCACGCGATCTGGAGAAATCCGCCTCGAACACCTGCTCGCGCAGACGCGCCACCGCCGCCGGATCGGAGGTTGCGAGGTCGAGCTCCCGGTTAACGCGCAGGCTGAGATTGTCCATGTTGGCCGATCCGAAGCACGCCCACCCGTCGTAGATCGCGGCCTTGACGTGCGTCATGCCGGGGTAAGCGTAGACGCGCACGCCGCTGCGCAACAGCAGCTGGCTCGTCACCAGGTTGGCGCTGTTCATGAAGCCCGAGTCGCCGCGGCTAGGCAGCACTACCCGCACGTCCACGCCGCGCTGGCGCGCGCGTATCAGCTCGGAGAGCACATGGCCGTCCGAGAGATACGGCTGCTCGACGTAGATGCTGCGTTGCGCCGCGCGCATCGCGGAGAGCTGCGCCTCGAGGATCTCGGGCTGCCCGGTGCGCGTGTAGAGCGGCCGCAGGTCGACCATGTCCGCTGCCTGCGGCTCCAGTAGCCTGCGCTCGTCGCGCTCCAGCGATCTGAAAACGAAGCCGACGTCGCCCGCGCTGGCGTGAATCCAGCTGAGCTCGAAATCCCTGCGCAGCGGTGCGACGATCGGGCCGCGCACTTCCGCCATCAGGTCGTGCCACTCGTAGCGGTATTCGCGGCCGATGTTCATGCCGCCGACGAACGCCAGCTCGCGGTCGACGAACATGGCCTTGGTGTGGTCGGAGGTAAATACAGGATTGGGAGAGGCAACCACCTTCACCGCGGAGCCGGCGCGCAGGTACTCGATGATCGATTCCGGCGGCCTGAAGCCGGCGGGCATCGGTCCCGCGGGCGGCATCTGGCCGGCGACCACGGTACCCAGGTGATCGAGCAGCACGCGCACATCGACATCCTGCGAGCGCTTTCGCAGCAGGTCGGCCATCGCCACGGCGTAGTCGTCCCGGTCGAAGATGTAGACGCGCAGCCAAACGGATTGGCGCGCGCTCTGGACGGCGTCGACGAAGCGCGGAAAGAATGCGGCGCCGTCGACCAGGAATTCGAGCGTCCCCCTGGAGCGTTTCGACGATACCAGCGCGTCGAGCCGTTGCTCCCAGGCGGCGAGATCCATGCTGCTTCCGGCGGCGAGCGGCGGCGCCTTCCCGGTGGCCGCGGCGCCCCTGGGCAGGAGCGCCGTGCCGGCGTGCAGCGTGCGCCACAACAAGCGGAAACTCGTGGAAACAGGGCTCTTCAACGGCGCCACCACGTGGCTCTGGAGCAGCAGGGCGTCGGCCGAGCGCAGGGCAAAGCCTACGGGCTCCCCGAGCCCGGCCGACAACGCATCTGGAGGCCGCACGACGTAGACCGACAGGCGCTGGGCCGGGTGGAAGAGCAGGAACGCGTCGGCGGCGCCGCCCCCGATGTCGATCAGCGCCGGCCCCGAAGCTCCAAGCTCCTCGCCGACGACGCGCCGCGCGCGCGCGGCGAACTCCTGGTCGCTCACCGTGCGCTCGATACGGACCCCGGGCGGCTTGTCCACGAACGAGATCACGCGCAGCTTCCCGCCCTCGCGGTAGACCGCGACGTCGCGCCCCTGCACCGCAAGCAGCACGGCCCGACTCTCGTCCGAAGGCGCCAGCTCGAGCAGCACCTGCGCCATCATCCGCTGCCATTGCTTGCCGTCGACGAGCCGCACGCGAGCCGCCGAGCCGAGCTCGCGCTCGATCTGCGGCGGGTCGTCGCCTGCGACGTCGAGTTGCGCCACGAGATACGACTCGCGGTTGCGCGCGACGTCCTCGGCTGGCCATTGCGCCCGCAGCGTCAGCACCCGTCCGTCGATGCGGTATAGCAGCAGCAAGGCGCCATCGGCCAGGTAGGCGCCTTCGGGCGGCTGGCCGCGCGCGAGGCCAGATCGACCGTCAGCCCCGGGCGCCTGGGGCAGCCCCGCGCATCCGGCGGCCAGCGCCGCCAGCATGGCGAGAGCTGCGGCGGCAAAGCGGCGGCGAAAGCGCCCCATGGTAGATTCGGTCCCCCACGGAAGATTGCGATTCTTTCCCTTGAACCCGAACGCTCCTTCGCAGCCGATCGGCTCGCTCGCAGACGAGCGCCGCATCTGGTGGC
>JBAUTZ010000416.1:0-2327 GCA_049582445.1 Burkholderiales bacterium
GAGGGACGGGGGCGCAGGATGCACCCCCGCAGCAGTTGTCGGTGAGGAAGCCGAGCAGTGCGTTCATGCGCCCGAAATCGGCCGAATAGATGACGAACCGGCCCTGGCTGCGCGAGGCGAGCAGCCCCGCGCGGCTCAGCTGCGCGAGGTGGAACGATGCGGTAGCGGGCGGTAGGCCCAACCGCGCGCCGATCTCCCCGGCGGGCAGGCCCGCGGGTCCGGCCTCGACCAGCATGCGGTACACCGCGAGCCGCGTGTCGTGCGCGAGCGCGCCGAGGGCGTCGATCACTTGCCTCGTTTCCATGTTTCCAATATTATGGAAACGACTTTGTGACGTCAAGCGCGATGGACGCAGTGCTCGTTGACCCCCCGATCCTGGCCCTCGCCGATGCAGAGGCGCTCAACCGCGCCTGCGCCTGCCGCACGCTCGACGGCGAGCGCCTGCGCCGGCAGCTCGAGGGCCAGCCCGCGCTCGCCGGACTCGGCGACGAGATCGCGCTCACCCGGCCTAACCTTTTTTCCCGCACCGCGGTGTTCATCACGCCAGCGCAGCGGGCGCGCATGGCCGCGATCGTGCATGCGGCGCACGAGGTGGCCGCGCTGCCGCGCTTTCGAAGCGCCGCCACGGCCCGCGCTCCCGCCATCGCCGGCCTCGAGTTCGGGCCGCAGGGAGCTTTTCTCGGGTTCGACTTCCATCTCTCGGCGCGCGGACCGCAGCTGATCGAGATCAACACCAACGCCGGCGGCGCGCTGCTCAACGCCGCCCTGGCGCGCGCGCAGCGTGCATGCTGCGACGAAATGGCCTCCGCCTTCGCGCCGAGCGGCGACCTGGCGCACGCGGAGGATGCGTTCTTCGCCATGTTCGAGGCCGAGTGGCGCCTGCAACGCGGCGCCGCGCCGCTCGAACGGATCGCGATCGTCGACGACGCGCCCACCGAGCAATACCTGTATCCCGAGTTCCGCCTGTTCGCGCGGCTATTCGCCAGCCGCGGCATCGAGGCCGTCATCGCCGATGCGCACGAGCTCGAGTGGCGCGACGGCAAGCTGCGACATCGCGGCCAGGCGCTCGACATGGTCTACAACCGCGTCACCGACTTCTATTTCGAGCAGCCCGAGCATGCCGCGCTGCGTGCGGCATACGTCGCTGGAGCGGTGGTGGTCACGCCGCATCCCCGCGCCCACGCGCTGTACGCCGACAAGCGCAATCTCGTCGAGTTGAGCGACGCCGAGGCCCTGGCAGCGCTGGGGGTCGATGCGACGACGCGCGATACGCTGCTCTCAGGGGTGCCGCGCACCGTCGCCGTGACGGAGGAGAACGCCGCTGACCTGTGGGCGCAACGCCGGGAGCTGTTCTTCAAGCCTGCGCTCGGCTACGGCAGCAAGGCTGCGTATCGCGGCGACAAGCTCACGCGCCGCGCCTGGGAGGAAATCCTGTCGCGGGACTATGTGGCGCAGGCGCTGATACCTCCGAGCGAGCGCATCGTCCAGGTCGACGGTGCGCAGACCGACCTCAAGCTCGACGTGCGAGCCTACGTCTATGCGGGCGAAATCCAGCTGCTCGCGGCGCGGCTCTACCAGGGACAGACGACCAACTTCCGCACCGCGGGTGGCGGCTTCGCTCCGGTGTTCGTGCTTAGCTGAAGCCTTAGCGATGGCGCGAGTTGCGCAGCATCTCGGCGCGGACTTCGAGCACGTCCTTCGACCAGCGGCTCTCGATGAACGCGAGCACCGCGCGGATCTCGTCGTCCGAGAGCTTGCCCGCGTAGGCCGGCATGTCGCTTTGATAGCCCACGGGGGCGTTGGGCGGCACCAGGCCGAACTTAGTGATCTCGAACAGCACTCGCTCCGGGTGATGCCAGGTGTGGCCGCTGCCGTCGTGCGGCGGCGCGGGAAGGCGCCCGTTCGGCAGGCGCCGGCGCCAGTCGCGCTGGCCTTCGAGGTTTGCGCCGTGACAGGCCGCGCAATGTTGCGCGTACAGCTTTTGTCCCTGCGCCAGCGTCGCCGGATCGCGCTGCGCCCGGGTCGCGCTCTCTTCGCCGCAGCCGGCGAGGAGCGCGCCGGCGAGCAACGCGCTAAACGCCGCCGTGCGCGACACGCACCATCGTCGGCACGACCCCGAGGTGGTCATCCAGACGCTTGACGCCCTGCGTGCCCTCGACCGCGGCCCGCGCGGCCTGGTGCTGAACGTCCGATTCGATCGCGCCCCAGAGCTGCACCACGCCGTCGGACACGATCACGTTGACCTGATGCATCGGCAGCCCGGCTTCGCCGAGCGCCGCCAGCAGCGCATCGCGGATGTCGCGATCCTCGCGCTTGGCGGCTGGGGC
>JBAUTZ010000417.1:0-8413 GCA_049582445.1 Burkholderiales bacterium
AGCGAGGCCTGCCCGGCGCGAAAGCCGAAGGCGCGCGCGGCCTCGACGAGCTGCGCGCGGTCGTGCGGCGGCGGGAACTGCTGCAGCAGAAGGGCCGCGTCGAAAGGCAGCCGGTGGATCCGGCAAAGGCTGCCGAGCAGCCAGACGAATTGCCCTGTGCCGAGCGCCGAGCCGCACGGCTCCGCGCCCGGCGGCGACGCCGCGTCGGCCTGTGCCATAGAACGATCCCCCCGAGGAGAATCTACTCCGGCGTCAGGATTTTGTAATCTAGACAAAGGGATAAAACCAGGGCGGGCGCGCTGCTCTGGATCACTTATAGTCGCGCCCTCATGCTCGCCATCTACCAGGTCACCGCGCCATTCTTCGCCCTCATCCTGTGCGGCTACCTCGCAGCGCGCTTCAGGCTGCTGCCGGAGAACGCCGTGCCGGCGCTCAACACGTTCGTCCTGTACTTCGCGCTGCCGTGCCTCCTGTTCCGCTTCAGCGCGCGCACGCCGTTCCACGAGCTCGTCAACCTGCCGGTGTTCTTCGCCTACCTCGCGACCGGGCTTGCGCTGTTCGCCACCGTCGCCTTGCTGGTGCGCCGCGTGGCTCACGAGAGCCTGCGCGACGCGGCCTTCGCGGCGCTCGCCGGATCGTGGTCGAACTGGGGCTACATGGGCTTCGCGCTGCTGCCGCCGATCCTCGGCAAGGCGGCGCTCGCGCCGCTCATCGCCGCCGGCATGGCGGACCTGCTGGTGCTCGTGTCGCTCGCGCTCGCGCTATCAGCGCTGCAGGATCACCACGGCGCCGACTTCGGCGTCGCGCTCGGCGGGGTGCTCGCGCGCGTGACGAAAAATCCCATGATCTGGTCGGTGATCGCAGGCGGCGCCTTCTCCGCGGCGCAGCTCGAGCTGTGGCAGCCAGCGGATCACCTGACGCAGTTGCTCGGCGAGGCGGCGGTGCCGGTGGCGCTGTTCACGATCGGCGTGTCGCTGTACCGCCCGGGAACGCGCGTCGCGCGCACCGACGTGCTACTGATCACCGGGGCGAAGCTGCTCGCCCATCCCTACCTCGCGGCGCTGATCGCGGTCTACGTGTTCCACCTGCCGCAGCTCGAGATGCGCACCCTGGTGCTCGCCGCCGCGTTGCCGGTGGCGGGTACCGTGTTCCTGTTCGCCGAGCGCCAGGGCGCGAACGCCGAGCGCATCTCGGCGGTCATCCTGGTGTCGACCGCGCTCGCGTTCGTCAGCTTCAGCGCACTGTGCTGGGCGTTCGGCCTGCGCGTGAGCGCCTGACGCCGCGCTAGCCCGCCGCACCTCCGGTCTCGCGCTCGGGAACCACCAGGATCACGCTCGGCTCGAAGAACTCCTCGAAGTTGCGCGTCAGGCGCGTCCGCGGCAGGTCGCTACAAGCCTCGACGTGGAGCAACCGGCCCGCCTCGCACTTCGCGATCAGGCCGGGAATCGGCGCCCCCAGCGGCGCCTGCGCGCCCGGCGCGGCGACCGCGCGCAGGAACGCGATCGCGGGCAGCGGTATCGCCTCCACCCGCACACCGGCGAGCGACATCTCGTAGCTGAGAAAGCCCTGCTCGCGCGCCGCATCGACCAGCGTCGCGCGCCGGTGCGGCGGAGGAAATTTCTCCAGCAGGCGCGCGGCGTCGAGTCGGCGTCGATGGACCCGGCAAAGATTGCCAATCAGCCAGATGAACTGCTCGAGGCTGAGATCGGGGGGCGTCGCCGCGTGGAGGGCGGCGGATTGAAGCGGATCGGCCATGCGGGGGATTTCCGGCGGACCGAATCTACTCCAGGAGACGGATCCTGTAACCTAGACGAAAAGATAAGGGCGCGCGCTATCTGTCAGCGCGGTCGAGCTCGCGCTCCATCTCCTCGTCGCTCATCGGCTTGTGGTCTCCCTCGGCCTCCTTGGCGCGCGCCGCGACGAAACGGGCGAAGAAGAGGCCCGCCTCGTACAGCAGGCACATCGGCAGCGCGAGCATGATCTGGGAGATGACGTCGGGCGGGGTGACGACCGCGGCGACGACGAACGCTCCGACGATGACGTAGGGGCGCGCCTCGCGCAGCTTCTCGACGCTCACCAGGCCCATGCGCACCAGGATGATGACGATGATCGGAATCTCGAAGGTGATCCCGAAGGCGATGAACATCGTGATCACGAAGCTGAAGTAGGCCTCGATGTCCGGGGCCGGCGTGATCGACTTGGGCGCGAACTGGTGGATGAAGGTGAACACCCGCACGAAGACGAAGAAGTAGCAGAACGCCACGCCTGCGAAGAACAGCACCGTGCTGCCGACGATGAGAGGCAGGGCAAACTTCTTCTCGTGCTCGTACAGCCCCGGCGCGACGAACGCCCAGACCTGATAGAGCACGTAGGGCAGCGCGACGAACAGGGCGACCATCGCGGTCACCTTCATCGGCACCAGGAACGGCGTAATCACGCCGGTGGCGATCATCTTGGTGCCCTCGGGCAGCGCGCGCATGAGCGGCAGCGCGAGCGTGTCGTAGATCGGCCCGGAGCCCGGCCAGATGAACAGCACCACGAACACTGCAAGCACCGCGAACACCGCCCGCACCAGCCGCTGGCGCAGCTCGATCAGGTGCGAGATGAAGCTTTCCTGGGTGGTCATCCGCGCGCCTCGGGCGTCGCGGCCTTCTCCGGCGTCTGTGGCGAGGCTTCAGGCGCCGGGGCCGGGGCTTGCTCAGCCGGGGGTTCCGGAAGCGCGGCCGCATCGGCGACCGTCTTGTTCAGCTCCTCCTCGGTCTGGCTCATCTCCTTTCGCACCGAGTTCTCCATCTCGGTGGCGGCCTGCTGCATCTCGTCGCGCATCTTGCGCAGCTCGTCGAGTTCCATCTCGCGGCTGATGTCCGCCTTGATGTCGGCGACGTAGCGCTGCAACCGCCCCGCGAGGTGACCGACGGTGCGCGCCACGCGCGGCAGCCGCTCCGGCCCGATCACGATAAGCGCGACCAGACCGATGACCATCAGCTCGGAGAAACCGATGTCGAACACGTCAGCTCCTCGGGTGCGGAGATAAAAAGGGCGCCCGAAGGGCGCCCGTCAGATATACCGGCGTCGGATCGGGACGAAGGCTAGGCCTTGGTCTCGGTCTTGCTCTTGACCTCGCCCTCGATCGTCTTGCCGGTGACCTGCGGCGCCGCGCCGGCTTCGCCCTTGTCGCTCGAGCCTTCGCGCATGCCTTCCTTGAATCCGCGCACCGCGCCGCCAAGGTCCGCGCCCATGTTGCGCAGCTTCTTGGTGCCGAAGATCAGCATCACGATGACGAGGACGATCAGCCAATGCCAGATGCTGAACGAGCCCATAAGTTTCTCCTATTTCCTCTTCGAGATCATCGGGCCGAGGGTGTCCGGCCCGCCGATGACGTGCATATGTAAATGATACACCTCCTGGTGCCCCACTCGCCCGGTGTTGATGATGACGCGAAAGCCGTCATTTGCACCTTCCTTGCGCGCCAGCTCGCCCGCCAGCGCCAGCATCTTGCCGAGCGACCGGTGCTGCCCCATGCCCGCCTCGTACAGCGAATCCACGTGTTCCTTCGGCACGATCATGAAGTGCACCGGCGCGAGCGGACGGATGTCGTGGAACGCGAACACGTCGTCGTCCTCGTACACCTTGCGCGACGGGATCTCGCCGCGCACGATCTTGCAGAAGATGCAGTCCGCGGCGCTCATTTTCCCTCGTTGCCTTGGCCGTAACGCGAGGCCTTCTCGTCGATGCCCGAGATGCCTTCGCGCCGGTGAAGCTCGGCGAGCACGTCGGCTGGCCCGAGCCCGTGCTGCGCGAGCACGATCATGCAGTGGAACCACAGGTCGGCGGTCTCGCGCACCAGCTGCAGGCGGTCGCCGCCCTTCGCCGCGAGCACCGTCTCGGTGGCCTCCTCGCCGATCTTCTTCAGCACCGCGTCCTCGCCCTTCGCGGTGAGCCGAGCGACGTAGGACTTCTCCGGGTCGCCGCCCCGGTGCGCGGCGATCACCGCCGCGATGCGCTCCAGCGCCTCGTAGAGTCCAGGCTTCATTTCTTGCCGTAGATGAGCGACGGATCCTTCTTCACCGGATCGGTCGTCACCCACCTCCCGTTGTCGAGTTTGCGGAAAAAGCAGCTTTCGCGCCCGGTATGGCAGGCGATGCCGCCGACCTGTTCCACGCTGAGCAGCACCGCGTCGGCATCGCAGTCCAGGCGCATCTCCAGCACCTTCTGCACGTGGCCCGACTCCTCGCCCTTGCGCCACAGCTTGCCGCGCGAGCGGGACCAGTAGACCGCGCGGCCGCTCTGCGCGGTTTCGGCGAGCGCCTCGCGGTTCATCCAGGCGAGCGTGAGCACGCGGCCGCTCGCGGCGTCCTGCGCGATCGCCGGCACGAGACCGTGCTCGTCCCAGCGCAGCTGCTCGAACCATTCATTCATAACCTGACCTCGATGCCCCGACCGCGCATGTACTCCTTCGCCTGGCGCACGGTGTAATCGCCGAAGTGGAAGATGCTCGCCGCCAGCACCGCATCCGCCCCGCCCTCGAGCACGCCCTCGGCCATGTGCGCGAGCGTGCCAACGCCGCCCGAGGCGATCACCGGCACGCTCACCGCGTCGCTCACCGCGCGCGTCAGGCCCAGGTCGAACCCTTCGCGCGTGCCGTCGCGGTCCATGCTGGTGAGCAGGATCTCTCCCGCGCCCGCCTCCTGCATACGCCGCGCCCATTCTACGGCGTCTATGCCGGTGGGCCGGCGCCCGCCGTGCGTGTAGACCTCCCAGCCCGCGCCGTCGACGCGCCGCTTGGCGTCGATCGCCACCACGATGCACTGGTTACCGACCTTGGCGGAGGCCTCGCGCACCAGCTGCGGGTTCTGCACCGCCGCCGTGTTGATGGACACCTTGTCGGCGCCGGCGTTCAGCAGCCGGCGCACGTCCTCGACCTTGCGCACGCCGCCGCCCACGGTGAGCGGGATGAACACGCGCTCTGCCACCGCTTCGATCACGTGCACGATGATGTCGCGCTCGTCGGAGCTCGCGGTGATGTCGAGAAAGCACAGCTCGTCTGCGCCCTCGGCGTCGTAGCGCGCCGCGATTTCCACCGGGTCGCCCGCGTCGCGCAGCGCGACGAAGTTGACTCCCTTTACGACGCGTCCCGCCGTGACGTCGAGGCAGGGTATGACGCGCTTGGCAAGGCTCATGCCCCGGGGTCCTTGCCGGTCGCCTTGTCGGCGGCGGCCTGCGCCTTCTTGAAGTCGAGCTTGCCCTCGTACAGCGCGAGTCCGGTAATCGCGCCGATGACGCCCTCGGGGTAGAGCTTGGCGCACAGCGCTTCCACGTCCTGCAGGCTGCCGATGCCGCCCGAAGCGATGACCGGCGTCTTGATCGCCTGCGCGAGCTTGAGCGTGGCCTCGATGTTGACGCCGCTTAGCATGCCGTCGCGCCCGATATCGGTGTAGATGATGGCCTCGACTCCGTATTCCTCGTACTTCTTCGCCAGGTCGACGACGTCGTGCCCGGTCATCTTCGACCAGCCCTCGACCGCCACCTTGCCGTCCTTGGCGTCCAGCCCGGCGATGATTCGCCCCGGAAAGGCGTAGCAGGCGTCCGACAGGAATCCGGGGTTCTTGACTGCGGCGGTGCCGATCACCACGAACGCCACGCCCGCGTCGATGTAGCTCTCGATCGTGTCGAGGTCGCGGATTCCGCCGCCGAGCTCGATCGGCAGCTTGTCGCCGACCGCCTTGATCATTTCGCGGATCATCTTCTCGTTCTTGGGCCGGCCGGCGGCAGCGCCGTTCAAGTCGACGATGTGCAGCCGGCGCGCGCCCTCGGCGGCCCAGTGGCGCGCCATCGCCACCGGGTCGTCGGAGAACACCGTCGCCGTCTTCATGTCGCCTTGCTTGAGGCGCACGCAGCGCCCGTCCTTGAGGTCGATCGCGGGAATGATCAGCATGGTTTGTTTTGCGGGTGGTGCCTGTGCCGGACGCGACGGCGTGCCGTGCGGTGGAAGGACGATCGAGAATCGAATCCGGGGATGCGCGCAAAGCGCGCGGGGATCAGGGTCGCCAGTGTACGAAGTTTCGCAGCAGCTGCAGTCCTGCGGCTTGGCTCTTTTCCGGATGGAACTGTACGGCAAAGATGTTATCGCGCGCAACCGCGCAGGTAAAGTCCGCGCCGTAGCGCGCGCGCCCGCTTACGAGCGCGCGATCAGCCTCTTCGACGTAATAGCTGTGCACGAAGTAGAACCGCGCTCCGTCCGCGATGCCCCGCCATAGCGCGTGGGCTTTCGCCTGTGTCACCTCGTTCCATCCCATGTGCGGCACCTTGAGCCGCGCACCGCTCGCCGGATCGTGCAAGTCCTCTGCAAAGCGCCGCACCGTACCGGCGAACACGCCCAGGCCCGCGACTCCGTCGCCCTCGTCGCTGCGCTCGAACAGCATCTGCAGGCCGATGCAGATGCCCAGGAACGGCTTTTGCCGCGCGCCCTCCATCACGGGCGCGCGCAAGGCGCGCGCATCGAGCTCGCGCATGCAGTCGGGCATCGCGCCCTGCCCCGGCACGACCACGCGCTCGGCGGCACGGATCGCAGCCGGGTCCGCGGTGACCAGCACCTCGGCTTCGGGCGCGACGTGCTCGAGCGCCTTCGACACGGAGCGCAGGTTGCCCATGCCGTAATCGACGACCGCGATCTTCAAGTCAGAGCGTGCCCTTGGTCGAAGGTACCGTGCCGGCCGCGCGGGAATCGGCCTCTACGGCCATGCGCAGGGCGCGCGCGAACGCCTTGAACACCGTCTCGCATTGGTGGTGCGCGTTGTCGCCGCGCAGGTTGTCTACGTGCAGCGTGACGAGCGCGTGGTTGACGAAGCCCTGGAAGAACTCGTGCACCAGATCGACGTCGAACTCGCCGATCAGCGCGCGCGTCCAGGCGACGTGAAACTCGAGCCCCGGCCGCCCCGAGAAGTCGATCACGACGCGCGACAGCGCCTCGTCCAGGGGCACGTAGGCATGGCCGAAGCGGCGGATGCCGGCCTTGTCGCCGAGCGCCTTTGCAAAGGCCTGGCCGAGCGTGATGCCGATGTCCTCGACGGTGTGGTGCGCGTCGATGTGCAGGTCGCCCTTCGCGTCGATCTCCAGGTCGAGCGCGCCGTGGCGCGCGACCTGGTCGAGCATGTGCTCGAGGAACGGAATGCCGGTCGCGAGCTTCGCCGCGCCGCTGCCGTCGAGGTTCAGCCTGACGCGGATCTGCGTTTCCTTGGTATTGCGGACGACTTCGGCGGTACGCATGGAGGTTCTCAGAGCGCTTCGCGCAGCGCAGTCAGCAGTATACGGTTTTCGTCGGGCGTGCCCACCGTCACGCGCAGGCAGTTGGGTAGCGCCGGGCCGTCGAGGTTCTTCACCAGCACCCCCTGGCGGCGCAGCGCCTCCCAGGTGCGCTTCGCGTCGGGCACGCGGATCATGAAGAAATTCGCTTCGGACGGAAACACCGTGACGCCCCGCAGCGCGGCGAGCGCGGCGCCGAGCGCCGTCCGGTCGGCGCGGATGCGCGCCGCCTGCTCTTCGAGCACCTCGATGTGATCGAGCACGTAGAGCGCGGCGGCCTGCGTCAGCACGTTGACGTTGTACGCCTGCCGCACCTTGTCGAACTGCTCGACCCATTGCGGGCGCGCGGCGAGGTAACCGAGCCGGATCCCCGCCAGCCCGAGCTTGGAGACGGTGCGCATCACCACCAGGTTCGGGAACTCCGCGAGCCGCGGCATGAAGCTCTTCTGCGCGAACACGTGGTAGGCCTCGTCCACCACCACGACGCCGTTCGCGGCGCGCAGGATCGCGAGCACGTCGTCCTCGCCGTACAGCACGCCGGTCGGGTTGTTCGGATAGGCGAGGAACACCAGCGCCGGGTCGTGCGCCTCCAGCTGCGCGAGGAAGGCTTCGCGATCGAGCGTGAAGTCGGCTCGCAGCGGTACCTCGACCTTCTTCATCCCGGCCAGGGTCGCGTCCATGCCGTACATGACGAACGTGGGCGCCGGGTACATCATCACGGCCCCTGGGCGCGCCAGCGCCCAGGTCACGATCTGGATCAGGTCGTCCGAGCCGTTGCCGAGCAGCAGCTGCATAGCCGCGGGCACGCGCATGACGCCTGCGAGGCGCTCGCGCAGCCTGCGCCCGGAGGGATCGGGATAGCGATTGAGGTCCACCCCGGCGAGTACCTGTGCCAGCTCGAGCCGCATCGCCGCGGGCAGCGCGTACGGGTTCTCCATGGCGTCGAGCTTGACCATGCCCTCCGAGTCGGGGACGTGGTAAGCCTTGAGCGCGAGGATCTCCGGCCGGATCAGCTGCTCGGGGGTCACTTGAACCTCAACTCGGCGGAGCGCGCGTGCGCGGCGAGGCCCTCGCCCTCCGCGAGCGTCGCCGCGACGCGTCCGAGCGCGGC
>JBAUTZ010000418.1:0-16246 GCA_049582445.1 Burkholderiales bacterium
CGCGTGGGCCCCGCGAAAAACTGCGTCTCATGGAAAGCGCGAGCCCCGCCCCGACGCACGACAGCCAGCGCCGGCCGTGGCGGCCGCGGCCGCTGACCTGGTCCTCCGTAAGCAGCAGCCGCGTGCCGCGCGAACGTTTATCGTTCATCAGCAGCGAGCTTGTCGAGGGGCAGGCGTCGACCACTTCGACCGCCACGCCAGAGCCGCGCCCGCCGAGTCCCGCGGCGATACGTGCGGCGTCGAGAAAGTCGAACGGCCCGGTCAAGTGCACCTGTCGATCGCTCACGCTGACGAATCCGTTGGCCGCGAGGCGGGCCAGGCGTCGCTCGAGGTCGGCAGTCCTCAGGTCGCAGGCCACGGCGAGCGCGGCGAGCGGCTGCGGCCCCGAGGCGGTGAGCACGCGCAACAGGTCGATGGAAGGCGAACGCATGGCCGCAAGTATAGCTATATGAGGATGCCCGCCAGGCCGGGGCTCAGGTCGCGCCGAAGGCGAAATTCCGGCCGGGCGCCGCGGCGAACAGCGCGCGTGTGTAGTCGTGGCGCGGCGCGCCGAACACTTCGGCCGCGGGGCCCTGCTCGACGACCCTTCCCTGTGACATCACGGCGACGTAGTCGCAAACCTGCGCCGCAACGCGCAGGTCGTGCGTGATGAAAAGCATCGCGAGGTCGAGCCGCCCGCGAATCTCCTCCAGCAATTCGAGCACCTGCGCCTGCACCGAAACGTCGAGCGCCGAGACCGCCTCGTCGGCGATCAGCAGCTCGGGCTCCATCGCGAGCGCACGCGCGATGCAGATGCGCTGGCGCTGGCCGCCGGAGAACTGGTGCGGATAGCGGTTGAGTACCCCCGGGTCCATGCGCACGAGCTCCATCAGGCGCTCCGCGCGCTTGCGTGCTTCCGCTCGCGGTACCCCATAATTGAGGGGACCTTCCATGACGGCTTCGCCGACCGTGCGCCGCGGGTTGAGCGAGCGGTACGGATCCTGGAACACGATCTGCACCTTGCGCCGCAGTGGTCGCAGCGCGGCGCGCGACATGGCGGCGATATTTTCGCCGCCGAGCCTGATTTCGCCGCCGCTCGGGTCGATGAGACGCACGATGCATCGCGCCACCGTGGATTTGCCCGACCCCGATTCGCCGACGATGCCGAGGGTCTGGCCGCGGCGCACCTCGAGCGTTACGCCGCTCGCGGCGAGCACCTCGCGCCGCCTCGCGAACCAGCCGCGATCCGTGTACACCTTGGAAAGCTCGCGCGTCGCCAGGACCACCGGCTTGGAGGCGTCGACAGGCCGGCCGCGCGGCTCGATCTTCGGCACCGCTTCGATCAGCATCCTGGTGTAGAAGTGCTGCGGGCGCTTCAGCACCTCGGTCTTCGGCCCGAGCTCGACCATCTCGCCCAGGCGCAGCACCGCGACACGGTGCGCGATCTCGGCCACCACCCCGAAATCGTGCGTGATGAACAGCACCCCAGTGCCATGGCGGGCCTGCAGGTCCTGGATGAGCCGCAGGATCTGCGCCTGAGTCGTCACGTCGAGTGCGGTGGTCGGCTCGTCGGCGATCAGCAGCACGGGCTCGAGCACCAGCGCTATAGCGATCACGATCCTCTGGCGCTGGCCGCCCGAGAGCTGGTGGGGGTAGGAGGCGACGATGCGGTCGGGTTCCGGCAGCGCGACCTCGCGCACGATGTCGAGAATTTTCGCGCGTCGCTCGGCGGCAGTGAGGCGAGTGTGCTGCACCAGCACCTCGTCGATCTGCGCGCCGCAGGTCATGACCGGGTTGAGCGCGGTCATGGGTTCCTGAAAGACCATCGACATGCGCGTAGCACGCAGCTCGCGCAGCCGCTCCGGGCGCGACTTCACCACGTCCTCGCCCTCGAGCAGGATGCTGCCGCCGGTCACCGGCAGTGACTTCGGCAGCAGCCCCATCACCGCCTGCGCGATCACCGATTTGCCCGAGCCTGACTCGCCCACCAGGCAAACCATCTCGCCGCGCCCGACGCTGAACGAGACGCCGTCGACCGCGCGCCTGCGATCGCCGCCCGCGGGCAGGGCGACCGAGAGATTGCTAACCTCGAGCGCCGCGCTCACAGCCGCTTGGCCATTTTCGGGTCGAGCGTGTCGCGCAGCCCGTCGCCGAGAATGTTCACGGCAAGCACGGTGACGGCGAGAAACAGCCCCGGAAAGAAGACGTTGTGAGGGAACTCGTTGAACTGCACCCGTCCCTCGGCCATGATGTTGCCCCAGGTGGGGATGTCGGGCGGCAGGCCCACGCCGAGGAATGACAGGATCGCCTCGAGCAGGATCGCCGACGCGGCGATGTAGGTGCCCTGGACGATCAGCGGCGCGACGGTGTTCGGCAAGATGTGCTTGAACATGATCTTCCAGGTCGGCGTACCGAGCGACACGGCCGCCTCGACGTAGGGTTCCTCGCGGATCGAGAGCACCAGCGACCTGACCAGGCGCGTGACACGCGGAATTTCGGGGATCGCGATGGCGACGATCACCGTCACGAGGCTGGCGCGCCACAGCGCCACCAGCGCGATGGCGATCAGGATCGCCGGGATCGCCATCAGTCCGTCCATAAAGCGCATCAGCACGCCGTCGACCCAGCGCAGATAGCCGGCTGAAAGCCCGCCGACCACGCCGAAGGCGAGCGCGAGCAGCGCGGCAAGCAGGCCAACCGCGAGTGACACGCGCGTGCCGTAGATCACCCGGCTGTAAATATCGCGTCCGAAGGAGTCCGAGCCCATGATGAAGCGGTGCGGGATCGTGTCGCCTTCCAGCGTGGTGATCTCGCCCATCCTGCCTGGTACGAGGTCGCGACTGCCGGCGTCGAACAGCGTGGGATCGACGGTTCCGAGCCAGGGCGCGGCGATCGCAATCGCGACCAGGATCGCGAGCACGGCGCCGCCGAGCCGCACCGACCAGTTGCGCCGCAGGCGCTGCCAGGCAGATTCGTGGTGTCGCACGTCCGCGGCTTCGACCGAAAGGGCTTCGGCGTCCATCAGTAGCGGATGCGAGGGTCGAGAAACACGTACGAAATGTCCACCAGCAGGTTGACGACGACGTAGACGAGCGAGAAGAACAGGATGATGCCTTGGATGGTCGGGAAGTCACGCGCCAGCACGGCGTCGACGGTGAGCCGCCCGAGCCCCGGGATCGCGTACACCGACTCGGTCACGACCACGCCGCCGATGAGCAACGCGACGCCGATTCCGATCACCGTGACGATCGGCACCGCGGAATTGGCAAGCGCGTGCGCGACCAGCACGCGCGACTCGGGCAGGCCCTTGGCGCGTGCGGTGCGAATGTAGTCCTCGCCCAGCGCTTCCACCACCGACGCGCGCGTGACTCTTGCGATCAGCGCGATGTAGATCACCGATAGGGTGATCGACGGCAGTATCAGGTGGCGCAGGAACGGCCAGAAGCCGTCGGCCAGGCGCCGGTAGCCCTGCACCGGCAGCCAGCCGAGTTTGAGCGAGACGATCCAGATCAGGATGTAGGCCAGCACGAACACCGGAATCGAGAAGCCGAGCACCGAGAATCCCATCAGCGCGCGATCGAACCAGCCGCCGAAGCGCCAGGCGGCGAGCACGCCGAGCGGCACCGCCACCAGCACCGCGATGATGATGGTGAGCGTCGCGAGCGCGAGCGTCGGCTCGAGGCGCTGCGCGATCAGGTCGGTCACCTTGATCTTGAAGTAGAACGACTCGCCGAGATCGGCGTGCAGCAGGTGAGACACCCAGATGCCGAACTGCACGATGATCGGCTTTTCCAGGCCGAGGCCGACGCGGATCTGGGCGATCTGGTCGGGGCTCGCGGCGTCCCCGGCGAGGATCGCCGCCGGATCGCCGGGCGTCAGCCGCAGCAGCAGGAACACGAGCACCGCAACGATCACCAGAACGGGAATCGTCGAGAGCAGCCGCCGGGCGATGAAGGGGTACACGATGGCTTCCAAAAAAAACGGCCCCGGGTTTCAGCCCGGAGCCGTCATGGTAGCGCAGCGGCTCAGTTCTTCTTGACGTTCCAGTAAAAGTCGCCCGGCCCAACCGGCAGACCGGTGATACCCTTGCGCACTGCGACCGGGTTGATGTATTCGCCGAGCGGCGCGTGCGTGCCGTAGGCGAAGGCCTCGGCCTGGATCTCGGCGGCAAGCTTCTTGCGCTTGGCCAGATCAAGCTCGCGAGCGAACTGCGTCTTCAGCTCCTCGATCTTCGGGTCATTCGGCCAGCCGAACCAGGAGGCTTTCTCGCCCTTCGCGTCGAGCGCGGCGTTGTTGAGCGGGCTCCAGATGTCCGGCGCGACCCATGCGGTGCAGAACATGTTCCAGCCGCCTTGCGCGGGCGCGTCCTTCTTGGCACGGCGCGAGACGAGGGTGTTCCAGTCCATCGCCTGCAGGTCAACCTTGAAGCCGGCCTGGCGCATGAGCTGCGCGGCGACGTCCGGCAGCTTCTGGATCGCGGCGAGGTCGGTGGGCTTCATCAGCACCACCGGCGTGCCGTCGTAGCCGGAGGCCTTGAGCAGCTCGCGCGCCTTCTTCATGTTCGACTTGGCCATGATCTCGCTGCCCGCGGTGCTCGCGTAGGGCGTGTTGCAGGTGAACATCGACGGGCAGCTGTGGTAGTACTCCTTGATGCCCACCTGGGCCTTGAGGAAGGCTTCCTGGTTGAAGGCCGCCAGCGCGGCGCGCCGCACCGCGGGCTTGTCGAACGGCGGCCACAGGGCATTGAAGCGGCACATGTACTGGAATCCCAAGGGATCGCGATTGACGAGCTCGACGCCCTTCGTCCCCTTCAGCTGGGCGTAACTCTCGAACGCCGGGCGCTCGATGATGTCCACCTCGCCCTTCGCCAACGCATTGACCTGGGCCTGGGCGTCGCGCAGCGCGAGGTTGAACTCGACCCGGTCGACGTACACGCGCTTGCCGCCGGCGGTCCCCGAGGCGGGCTCGTTGCGGGGAACGTACTTGGTGTTCTTCACGTAGACGGCCTTGTCGCCGGGCTTGAACTCGTCCTTCTTGAAGATATAGGGGCCCGAGCCGGTGTAGTCGTCGATCTGCTTGAACGGGTCGGTTTCGGCGACGCGCTTGGGCATGATGAAGGGCACGTTGGAAGAGGGCTTTCCGAGCGCCTCGAGCACGAAGCCGCAGGGCTCCTTAAGCTTCAGTACGAAGGTGTCGGGCGCCGGGGTCTCCATCGCCTCGACGAAGGTCATCAGCTGCTGCCCCATGGTGTCGCGCGCGCCCCAGCGCTTGAGCGAGGCCACCACGTCCTCGCTGGTCACCGGCGCGCCGTCGTGGAACGCGAGGCCCTTCCTCAATTTGAAGGTCCAGGTCTTGCCGTCCTTGGACATGTTCCAGGTATCGACCATCTGCGGCTTCACCTGGCTCTTGGCGTCGGTGCCGAACAGCGTGTCGTAGATCATGTAGCCGTGGTTGCGGCTGATGTATGCCGTGGTCCAGATCGGGTCGAGGATCGCGAGGTTCGAGTGCGGTACTACGCGCAGCACCTTGTCCTGCGCTGCCGAGCCGAACGATGCGGCGAGCGCGGCGAGCGCAGCCGCGAGCACCGCGGTTTTGCGAAATGAGATCATGGAATTCCCCCTGAGGTAAGGCGCTTGACACGATAATTGAACGCCTCGACCCGGGCAAGCACTCGACGGCGACTACGAAGGACCCACCCATGGCACGCATCGCGATCGGCGGCTTCCAGCACGAAACCAATACCTACGCGCCATCGCGCGCCGACTACGCCGCCTTCGAGGCGGGCGGCGGCTGGCCGGGCGTCCAGTATGGCGAGCCGCTGTTCGCGGCGGTGGAGGGGGCCAACATCCCGGCAGCGGGCGCGATCCAGGCGCTGCGCGCCCTCGGCCATCAGCTGGTGGGCACCGCCTGGGCGGCGGCGAGCCCCTCGGCACAGGTGACCCGGGAGGCCTTCGAGCGCATCCTGGGCGGCATGGTCGAGCAGCTGAAGGCGGCGCTGCCAGTCGATGGCGTCTATCTCGACCTGCACGGCGCCATGGTCACCGACGAGCACGACGACGGCGAGGGCGAGATCCTGCGCCGCGTGCGCGACGTCGTGGGATCCAGGGTGCCGATCGCGGCGAGCCTCGACCTGCACGCCAACGTCACCCGCGCCATGATCGAGCGCGCTGACGCGCTGGTCGCGTACCGAACTTATCCGCACGTCGACATGGCGGACACCGGCGCGCGTGCCGCGCGCCTGCTCGACCGCATGCTGAAGTCGGGCTCGCGGCTCGCCTCGGCGTACCGTACGCTCGACTTCCTCACGGGGCTGCCGTCGCAATCCTCGTTCATCGACCCCTGCCAGGGACTGTACCGCGAGCTCGGCGAGTTGGAGAACAGGCACGACGTGGTCCTGTCGTTCACCCCCGGCTTCCCGATGGCGGACTTCGAGGAGTGCGGCATGGCGGTGTTCGGCTACGGCAGCGACGCACGCGAGGTCGGTGCCGCGGTCGAGCGGTTGCGCGAGGCAGTGGCCGGCGCCGAGAAGGACTTCGCCATGGAACTGCATGTACCTGACGAGGCGGTGCGTCTGGCGCGCGAGGGCGGCGAGCCGGGCCGGCCGATCGTGCTCGCCGACACGCAGGACAACCCGGGCGCAGGAGGTAATGGTGACACCACTGGGCTGCTCGCCGCGCTGGTGCGCCAGAACGCGCGCGACGCGGTGCTCGGTCTGCTGATCGATCGCGTGGCCGCGCAGCGGGCACACGAGGCGGGGCAGGGCGCCACGCTCGGCCTCGCGCTCGGCGGCCGGTCCGGCATTGCGGGCGATGCTCCCTTCGCCGGCGAGTTCACCGTGGAGCGCCTGGGCGACGGCAACTTCACCTGCACCGGACCGATGTTCAAGGGCTTTCGCATGACGCTCGGACCGATGGCGCTGCTGCGCAGCCGCGCCGCACCGGGCGTGCGCGTCGCGCTCGCGTCGAAGAAGGTCCAGGCGGCCGACCAGGAGATGTTCCGCCACCTTGGGGTCGAGCCGCGCATGGAGCGCATTCTCGGCCTGAAGAGCTCGGTGCACTTCCGCGCCGACTTTCAGCCGATCGCGAAGAGAATCCTGGTGGTCAAGGCGCCTGGGCCTGCGCTCGCCGACCCGGCGGAGTTCACGTGGACCAAGCTGCGCAAAGGCGTGCGCCTGCGGCCCCTGGGACCGGTGTACGCCGGCTAGAGGTCGCCTACTTCTTGTCCAGGTTCCAGTAGAGGTAGACCGGCGCGTTCAGGTAACCGGTGATCTCTTTGCGCGCTGCGACGGGCTGGAAGTACTCACCGAGCGGCGCGTGGGTGCCGATCTCGAGCGCGCGTTCCTGGGCCAATGCGGCGATGCGCTTCTTGTCAGTTTCGCTTCCCGCCTTCAGAAAATCCGCGCGCAATGCCTCGAGCTTCTCGTCGCACGGCCATCCCGGCCAGGCCTCGCCGCAGGAGGCATTCATCGCGGGGTTGACCACCGGGTTCTCGAGATCGAGGCCGTTGAACGTAGTGATGAAGATGCTCCAGCCGGTCTTTTTCTGCCGGCGCGACACCAGCGTCTGCCAGTCCATCGACTGAATCTCGACCTTGAAGCCGGCCTGCCGCAGCTGCTGCGCGGCCACCACGGGCAGCCGGGCGATCGTCGCCAGGTCGGTCGGCTGCAGGATCACCACCGGCGTTCCGTCGTAACCGGCCTGCTCGAGCAGCGTGCGCGCGCGCCTGAGGTCGCCTCGCAGCAGGCCCTGCATGCCGGCGTCGGTCTGGTAGGCCGTGCCGCAGGGGTACATGGAGCGGCAGGTGCGGTAAAGGCTGGGCGAGACGTACTGCGCCTTGAGGAAGGGTTCCTGCGCGAGCGCGACCAGCGCCGCGCGCCGCAACCGCACGTCGCTGAACGGCGGTTGCAGCTGGTTGAAGCGCAGCAGCACCTGGGCGCCGTAGCGGTTGTCGTACACGCGGATGTCGGGATCGGCGCGCAGCCTGGGATAGTGCTCATGCGCCGGCTGTTCGACCAGGTCGATCTCGCCCTTGACGAGCGCGTTCACCTGCGTCTGCGCATCGGGCAGGATGTGCCACTCGACGCGGTCGACGAAAACGCGCTTGCCGCCCGCGGTGCCCGAAGGCGGCTCGCTGCGCGGAACGTAGCGCGGGTTCTTGACGTAGACGACCAGGGCGCCGGGTTTCCACTCGTCCTTCTTGAAGATGTACGGCCCCGAGCCAGTGGTGTCCTCGATCTGCCGGTCGATCGGCGTGGCCGCGACGCGTGCCGGCAGGATGAAGGGCACGTTGGCGCCCTCTTTGCCGAGCGCCTCGAGCACCAGGCCGAAGGGCTGTTTCAGGTTAAGACGGAAAGTCCGCGCATCGACCTCTTCCCAGCGCTCGAGCGCCGCGGCGAGCTTCTGGCCGAGGTTGTCGCGCTGGCTCCAGCGCTCGAGGGAGGCGATCACGTCGCGGCTGGTGACCGGCTGGCCGTCGCTGAACACGAGCCCCTTTCGCAGCGTGAAGGTCCAGGCTTTGCGGTCCTTCGAAGTACTCCAGGTATCGACCATCTGCGGCCGGATCCGGCCCTCGGCGTCGGTGCCGAACAGCGTGTCGTAGATCATGTAGCCGTGCGTGCGCGTCACGGTCGCGGTAGTCCAGAACGGGTCGAGCACCGCGAGGTTGGATTGCGGCGCGATGCGGATGACCTTCTCCGCCTGCGCCGGCAGCGCGGCGGCAAGCGCAAGCAGGATCAGGCCAAGGCGGGCCATGGCTTTTGCGGGGGCCGCAGACTCTCGAGGACGCGCGCGAGCCGCAGCACGCCGAGGTCGTCGAAGCGCCGTCCGATCAGCTGCACGCCGATCGGCAGGCCGTCGCGGCTGGCGCTCCAGTTGAGGGACGCCGCGGGCTGCTCAGACATGTTGTAGGGCACCGTGAACGCGATGTGCGGCAGTGCGTCGTGCGGATCGTCGCCGGGCGCGGCGCTCTCGGCTTCATAGGGCAGGATCGGCGAGACGGGCGACACGACGAAGTCGTAGCGCTGGCAGGCCGCAACCGCGGCCTCGCGCATCGCCATCACGTGGCCGAACGCCTGCATCACGTCGCGACCGCTGAACGCGCGCGCGCGCCAGGTGCACCACTCGGCGATGAACGGCAGCACCTTGGCCTGCTTCGCCGCCGGCAGCTGCGCGAAGTCGTTGTAGGAGCGGGCCTCGAAGAACCGCCCCATCCCGTCGAGCATCTCCGGCGTGAGGAAGGAGGCCATCTCCTCCACGGCGCAGCCTGCGCCCTGGAGCGCGCGGGCGGCGGCTTCGGCGGCCGCGCGCACCTCCGGATGAACGGGAAGGCCGGCGCGCATGTCCGGCAGGAAGCCGATGCGCAGCCGCTTCAATTCCAGGCCTTCCAGCCCCGCCGCGTAATCGACGTCCGCCGGCGGCAGGCTCATGAAGTCGCGCGCGTCCGGGCGCGCCAGCAGGTTCATCAGCAACGCCGCGTCGGCGACGCTGCGCGTCATCGGGCCGGTAACCCGGCCGAGGTAAGGTGGGTGGATCGGCACGCGTCCGAGAGAAGGCTTCAGAGCGAAGATGCCGCAATGCGTCGCGGGCAGCCGCACCGAGCCTCCGATGTCGGTACCGAGGTGGAGCGGCGCGTAGCCAGCCGCCGCTGCCGCGCCGGCGCCGGAACTGGACCCCGAGGTGTTGCGGTCGAGCCGCCAGGGATTACGCGTGACGCCGTGCAGGCTGGACAGGCCCGAGGAGAGCATGCCGTAGTCGGGCATCGTCGTCTTGCCGAGGAGCACGCAGCCCGCCTCGCGCAGGCGGGCCGCTGGCGGCGCGTCGGCCGGCGCCGGCCTTGCGTCGTCGTTCGCCCTTGTCCCGATCGGTGAAGGCTCGCCCTGCGTGGCGATGTTCTCCTTGATGGTCACCGGCACGCCGTCCAGGGGCGACAGCGGGCGTCCGGCGCGCCAGCGTCCTTCGGAAGCCCGGGCCTGCTCGAGCGCGCGCTCGCCGAGCACGCGGAACATGGCGTTGATTTTCGGCTCCCAGGCTTCGATGCGCGCCAGCAGGGCTCTGGTCGCCTCGACCGGCGAAAGCGCGCCCTGACGGTAAAGGGCCGCAAGGTGTACCGCGGTGTGCTCGTGGATCTCGCTCATGGCGCCTGCCCACAGGGCGGCGAGTGCATCGTCCGCATCATAGTCGCTCGCACGTGCCGGCCGCCAGCCCGGGTTCGCGGCCGCTGCGGCGCGGGGTATATACTGCGCGCCAACCCCGCGCAGACGGGTGTCGCAGTAACTTAACGTTCAGCCGCTAGTCTCGGCGGTCGGCCGGCGGGGGCCGGACGCAACTTAAGGAGAGGAGATCCAGGATGTACAAGAAATCAATGGTGATCGCGCTGCTCGGCGCAGGCCTGCTGGCTGCAAGCAGCGTGCAAGCGGCCACCGAGATCCAGTGGTGGCACTCGATGGCCGGCGCGCTCGGCGACAAGGTGAACGAGATCGCGCAGAAGTTCAACGCCAGCCAGTCGGACTACAAGGTAGTCCCGGTATACAAGGGCCAGTACGACGAGTCGATGACCGCGGCGATCGCGGCCTACCGCGCCGGCAACCCGCCGGGGATCCTGCAGGTGTTCGAGGTCGGCACCGCCACGATGATGGCCTCGCACGGCGCCATCATGCCGGTGTACAAGCTGATGGCCGACGCGCACGAGAAATTCAACCCGAAGGACTACCTGCCGGCGGTCACGTCGTACTTCTCGGACACCAAGGGGCACCTGCTGTCGATGCCGTTCAACAGCTCGACCCAGGTGCTGTACATCAACAAGGACGCGTTCAAGAAGGCAGGCCTGGATCCCAACAAGCCGCCCAAGACCTGGCCCGAGCTCGAGAAGGACGCAGAAAAGCTCAAGGCCTCCGGCATGAGCTGCGCGTTCACCACCGGCTGGCAGTCCTGGGTGCAGATGGAGAGCTTCAGCGCCTGGCACAACGTGCCGTTCGCCACCAAGCAGAACGGCTTCGGCGGGCTCGACACGCGCCTGGTGTTCAACGGCCCGGTGCAGGTGAGGCACATCCAGAACCTGGGCAACATGGCGAAGAAGGGCCTGTTCACCTACGTCGGGCGCAAGGACGAGCCGAACGGCAAGTTCTCGGGCGGGGACTGCGGCATGCTGACGCAGTCGAGCGGCGCCTACGCCAACATCAAAGCGAACGCGAAGTTCGAGTTCGGCGTCTCGCCGCTGCCGTACTACCCGGACGTGAAGGGGGCGCCGCAGAACACGATCATCGGCGGGGCGACGCTGTGGGTGATGACGCAGAAGAACAAGGAGGTCTACAAGGGCATCGCCAAGTTCTTCACGTTCCTGTCTTCGACCGACATCCAGGTGGACTGGCACAAGTCGACCGGCTACGTGCCGATCACCCTGGCGGCGTACGAGGAGGCGAAGAAGCAAGGCCTGTACACGGAGCGCCCCGGATTCGACACGGCGATCAAGGAGCTGACCAACAAGGCGCCGACGCCGAACTCCAAGGGCCTGCGCCTCGGGAACTTCGTGCAGATCCGCAACGTGATCGACGAGGAGCTCGAGTCCGTGTGGAGCGGCCAGAAGACCGCCAAGCAGGCGCTCGATGAAGGAGTCAAGCGCGGCAACGAGCTGCTGGTGAGGTTCCAGAAGGCGAACCAGTAGCGAACCGGGTCCGGGTGCGCCGCCGCAGGGCGGCGCACCGGCCGCCGTTACCGCCGCGCCGAGCATGGAAAAGCGGGCCCAGTTCAGCTCCCGCTGGCTACCTTATGTGCTGGTGTCGCCGCAGATCGCGGTGACGCTGGTGTTCTTTTTCTGGCCCGCGCTGCAGGCCCTGTACTGGTCGGCGTTGCTGCAGGATGCCTTCGCCTCCAGGACCCAGTTCGTCTGGTTCGACAATTTCGAAGCGCTGTTCCAGGACTCGATCTACCTCGCCTCGTTCAAGGTCACGGCGCTGTTCTCGGCGCTGGTCGCGGCGATCGGGCTCGCGATTTCGCTGCTGCTGGCGGTGTTGGCCGACCGCGTGCTGCGAGGGGCGCGCGCCTACAAGGCCTTGCTCGTCTGGCCCTATGCCGTGGCGCCGGCGGTCGCCGGCGTGCTGTGGGTGTTCCTGCTGTCGCCGTCGATCGGTGTCGTTGCCTATGCGCTGCGCTCGGCCGGCATCGACTGGAACTACTACGTGCACAGCGAGCAGGCGCTGCTGCTGGTGGTGGTGGCGGCGGTGTGGAAGCAGATCAGCTACAACTTCCTGTTTTTCCTCGCCGGGCTGCAGTCGATCCCGGCTTCGCTGATCGAGGCGGCGGCGATCGACGGCGCCGGGCCGTTTCGGCGCTTCTGGACCATCGTCTTTCCGCTGCTCTCGCCCACCACCTTCTTCCTGCTGGTGGTGAACGTGGTGTACGCGTTCTTCGACACCTTCGCGATCATCGACGCCACGACCCAGGGCGGCCCGGCGCAGGCGACGCAGATCCTGGTGTTCAAGGTGTACCAGGACGGCGTGCAGGCGCTCGACCTGGGCGGCTCGGCCGCGCAGTCGGTGATCCTGATGCTGATCGTCATCTCGCTCACGGTGATCCAGTTCCGCTACGTCGAGCGCAAGGTGCAGTATTGAGGGGCCCGCCGTGATCGAGCGCCGACCCTATCTCGATATCGTCCGTCACGCGGTGCTGATCGCAGGCGTGGTGATCGTCATGCTGCCGCTATACATGGCGTTCGTCGCCTCGACGCTTTCGTTCGACCAGGTGATGCGGGTGCCGATGCAGCTCTGGCCCGGTACCCATCTGCTGGACAACTACGCCGCGGTGCTCACGCACGGCACCTCGCGCGCATCGAGCGCGCCGGTCGGCAGGATGATGCTGAACAGCCTCGTGATGGCGCTGGTGATCGCCGTCGGCAAGATCTCGATCTCGATCATATCGGCGTTCGCGATCGTGTATTTTCGCTTCCCGCTGCGGCGCACGTTCTTCTGGATGATCTTCATCACGCTGATGCTCCCGGTCGAGGTGCGCATCATCCCGACGTTCAAGGTGGTGTCCGATCTCGGCATGCTGGATTCCTATGCCGGCCTCACCATCCCGCTCATCGCGTCGGCGACCGCGACCTTCCTGTTCCGCCAGTTCTTCCTCACCATTCCGGACGAGCTGATGGAGGCGGCGCGCATCGATGGCGCCGGGCCGATGCGCTTCTTCAAGGACGTGGTGCTGCCGCTGTCGCGCACCAACATCGCCGCGCTGTTCGTGATCCTGTTCATTTACGGCTGGAACCAGTATCTCTGGCCGCTGTTGATCACGACGCAGGAGAGCATGTACACCACGGTCATCGGCATCAAGCGGATGATGGCGGGCGGCGACGCGGCGACCGAATGGAATCTGGTCATGGCGACGGCGATCCTGGCGATGCTACCGCCCGCCCTGGTCGTAGTCCTGATGCAGAAATGGTTCGTCAAAGGCCTCGTGGAGACGGAGAAATAATGGCCAAGGTATCGCTGCGCGAGGTGCGCAAGTCCTACGGCGAGCTCGAGGTGGTCCACGGCGTGTCGGTGGACATCGCCGACGGGGAGTTCGTGGTAATCGTGGGCCCCTCGGGCTGCGGCAAGTCGACGCTGCTGCGCATGGTCGCCGGCCTGGAGCGCATCACGGGAGGCGAGATCGCGATCGGCGACCGGGTGGTCAATCTGCTCGAGCCGAAGGATCGCGACATCGCGATGGTGTTCCAGAACTACGCGCTCTACCCCCACATGTCGGTGTACGGCAACATGGCCTACGGCCTCAGGATCCGCGGTCTGCCGAAGGCCGAGATCGAGGCGCGCGTGCAGCGCGCCGCCGACATCCTCGAGCTGCAGGACTACCTCGGCCGCCGGCCGCGCGAGCTCTCGGGCGGCCAGCGCCAGCGCGTCGCGATGGGGCGCGCGATCGTGCGCGAGCCCGCCGTGTTCCTGTTCGACGAGCCGCTGTCCAACCTCGACGCGAAGCTCAGGGTGCAGATGCGCGCCGAGCTGCAGGCGCTGCACAAGCGCCTCGGCACCACGAGCCTCTACGTCACGCACGACCAGGTCGAGGCGATGACGCTCGCGCAGCGCATGATCGTCATGAACGCCGGCAATGCGGAGCAGGTCGGCGCGCCGCTCGAGGTGTACGCGAAGCCGGCCACCACCTTCGTCGCCGGCTTCATCGGCTCGCCGCCGATGAACCTGGTGCCGCAGCAGCGCGGCGGGCGCGAAGTGCTGTTCGGCATCCGGCCCGAGCACCTCGAGCCCTGCGCCGAGTCCGAGGCGAAGCTGGTCGCACACGTCGACCTGGTCGAGCCGCTGGGCGCCGACACGCTGGTCTACGGGCACCTCGACGGCGAGAAAAGCGGCGCGCGCATCGCAGCGCGGCTGCACGCCTCGCTCGAGGCGCGCGCGGGCCGACTGCCGCTGCGCTACGACCCGGCGCACGCCCACTATTTCGACCCGACGAGTGGCCGGCGCATCGAATGAGCGCTCGCTGGCCCTACCCGCGGATCGTCGCGCACCGCGGCGGCGGCCGCCTCGCGCCGGAGAACACGCTGGCCGCGATCCGGTTCGGCGCATCCCTCGGCTTCGGCGGTGTCGAGTTCGACGTCATGCTGGCGGGCGACGGCACGCCGGTGCTGATGCACGACGAGACGCTGGTGCGAACCACCGGCGCGCGCGGCGAGGTGGCGCATCTTTCCTACGAGCGTCTGGCTCAGCTCGACGCGGGAAGCTGGCGCGGGGCCAAGTGGCGCGGCGAGCGCATCCCGACCTTCGAGCAAGCCGCCCACCTGTGCCGGGAGCTTGGCCTGTGGGCGAACATCGAGATCAAGCCCGCGACCGGCTACGAGCGACGCACCGGCGAAGCGGTGGCGCTCGCCGCGCGGGAACTCTGGCGCGGCGCCGGACTGCCGCCGGTGCTGTCGTCGTTCTCGCCGCTGGCGCTGGCGGCGGCGCGCGCCGCTGCGCCCGAGCTGCCGCGTGGGCTGCTGGTGGGCCGCATCCCCGAGAAATGGCGCGAGGCCATGCAGGACCTGGAGTGCGTCGCGCTCCACTGCAATCACCGCGCGCTCAACAAGCGCCTGGCTGTGGCGATCCACGCCGCGGGCCACGCGATCCTCGCCTGGACGGTGAACGACCGCCGCTCCGCGCGCCGATTGCTCGGCTGGGGCGTAAATTGCCTGGTCACCGACGCGCTCGCGCGCATCGGACCGCATTTTCGTTAGCTTGCCGCGAGCCTGCGGCGCAGCAGCCGCGTGAGCGTTCCGAGCAGGGGGAGCTTGCCGTACAGCTCCTCTGCGGTGTCCCAGTAGTCGCGGTGGTAGGTCACCTTGCCGCGGCCGTTGAACCGCAAGTGCGTTGCGCCGCGCACCACGATCGCCCGGCGCCCGAGGCGAAAGGTGAAGTCCCATACGAGCAGCGCGCCGTTTTCGGCGACCACGCGGTCGGTGACCCGAAAGCGCGGTTCTTCGACCTGGCGATACATGTGGGCGAAGACGCGCCGGATGGCCTCCAGCCCGGTGACTTCGTTAAACGGGTCCTTGAACCAGGCGTTGGCGGCGTAATGCTCGCTTAGCCGCGCGACCGCGTCCGGCGTCAGCGACTCAAAGTACTCGACGATGCGCGCGACGTCGCTCACAGGCCGGTATAGCGCCGCACAAGCGCGAATTGAAGGCGATATGGAAGTAGCTTGAGCAGTTTCATGGCGAGCGTGAAACGTTTCGGAAAGTGGATATCGAAAGCTCCACGCTCGATCCCGGCGAGGATCTCGCGTGCGGCCTCGCCGGCTCCAATCAGCGCCGGCATGCGGAAGCGGTTCTGCGCGGTGAGCGGCGTTTCCACGAAGCCCGGGTTGATCAGGTACACCGAGACGCCGCGCGGCGACAGATCGAGCCACAGCGTCTCGGCGAGGTTGATGAGCGCGGCCTTGGTGGCGCCGTAGACGAGGCTGTTGGGGAGGCCCGCATAGCCCGCGACGCTGGAAACCAGGGCGATTCCGCCCGCGCCCTGCTCAAGCAGCCGGTGCTGAGTCGCCGCGACGACGTTCAGAGCGCCGATCAGGTTTACCTCGACCGTCGCACGTGCCTCGGCGGCGTCGAGCTGCCAGGCGCGCGCCGCGCGGTAACTGCCGGCGAAGTCGATCACCAGGTCGAGCCCGTCCCAGGCGCCGGCGATGCGATTGGCGACGGCCGTTACCGCCGCGTGGTCGGTGACGTCGAGCGGCTCGACGAGCGCGCGCGCCCCGAAGCGCGCCTCGAGCGTCTGCGCGCTACGCGCCGAGAC
>JBAUTZ010000419.1:0-2471 GCA_049582445.1 Burkholderiales bacterium
CGACCGATCAGACGCTGCCGGTCGGGCCGGTCGCCTCGCAGGTCGCGATCAAGCAGTTGGGCACCAACGGCGGCGGCTTCTTCAACGCGAACTCGGCGCACCCGTTCGAGAACCCGACGCCGCTGTCGAACCTGCTCGAGATGCTGGCGATCCTGGCGATCCCCGCGGCGCTTTGCTACACATTCGGCCGGCTGGTGGGCGACACCCGCCAGGGATGGGCCCTGCTGGCGGCGATGACGATCGTCTTCGCGGCCTTCCTCGCCGTCTGCGTGGCGTCGGAGCAGGCGGGCAACCCCGTCCTCGCCAGGCTCGGCGTGGCGCAGCCGCTCGGCAACATGGAGGGCAAGGAGGTGCGCTTCGGCGTGACCGACTCCGCGCTGTGGGCCACCGCGACCACCGCGGCGTCCAACGGCTCGGTGAACTCGATGCACGACTCGTTCACGCCGCTCGGCGGCCTCGCGCCGATGGCGCTGATGCAGCTCGGCGAGATCATCTTCGGCGGCGTCGGCTCGGGCCTGTACGGCATGCTCGTGTTCGCCATCGTCGCGGTATTCATCGCCGGCCTGATGGTCGGCCGCACCCCGGAATACGTCGGCAAGAAGATCGAGGCGTTCGAGATGAAGATGGCCGCGCTCGCGGTGCTGTTTCCCTTCGCCGCCGTGCTGATCGGCACGGCCGCCGCGGTGGTGCTGCCGGCGGGCATCTCGAGCATGGGGAATCCAGGCGCGCACGGCTTCTCGGAGGTTCTGTACGCCTTTTCCTCGGCAGGCAACAACAACGGCAGCGCGTTCGCGGGCCTGAACGCAAACACCCCCTTCTACAACATCGCGCTCGGCGTCGCGATGTGGGTGTCGCGCTACTGGCTCATCGTGCCAGTGCTCGCGCTTGCCGGAAGCCTCGCGCGCAAGAAGCTGGTGCCGCCGAGCGTGGGAACGCTGGCCACGCACACGCCGCTCTTCGTCGGCTTCCTGGTCGGCACCGTGCTCGTGCTCGGCGCGCTTACTTTCGTGCCGGCGCTCGCGCTCGGCCCGATCGTCGAGCAGCTGCAACTCGGGAGCCGCTGAGGTGGCTACCGCGACCCACGGCCTGAAAACGCTCAGCGCGCCGATTCTCAGGCGCGCGGTGCTCGACTCTTTCGCCAAGCTGGATCCGCGGGTGCAGTGGAAGAACCCGGTGATGTTCGTGGTCCTCGTCGGCAGCGCGCTGGTCACGCTGCTGTGGGTCTCCGGGACAGGGAAGGAATCCTCCGGGTTCGTGCTCGCGGTGGCGCTGTGGCTTTGGTTCACCCTGCTGTTCGCGAACTTCGCGGAGAGCGTGGCCGAAGGCCGCGGCAAGGCGCAGGCGGCCGCCCTGCGCGGCACCCGGCGCGACGTCATGGCGAAGAAGCTGCCGGAGCCCCGGCGCGACGCGCCCTGGAGCATGACCTCCGGCTCGAGCCTGCGCAAGGGCGACTTGGTGCTGGTCGAGGCAGGCGACCTGGTTCCCGCCGACGGCGAAGTGATCGAAGGCGCGGCGACGGTGGACGAGTCCGCGATCACGGGCGAGTCGGCGCCGGTGGTGCGCGAATCGGGCGGCGACTTCTCGTCGGTGACCGGCGGCACGCGCGTGCTGTCGGATTGGCTGGTGGTGCGCGTCACGGCGAACCCGGGCGAGACGTTTCTCGACCGCATGATCGGCCTGGTGGAGGGCGCCAAGCGCCAGAGGACGCCGAACGAGATCGCGCTCTCCATCCTGCTCGCCAAGTTCACGCTCATCTTCCTGTTGGCCTGCGCCACCCTGTTGCCGTTCTCGCTCTACGCGGTCAAAGCCGCGGGCCAGGGCGCGCCCGTCTCGCTCGCGGTGCTCGTGGCGCTGCTCGTGTGCCTCATCCCGACGACCATCGGCGGGCTGCTGTCGGCGATCGGCATCGCCGGCATGGACCGCATGATCCGTGCGAACGTCATCGCCACTTCCGGGCGCGCGGTGGAAGCGGCGGGCGACGTGGACGTCCTGCTGCTCGACAAGACCGGCACCATCACCCTCGGCAACCGGCAGGCCTTTGCCTTCTGGCGTGCGCCGGGGGCGCAGGACCGCGAGCTCGCCGACGCGGCGCAGCTCGCCTCGCTCGCCGACGAGACGCCGGAGGGGCGCTCGATCGTCGTGCTCGCCAAGCAGAAGTTCGGCCTGCGCGAGCGCGACCTCAAATCGCTCGGCGCGCAGTTCCTTCCGTTTTCGGCGCAGACGCGCATGAGCGGCGTCGACCTCGAGGGGCGGCACATTCGCAAGGGCGCGCCCGACGCCCTGCGCGCCTGGGTCGAATCGCAGGGCAGGCGCTACCCGGAGGAGGTCGTCGAGCTGGTCGAAACCGTGTCGCGCCGCGGCGCCACTCCGCTCGTCGTGGCCGAGGGCGGGCGCGTCCTCGGGGTGATCGAGCTGAAAGACATCGTCAAGGGCGGCATCCGGGAGCGCTTCGCCGAGCTGCGCCGCATGGG
>JBAUTZ010000420.1:0-5145 GCA_049582445.1 Burkholderiales bacterium
GTCTTCGACGAGACGCTGCCCGCGACCCAGGCCGTCGCGGTGGCGCTCATCTGCGCGGGCATCCTGGGTTTCGCGATCGTGGCGCGCGGCGAGGCGGCTCCGGCGCGCCGCGCGCTCTTGTTCGCGCTCACAAACGCGCTGGTCATCGCCAGCTACACGATGATCGACGCGCACGGCGTGCGCGTCTCCGGCGCCGCGGTGAGCTACGCGATGTGGTTCTTCGTCGCCAACAGCGTGGTTCAGGTGTCGATCGGCCTGGCCGACCGCGGGCGCGAGGTGCCGGGTTATCTCGCGCGCCACTGGGCGCGCGCCGCGATCGGCGGCGCCTGCACCCTCGGGTCCTACGGCATCGCGCTGTGGGCGATGTCGCAGGCGCCGGTCGCGCTGGTAGCCGCGCTGCGGGAGGTTTCGGTGATCTTCGCCGCCGCGATCGGCGCGTTGTTCCTCGGCGAGCGCTTCACGCGGCGGCGGCTGATCGCGACCGGCGCGGTGCTCGCCGGCCTGCTCGTGCTGCGCCTGTAGCGCTAGCCGTTCGCGGGCTGGACCGCGTCGTTTACGATCCGCACCCGGTCGCCGGCGCGCCACATCGGCTGCGTCGGCGTCGAGATCGTGCGCGTGCCGCCGTGATCGAGGCGCACGGTGACGTCCCAATGCTTGCTCGCGCGCGTCCTCTTCTCGACCTCGTTGCCGGCCAGGGCGCCGCCCGCGGCGCCGAGTACCGTCATCGCCGTGTTGCCGCGCCCGCTGCCCATCTGGTGACCGATCACGCCGCCCAGCACCCCGCCCGCGACGGCGCCGAGCCCGGTGCCCTGGCCCTTCACGTCGACCTCGCGCACCGCTTCGACCATCCCGCAGTCCAGGCACTGCGGCTTCGCCGCGGCGACCTGCACCGGCTTGGACGCGGGCCGATGTTCCGCCATCGGCTTCGGCTCGGGTATAGGCGCCTGTTTCGGCGCGGCCTTCGCCACCGGCTCGGCGGCCGGGGAAGGTTCGGGCGACGCGCTCAGGTCGTCCGCCTTGGGCGAGCCGACCGAGCCGGGCAGCAGTCCCGTGAATGCCCCGATACCAACGACGGCGAGAACGATCACGGCGACGGCCGCCGTGGCGAGCAGCGGATGAAGCTTCCTGGTGCCTTGGGTTTCCATGTCTGCGATCTCCTTTCCGATGCCGAAACTGCAGTGCGCAGATTACCCCGCGGCGCGGGGCCGCAGGACGCCGAATTGTTACCGGATGTTTCCCGCCCGCGGCGGGCGCGTGAATTGCGTCACGCCTCTGGACGCATGTGCGGGAACAGGATCACGTCGCGGATCGACGGGCTGTCGGTAAGGAGCATCACCAGCCGGTCGATGCCGATGCCGGCGCCGGAGGTCGGCGGCAGGCCGTATTCCAGCGCGCGGATGTAGTCGGCGTCGTAATACATCGCCTCCTGGTCGCCCGCGTCCTTCTTTCTCGACTGCTCGAGGAAGCGCTCGGCCTGGTCCTCCGGGTCGTTCAGCTCGGAGAAGCCGTTGGCGATTTCCTTGGCGTCGATGAACAGCTCGAAGCGCTCCGTGAGCTCCGGGTCGGAGTCCTTGCGCCGCGCGAGCGGGGACACCTCCGCCGGAAAATCGAGGATGAACGTCGGCTCGATCAGGTTCTTCTCGGCGATCGTCTCGAACAGCATCAGCTGCAGCGAGCCCCAGCCCTGGTCGTCGCCGAACTCGACGCCCAGCCCGCGCAGCTTCTCCGCGAGGAAGTCGCGGTCGCGCAGTTGCGCGTCGCTCCAGTGCTCCGGCGCGTACTTCTGGATCGCCTGCGGGATGGTGAGCTGCGCGAACGGCTTGCCGAAGTCCAGCTTGCGCCCCTGGTACTCGACCACCGAGGCGCCGAGCGCGCTTTCGGCGGCGTGACGGAGCACGTTCTGCACCAGGTCGATCATGTACGCGTGATTGGTATACGCGCAGTAGATCTCCATCATGGTGAACTCGGGGTTGTGGCGCGTCGAGATGCCTTCGTTCCGGAAGCTGCGGTTGATCTCGTAGACTTTTTCGATGCCGCCCACGACCAGGCGCTTCAGGTACAGCTCGGGCGCGATCCGGAGATAGAGATCCATGTCGAGCGCATTGTGGTGCGTGCGGAACGGGCGCGCCGCCGCGCCGCCCGGGATGGGCTGCAGCATCGGCGTCTCCACCTCGACGTAGCTGGTGCGCGCCATGTATTCTCGGATCGCGCGGATCACGCGCGAGCGCACCTCGAACACCCATCGGGAACGCTCGTTTACGAGCAAATCGACGTAGCGCTGCCGGTAGCGCTGCTCCTGGTCCGTGAGGCCGTGGAACTTCTCCGGCAGCGGCCTGAGCGACTTGCTCAGAAGCCGCAGCCCGTTCACTCGCAGCGTGAGTTCCCCGGTGCGCGTCTTGAACAGCGAGCCCGAGGCACCGACGATGTCGCCGATGTCGTAGTGCTTGAACGCGGCATGATCGGCCTTGCCGGTAACGTCGTCCGAGACGTAGATCTGCATGCGGCCGGCGTGGTCCTGGAGCACGCCGAAGCTCGCCTTGCCCATGACGCGCTTGAGCATCAGCCGGCCCGCGATCGAGGCCTGGACCTGCTGCTTTTCGAGGTCCTCGGTCGTCTTCTCGCCGTGATGCTCGTTCAGCCGCGAGCTCAGGTCGGCGCGCTCGAAGTCGTTCGGGAACGCGGGGCCGGCCTCGCGCAGCTTGGCGAGCTTGGCGCGGCGCTCGGCTACGATCTGGTTCTCGTCCTGGGGCGCTTGCGGCTCGGTCTTGTTCTGTTCTTTCATGCTCATGCTCCGTCACACTCCCTGCTTCAGGCTTGCGGTGATGAATTCGTCGAGATCCCCGTCGAGAACCGACTGCGTGTTGCCGATCTCGATCCCGGTCCGGAGGTCCTTGATGCGCGACTGGTCCAGAACGTAAGAGCGGATCTGGTGTCCCCAGCCGATGTCGGTCTTCGACTCCTCCAGCTTGTCGCGCTCGACCTGGCGCTTGCGCAGCTCGAGCTCGTAGAGCTTGGACTTGAGCATGGCCATCGCCTCGGCGCGATTCCTGTGCTGCGAGCGGTCATTCTGGCACTGCACGACGACGCCGCTCGGCATGTGCGTGATGCGCACGGCGCTGTCGGTTCGATTGACGTGCTGGCCACCCGCGCCGGAAGCCCGATAGGTGTCGATCTTCAGGTCCGCGGGATTGATCTCGACTTCGATCGATTCGTCGACCTCGGGGTAGACGAACACGCTCGCGAATGAGGTGTGGCGGCGGGCGTTGGAATCGAAGGGGCTCTTTCTGACCAGTCGGTGCACGCCGATCTCGGTACGCAGGGTGCCGTAGGCATAATCCCCGGTCACCCTGAACGAGGCGCTCTTGATGCCGGCGACCTCGCCGTCGGTCTGCTCCAGGATCTCGACCCTGAAGTCCTTGCGGTCGCAGTACTTGAAGTACATCCGCTCCAGCATCGCGGCCCAGTCCTGCGCTTCCGTGCCGCCCGAGCCCGCCTGGATGTCGACGAAGCAGTTGCTGGGATCCAGCGGGTTGGAGAACATGCGGCGGAATTCGAGCGCCGCGACGTCCTTTTCGAGTTTTGCCGCCTCGCGCCCGATTTCCTCGAGCGTGGCTTCGTCCTTGTCGGCGGCTGCGAGACCGAACAGTTCGTGCGCATCGGCCAGGCCGGCGCCGACGCGCTCGAGCGTGCCGACCACGGCGTCGAGCAGCTTTTTCTCCTTGCCGAGCTCCTGTGCCCGCTGCGGCTTGTCCCACAGCTTGGGGTCTTCGAGCTCGCGGCTCAGCTCTTCGAGACGCCTCTTCTTCGCGTCGAAGTCAAAGATACCTCCGCAGCTCGCCGACTCTGCGTTGCAGGTCTTCGAGCGACGAGGCGATCTGGTTGATGCGTTCGGCTTCCATCGGGTGCGGCAAAAGCGTGGATTATACAGGCGGGGGTAGGACCATCTGGGTCTGCGTGACGAGCGCCACGAGCTTGCCCGACTCCGCCAGGATCCGCGTCTGCCACACCATGGTCGTCTTGCCGCGATGAAGCGGCGTCGACTCCCCGGTGACGCGCGTGTCGACTGGCGCCGCGGCGAGGAAGTTGGTCTTGGACTCGATCGTGGTGGTGCGGGCGCCCTGGGGCAGGTTGACGATGGTGCCGACCGCGCCCAGGGTATCGGCGAACGCCATGATCGCGCCTCCGTGCATCACCCCCGCGACGGTGCACATGTCCGGCCGCACCACCAGCGTGGCAACGACCTTGTCCTGGGTGACTTCGGCGAGCTGAATGCCGAGCAGGTCCGGGAACAGTCCCTTCAGGCGCTCCTGGATCGAGGCGGCGAGGTTCATCGGCGGATTTCCCTGCCGCCGTAGTCTTCCTCGATCCGGTCCTCGAAGAAGCTGGTGGGGTTGGGCGCGGCCATGAAGCGCCGGTGCACTTCGGGCGAGACCTTGGTGTATTGCCACACCTGACCGTTGGACATCTCCACCTCGAGAGTCTGGTTCTGCTCGTCGTAGCCGATCGACCGGATCCTCGAGGAGTTGACGCGCTTCCTTTCCACTTCAGGCTCCTTCGACGCGGACCTTGTCGCCGGCGCGCACCTGGGCGAGCACTCGCGCATCGCCCACGATCCTGCCCACCAGGTTGCAGCGCGTGACGAGCTTCGGCTTGGCGTCGGTGGAGATCGGAGTCCGGCCGTACGGCAGCGCGAGCGCCGAGCCCTCGACCCAGAAGCACGCGGTACCCGGTTCGACGATCTGACGGGCTTCGGGCTCGAGGTTGGTATTCACCGGTGTCTCGAAGTAGACCTCCTCGCCCCAGGTCTGCGCCCGGGACTCGAACGGCAGAGCCTCCAGCAGCGCCGCCGCGGTCGGCGTGTCGTCGAGCGCGATATCGAAGCGGGCCTTGCCCGCGGTGATGCGCAGCGTCGCCATGGCAAGCCTTCGGCTCAGGTTTCGATGTGCTCGACGTTGAGCTGCACCCTCTTCAGGCCGTTGAACTCGTTCACGCTCAGCCGGTAGGCGGCGCGGATGCGCCCCGCCAGCGGCGCTGCGCGCGCCGCCGACCCGCGTTCGATGGCGTTGAAGCGAATCGCGTCGAACCTCCGGCCGTCCTTGACCAGGCGCAGCCGGAGGTGCCGCTCGCCGACCACGCGCTGGTTCT
>JBAUTZ010000421.1:0-7214 GCA_049582445.1 Burkholderiales bacterium
CCTCCGGCGCGGGCGCGGCGCGCCGTGCGAGCGCGGCGGCTGCCTGAGGGGCGCGCCATGGTGCTGATGATCGACAATTACGACTCGTTCACCTACAACCTGGTGCAGTATCTCGGTGAACTCGGCGAGCAAGTGAGGGTCGTGCGCAACGACGAGGTTTCGATCGACGAGATCGAGGCGCTTGCGCCGGCCCGCGTCGTCATTTCGCCCGGACCGTGCACGCCGAGCGAGGCGGGCATCTCGCTCGGCGTGATCGACCGGCTCGCCGGGCGCGTGCCGATCCTCGGCGTATGCCTCGGCCATCAGGCGATCGGCCAGGCGTTTGGCGGCAAGGTGGTGCGCGCAAGGCAGGTGATGCACGGCAAGGTATCGCGCATCCGGCACGACGGGCGGGGCGTGTTCGCGGGCGTGCCAAACGACTTCATCGCCACGCGCTACCACTCGCTCGTCGTCGAGCGCGCCACGTTGCCCGAGTGCCTGCTGGTGACCGCCGAGTCCGAGGACGGCGAGATCATGGGGCTGCGCCACCGCAGCCTGCCCGTCGAGGGGGTGCAGTTCCATCCGGAGGCCCTGCTCACCGAGCACGGCCACAAGATGCTGGAAAATTTCCTGAAAGGGAGGAGCCAATGAAGCAAATCACGATCGCCGAGGCGATCCAGCGCACGGTCGAGCACCGCGAGGTGTTTCACGACGAGATGCTCCACATCATGCGGCAGATCATGCGCGGCGAGCTGACTCCGGCGCAGATCGCCGGATTCATTATCGGGCTGCGCGTGAAAAAGGAGACCATCGGCGAGATCGCGGCCGCCGCGCAGGTGATGCGCGAGTTCGCGACCCGCGTCGAGGTGGCCGACGACAGGCACCTGGTGGACATCGTCGGCACCGGCGGCGACGCGGCGCGCACCTTCAATGTGTCGACCGCGTCGGCGTTCGTCGCTGCCGCCGCCGGCGTCAAGATCGCCAAGCACGGCAACCGCGCGGTGTCGTCCGCCTCTGGGAGCGCCGACGTGCTCGAGGCGCTCGGCGCGAACATCATGCTCGACCCGAAGCAGGTGGCGGGCAGCATCGAGAAGATCGGCCTGGGCTTCATGTTCGCCCCGTCACACCACCTGGCGATGAAGTACGCCGGGCCGGTGCGCAAGGAGCTGGGCGTACGCACCATCTTCAATATCCTGGGCCCGCTCACCAACCCGGCCGGGGCCCCCAACCAGGTGCTCGGCGTGTTCCATCCGGACCTCGTGGGCATCCAGGTGCGCGTGCTGCAGCGCCTGGGCAGCCGGCACGTGATGACCGTGTTCGGCCTGGACAGCCTGGACGAAATCTCGATCTCAGGTGAAACCATGATCGGCGAGCTGGTGAAGGGCGAGATCCGCGAGTACACGGTCCACCCGTCGCAGTTCGGCCTCGAGCTCTATGACCGGCGCGCGATCCAGGTCAACACGGTGGACGAGTCGAAACAGATGGTCCTCGCCGTGCTCGAGAACCAGCCGGGACCGGCGCTCAACATCGTGCTGCTCAATGCCGGGGCCGCGATCTACGTCTCGGGCGTGGCGAAAACGCTCGAAAGCGGCATCGAGCACGCGCGCAAGGCGATCGCCAGCGGTGCGGCGAAGCAGAAGTTGGACGAGTTCATTGCCTACACGCAGCGCCTCAAGCCGAAAGCCTGATCGTGGCCGACATCCTGCAGCGCATCCTCGCGACCAAGCGGCAAGAAGTCGAAGCGGCGCGCCGGGCGCAGCCGCAGCGCGAGCTCGAGGCAAAGGTGCGCGCCTGTCCGCCGCCGCGCGACTTCGTCGGCGCGATGCGGGAGAAGATCGCCGCGGGTCGGGCCGCGGTGATCGCCGAGATCAAGCGCGCCAGCCCGTCGCGCGGTCTGCTGCGCGCCGATTTCGACCCGGCGGCGATCGCGCGCAGCTACGAGGCAGGGGGCGCGGCGTGCCTCTCGGTACTCACCGACCGGCAGTACTTCCAGGGCACGCCCGAGCACCTCGTGGCGGCGCGTGCGGCCTGCGGCCTGCCGGTGCTGCGCAAGGACTTCATGATCGATGCGTACCAGCTGTACGAATCCCGTGCCATGGGTGCCGATTGCGTGCTCCTCATCGCCGCGGCGCTGGATATGGCGACCATGCAGGCGCTCGAGGAGATCGCGCGCGGTCTCGGGATGGCGGTGCTCGTGGAAGTGCACGACGGAGCACAGCTCGATTTGGCCCTTCGGCTCGTTACCCCATTGATTGGAATCAACAATCGGGACTTGCGGACGTTCGAGACCCGGCTCGAGACGACGCTCGCGTTGCTGCCGAAAGTGCCTGAGGAGCGGATTGTTGTTAGCGAGAGCGGCATCCTGACCCGCGAGGACGTCCTGCGCCTGCGGGCGAAGAACGTCTCCGCATTCCTGGTCGGCGAAGCCATGATGCGGGCTGCCGATCCGGGCAAGGCCTTGATGGATTTGCTCTCTAAAAACTAACTATCTGATTTTGAGATATAAAATATTGTTGCTAAAGCGCAACAAGGACGTGCTCAAAATTCACGAATTCGAGTGCGAAGCTTGTCTTTCCAGCATCAGACTCGGCACAATTCATGCAACTTCTCAAGAGAGAGGTTGGCCGGGCGGTGACAAAACCAACAATGCCGCCGGTAGAAGTTAACCGGGCAGCATTTGCCGCCCAGTCCCTCAACAATAGTCGGGAGAATTATTGATGACTAAGAAACTCATGGCCGTCGCGGTTGCCGGCGCCCTGGCAATCCCTGGCATGGCGTTCGCGCAATCGAGCGTCACGATCAGCGGCTTCTTCAAGATGGGCTTGGAAAACATCAAGCTCGGCAGCTTCAGCTCGGCGCGCGCGCCTGGTGGCAACAACAGCGAGATGCGCGTGGCGGACAACTCGTCGCGCCTGATTTTCAACGTCACGGAAGACCTGGGTAACGGGTTGCAGGCAGTTGGGCAGATCGACAACCGCTTCGCGCCGGACAACGGCGCCATCGCCGCCACGGGCAATACGTGGGTGGGCCTGCGCAGCGCCAGCATGGGCTTTCTCGGGATCGGCCGCTTTGACCTCCATTACGGCCAGAACGCGAGCGATATCGTCAACAAGGCCGGCGCCCTGAAGGCGGCGTCGATCTCGCTGCTCGACTTCGTGAACGTGACGACCGTCGCCGGTACCGCGACCACCGCAGCGATCGCCAACGCGACTCGCACGCCGAACGCGATCAAGTGGCAGTCGCCGAACTGGAATGGTTTCGACATGATCGCGGCGTATAGCACCAACGCCGGCGGTACGAGCGAAAACGACCTTGGCGGGACGGCCGCGGCAGTGACGAACCGCAAGGGCCAAGCCTGGAACATCAACCCGCAGTTCACGGCTTCCAACTGGCAGGTGGGCTATAGCTACTGGGATTCGAAGCCCGATGCGTCGCTCGCCGACCAGACCGGTAATAACCTGTTCGGCTGGTTCAAGTTCGGCGACTTCAAGATCGGCGCCTCGTTCAACAAGTCGAAGCTGAAGAACCCGGTGACTGGCGCTGACCTGGCCAATCGTGACGCCTGGTCGATCCCGGTTTCCTGGACCGCCGGCCCGCACAACTTCCTGGCGCACTACACGGTGGCGAACAAGGACAAGGCGCAGGATAGCGCGGGGATCGGCAGCACGGGCGCGAAGATGATCGCTGCTGCCTATGTATACGACCTGTCCAAGCGCACCTCGGTTGGCCTGACCTATGCGCAGATCAAGAACGAGTCGAACGCCGCATACGCGCTGTTTACGGACGGCGGCAACGGCGTGACCGGTCTCTCCTCGACCAACGCAGCGCCGATGGCCGGCGAAGATCCGCAGCTGATCGCGCTGACCATGAAGGCTTCGTTCTAAGAGCGGTAAAGCTTTAGGCCGGACTGCGAGTCCGGTCGCAGCACTCGAAACGGGCGTCGCGAGACGCCCGTTTTTTTTTGCCCGGGCGCAACGTAATGCACACCGCGCTTACCTGACTTCCGGGCGGGTCATGGACAGCGCCGAATCGGTCCGAGTAGTATCGGTCAACACAGCTGCGCCAGGGAGATTCGGCCATGAGGAACGTACTGAAGGTCACTGCGCTCGCGGGAGCGCTGGCGGCGGTTCCGGGGCTGGCTTTGGCGCAGTCGAGTCTCACCATCGGCGGGTTCATCAAGATGGGTCTCGAGAACATCAAGCTCGACAACGTCAATCCTGCGCGCGTCGGCAACAACAGCGAGAATCGCGTCACCGACAACAACTCGCGCATCATCTTCACGATCACCGAGGACGTCGGCAACGGTTTGCAGGCGATCGCCCAGCTCGACAGCCGCTTCGCCCCCGACAACGGCGCCGGCGCGTCGGCTGGCGGGAACACATGGGTCGGCTTGCGGAGCCGCGCCTGGGGCAGTCTCACGTTCGGGCGCTATGACCTTCACTACGGCCTGCAGCCGGACGACATCTACCGCAAGGCCGGCTCGGACAAGGCGAGGTCGGTGTCGCTGTTCGACTTCGTGCAGAACGGCGCGACGACCCAGGCAATTGCCAACGCCACCCGAACGTCGAACGTCATCCGCTGGGATACGCCCGACTGGAGCGGCTTTCAGCTGACGACGGCCTACTCGGCTAACGCGGGCGCCGTCTCCGAGGCGGACTTGAACAGCACGGTGCGCAAGGGCTCGGCCTGGAACCTGAACCCCACGTATAGCGGCTCGAACTGGCAGGTCGGTTACAGTTACTGGAATTCGAAGCCCGATGCCTCACTTGCCGATCAGCGCGGCGATACGGTGTATGCGTACTACCGCTGGAGTGGCTTAAAGGTCGGGCTGGGCTGGAACAATTCCAAGCTCAAGTCCACGACGGGCACCGATGCCGCCAAGCGCGACGCGTGGACCATCCCGCTCAGCTATACCTACGGTGCGCACAACCTGTACGCGCACTACACCTGGGCGAACGACGACAAGGTGCAGGGGGCGAACACCGGGGCCAATATGTTCGCGCTGGCCTACGTTTACGATCTCTCCAAGCGCACGTCGCTTGGACTGACCTACGCCCGCATCCGGAACGATTCCGCGGCCACGTACCAGCTCTACACCGACAATGGCGGTACGCAGTCCTCGACCAACGCCGCACCGCTCCCTGGCGAGGACCCGCAGCTGCTATCGACGACCATCAAGCATGCCTTCTAGCGCAGGCTAGATGCCCATCACGGATCGCGCTGCGGGGAGACCTGCCGGAATCGACTGCCTGATCGTCGGGTTCGACCGGGCGTTGCGGACGGTGAGCGGAGTGCACCGCGCCGAGCGGCCGTCGCCCTCCGGCTCCATTCCGGAAGCAGACCTCGAACCGCGCCAGCAGGCCCAGGCCGCCGCCCTGATGCGCGTCAATCACGTCGGGGAAGTCTGTGCTCAGGCGCTCTATCAGGGCCAGGCCCTCACTGCGCAGGACGCGAGCGCGCGAGGCTCGCTCGAGCAGGCCGCGCGGGAAGAAGAGGACCACCTGTCGTGGAGCGCGCAGCGGGTGCGAGAGCTTGGCGGCCGCCTGAGCCTGCTCAATCCGCTGTGGTACGCGGGCTCACTCGCGATCGGCGTGGCCGCCGGCGCGCTCGGAGATCGCTGGAATCTCGCCTTTCTCGCGGAAACGGAGCGCCAGGTCGAGGCGCACCTCAGCGGTCATCTCGAGCAACTTGCGCCGGAGGATGAGCGTACGCGTTCGGTCGTCGAGGCGATGCGCGTCGACGAGGTCAAGCATCGCGACACCGCGATCGCGCTCGGTGCCGCGGAGCTTCCGGCAGCGGCGAAACTCGCAATGCGCGCGCTCTCGAAGATCATGACGACGGTCGCATACCGGGTGTAGCAAGGTTATTCCTCGACGATTTCGAAGTCGTGACTGATCTCGGCGGTCTTGCCGAGCATGATCGATGCCGAGCAGTACTTCTCATGCGAGAGACGGATGGCGTGCTCGACCAGGTTGCGCTTGAGGCCGCGACCGCGGACCACGAAATGCATGTGGATCCGCGTATATACCTTGGGATCGGTCGGCGCCCGCTCCGAGGTGAGCTTGACTTCGCATCCGGTGATGTTCTGGCCGCTTCGCTTGAGGATCACGACGACGTCGTAGGCAGCGCAGCCTCCCGTCCCCACCAGGACCATTTCCATCGGTCTGGGCGCCAGATTTCGACCGCCGCCCTCCGGCGCGCCATCCATCGCCACGATGTGGTTGCTCCCCGTCTCGGCGAGAAAGCTCATCCCCCCGGCCCAACGCACGCTGCAATCCATTCCTGAATCCTTGACAAATCAGAGGTTTGTTGCGATGCAATAGAAATGTCCCGTCAGCGTTATGGACTTATGCGCAACTAATCACGGACAGAACTGATCGTGGCGGCATTCTAGTCGTTCAATCAATGGATAAGATAAACACGACACTGATATGCAAAACTAATCGATGCATAATATTTATGGTTTTGCGTTGCAGCATTCGGACTCTTAAACTGACGACCAGTGAGGTGCTCGATGGAGCACCAAGGTTTTGTCTCCTCCACCCTCCTCCTTTGGTGGATTCAGCGCAACTCTCGCGAGTTGCGCTTTTTTTTGTCTCGCTGCTGTCGACCTTTGACGGGACGCGGCGGGTCCAATAAAATTCGCACCTTTTCACGAGCGGCCGCAACATGAAGACGTATTCTGCGAAGCCAGGCGAAGTGCGCAACGACTGGTACGTGGTCGACGCGCAGGGCAAGGTGCTCGGCCGCCTTGCGGTCCAGATCGCATCACGACTGCGGGGCAAGCACAAGCCGGAATACACGCCACATGTCGACACCGGCGACTATATCGTAGTCGTCAATGCCTCGAAGATCAGGGTGACCGGCAGGAAGGCCGAGGACAAAAAATATTATCGCCATACGGGATATCCGGGTGGCATTCGCGAGACCAATTTCGCAAAGCTGCAAGCGAAGCATCCCGATCGAGTGCTGCAGCGGGCGGTGAAGGGGATGTTGCCGAAGGGACCGCTCGGCTACTCGATGCTCAAGAAACTCAAGATCTACGCTGAGGCCGTGCACCCGCACGCAGCCCAGCAGCCTAAAGCACTGCAAGTCTGAGGCACTAAACCATGGTTGGTGACTATTATTACGGTACGGGCCGTCGCAAGAGCGCGGTGGCCAGAGTGTTCATGAAATCCGGGAAGGGCCAGTTTGTGGTCAACGGCAAGCCCGTGGACGAATTCTTCGCGCGCGAA
>JBAUTZ010000422.1:0-4480 GCA_049582445.1 Burkholderiales bacterium
GAGCGCGAGCTCGGGCAGGACGCGGCGCGCGGCGCTCCCGCGGGCATGGTCTACTTGGTGGGCGGCGGACCGGGCAATCCCGATCTCCTCACGCTGCGTGCGCTGAACGTGATGCAGCGCGCCGACGTGGTGCTCTACGACCATCTGGTCGCTCCGGCGATCGTCGACCTGGCGCGGCGCGACGCCGAGCGCATGTACGTCGGCAAGGAAAGCGACAACCACGCGCTCAAGCAGGACGAGATCAACGCGCTGATGGTGCGCCTGGCACAGCAGGGCAAGCGCGTCGTGCGCCTGAAGGGCGGCGACCCGTTCATCTTCGGCCGCGGCGGCGAGGAGATCGCGACCCTTGCCGCGCACGGCATCGCGTTCGAGGTGGTGCCCGGAATCACCGCGGCGAGCGGCATGGCGGCCTACGCCGGCATCCCCCTCACCCACCGCGATTACGCCCATTCCTGCGTGTTCGTCACCGGCCACCTGAAGGACGGCAGCCTCGAGCTCAACTGGGACGTGCTCGCGCGCCCGAAGCAGACGGTGGTGATCTACATGGGCGTGCGCGGCCTGCCGCAGCTTTGCGCCCAGCTCGTCGCGCACGGCCTGCCCGCGTCCACCCCGGCAGCGCTGGTGGAGAAGGCGACCCTCCCAAAGCAGCGCGTGGTCGCCGGGACGCTCGAGTCGCTGCCGGCGCTCGCGGCGCGGGAGAAGGTGCGCCCGCCCGCGCTCGTCATCGTCGGCGAAGTGGTGAAGCTGAAGGACACCCTGGGCTGGTACCGGCCGGCGGCGCTCGAGGAACGGCCGGCCGCCGAGGAGACTTCCCGCTAGAGGTCGCGCTCGATGAGCGGCGTCGATTCGGCGCCGGGCAGCGCCTCGACGTCTTTCAGTTTTCTCTCGATCTGGCGCGTGCGCACCTCGGCCTGGTCGATGGTGTTGGCGACGGTCTGCAGCTGCGCCTTGGTGCGCGCCAGCACCTCGGCGAACCTGCCGAACTCGCCCTTCACCGCCCCGAGCACCTGCCAGACTTCGGAGGAGCGCTTCTCGATCGCCAGCGTCTTGAAGCCCATCTGCAGGCTGTTCAGCAGCGCGCTGAGCGTGGTCGGCCCGCACACGGTGACCCGGAAGTCGCGCTGCAGCGCCTCGAACAGGCCGGGCCGCCTCAGCACCTCCGCGTACAGCCCCTCGAACGGCAGGTAAAGCAGAGCGAAGTCGGTGGTCGCCGGCGGCGCGAGGTACTTCTCGGCGATCGTCTTTCCTTCCATCCGGATGCGGTTCTCCAGCGCCTTCGCCGCGGCCTCGACCCCCGCGAGATCGGCGGCCTCCTGCGCGTCCTGCATCCGCTGGTAGTCCTCGGTGGGGAACTTGGCGTCGAGCGGCAGCCACACCACGCCCTCGCTGTCGCGCCCCGGGAGCCTGATCGCGAACTCGACGCGGTCCTTCGAGCCGGGCTTCGTCGCCACGTTGGTCTCGTACTGCTCGGGCGTCAGCATCTGATCCAGCAGCGCCGCGAGCTGCACCTCGCCCATCACGCCGCGGTTCATGACGTTGGACAGCACCTTCTTCAGGTCGCCGACGCCGGCGGCGAGCACCTGCATCTCGCCCAGCCCCTTGTGCACCTGCTCCAGGCGCTCGGATACCTGCTTGAAGGATTCCGACAAGCGCTGCTCGAGCGTCGCGTGCAGCTTCTCGTCGACCGTCTGGCGCATCTGCTCGAGCTTCGCGGCGTTGTCCTGCTGCAGCTTTTCCAGGCGCTGCTCGAGCGTCTCGCGCGTGTCCTTGGCGGCGAGCCGCTGCTGGTCCTGCACCCGCGCGAGCTGCTCCTCCAGCGTGCGGCGGAAATTCTCCAGCTGCAGCGCGAAGCTGTCGATCTGGTTGTTCTGCACTGTGGCGATCGAGGTCATCTGGGTCGAGATGTTCTGGCTGAAAGACGACAGGCCGCGCGACAGTTCCTCGCGCGCCTCGCGCGAGGAGGCGCGCTCGCGCCCGAGCATCACCACGACCGCCACCGCCGCCACCACCGCGGCGACGAGCGTCAGCACGGAGAGTAGCTCGCTCATGCCTGCCCCGGCATGTCGCCCTGCTTGTTGCGCATCCAGTCGGCGGTGCCGAAGAACTGCTGCATCAGCCAGTCCTTGAGCTCGGGCGGCTCGACCCCGGTCTCGTCGAGCGCGCGCCGCATGCACGCGAGCCAGGCGTCGCGCTCTGCCTTGCCGATCGGAAACGGCAGGTGGCGCGCGCGCAGCATCGGGTTGCCGATCTTCTGGTGGTAGAGCGGCGGCCCGCCGAGGTAGCCCGACAGGAACATGTACAGCTTCTCGGTCGAATTCGTGAGGTCGGCGGGATGGAGCTTCCTTACCGCGTGGAACTCCGGCTCCGAGTCCATCAGGGCATAGAAGCGCCCGACCAGGCGCCGTAGCACCTCGTCTCCTCCGAGCAATTCGTATGGCGTGGCTTGTTTCGACATGGGCTTAGCGCGATTCTCTCAGCAAATCCCCAAAAATGGGGTCAGATACGAATTCCCTGTCCCCGCGCAGGTACGTCAACGCGCGGCGTCCTCGGCCGTTTCTCGGCTTAGCCTGACCCTGGATTCGTCCATGCCCCGTCGCCCGCGCATCACGCTTGCAGGCCTTCCGCTTCACATCGTCCAGCGTGGCAACAACCGCTCCGCGTGCTTTTTCGGCCCGGAGGACTGCCACGCCTACCTCTATTGGCTGCGCCGCGATGCCGAGCGCTTCGGGGTTCGGCTGCACGCCTACGTGCTCATGACCAACCACGTTCACCTGCTGCTCACGCCGGAACGGCCGGAACATGCCTCGGGCCTCATGCAAGCGCTCGGTCGGCGCTACGTGCGCAACGTCAACCGCAAATACGAGCGCACCGGCACCCTGTGGGAAGGACGTTTTCGCGCCTGCGGCGTGCATGCGGAGGACTACCTGCTCGCGTGCATGCGCTACATCGAGCTCAACCCTGTGCGCGCAGGGCTCGTCACTTCTCCGGAGCTGTACCGATGGTCGAGCTTCGGCCGGAATGGCATGGGAAAGGATGACACACTGCTCAGCGAGCATGCTCTCTACACGGCGCTGGGGAACGCACCGCTCGCGCGACAAATGGCGTACCGCACCCTGTTTCGCGAGCAGCTTGATGAGGCCATCGTCACCGAGATCCGCGCGGCGACCACATCGGGCCATCTGCTCGCCACTGAAGATGCCCGAAGGCAGGCCGAAGCCTCGCTCGGACGGCAACTCGGACCCGCTCCGCGCGGCCGCCCGGCGCGGAGCAGCGCCGGCCGCGAAGGCGGGCAATCCGAATTCAGCCTGTAGCAGCGGCAGCTGGAAATAAATCGACTCTGACCCCATTTAGCTAGACGGACTCCCTCAAGGTCAGGGCGGGCGAGGCGCGCAGGACTTTGCGCGAGGAGAGCCACGCATTTAGGGACAGAAGCAGGACGCCGGCGAGCGGGCCGGCGACGAGCAGCATCGGGCCCGGCAGCAGGTCGAGATCGAAGATGCGCCGAGCCAGGATCTGGCCGATGACCGCGGCCCCGATCGTGGCGAGCACGCCGGCGGTGACGCCCATGGCGAGGAACTCGGCGCGCTGGCTGCCGGCGACCTGGCGGCGCGAGGCGCCGTAGACGCGCATCACCGCGGCTTCGCGCCGGCGCTCGTCTTCGGTTGCCACCAGCGCCGAGTAGAGCACCAGCACCCCCGCGCCGAGCGCGAACAGGAACACGAACTGCACCGCGCTGATCAGCTGGTCGATGATGCTCTGCGCCTGGCGCACCGCGGCTCCGACGTCGACTACGGTGAGGTTGGGGAAGCGCTGCGTAAGCTCGTTCATCGCGCGCTCCTCGCCCTGGGCGACGCGGAACGCGGTGATGAAGCTGGTGGGCATCGCCTCGAGCAGCGCCGGCGGAGCGATGACGAAGAAATTGACCTTCATCGAGTCCCAGCGCAGCTTCCTGAGCGACGTGATGCGCGCCTTGACCGGCTCGCCGCCGATCTCGAATTCGAGCTCGTCGCCGAGCTTCCAGCCGAGCGTGTTGGCGATGCCCTGCTCGACCGAGAGCTGGTGCGGGTCGCTGCCCTCGGTCCACCAGCGGCCGGCGGCGATCTGGTTGTAGCCCGGCAGGACGTCGGCGTAGCTCAGGTTGAACTCGCGCTCGACCAGGCGCTTGGCGCGCTCCTCGTCGTAGTCCTTCTCGGACACTGACTTGCCGTCGCGCGCCACCACGCGGCCGCGCACCATCGGGTAGATGTCGGGCAGTCCGATGCCGTGCGAGGCGAGGAAGCCCTTCACCGGCGCGAGCTGCTCGGGCTGGATGCCGAGCACGAAGCGGTTCGGTGCGTCGGGCGGCGCGGCGCGCCGCCAGGCGTCGACCAGGTCGTTGCGCGTGAAGCCGAGCAGCAGCATCGCGGTGAGACCGAGCGCGAGGCTCGCCACCTGGACGGCGTTGCCGCGCGCGTGGCGCCTGAGGTTGGCAAGGCCGTAG
>JBAUTZ010000423.1:0-2848 GCA_049582445.1 Burkholderiales bacterium
GTCGCGCGATGCGCGTACTTGCGCCCGGCGGGGCGCGTCGCGCGGTAGGCATCGAGCGCCGCGCGCAGCTCAGCGCGCGTCAGGCGGGCGCAGTGCGCGAGCAGCGACTTCCAGCGTCCGGGCCAGCCCAGATCGCGCACCAGCTCCTGCGGCAGGCCGAACGGGAAATCGAACCCGCCGAGCCACGGCCCCGGACGGGCGAGCAGGCTTTCGAAGGCGGCGAAATCGGCCAGCGGCTCGAGCGCGAGAATTCGAAGCGCTTTGCCGCGCAGAGCCCCGTGGGCGACGGCGATCGGCTTCGCCTTGCGCGGCGCCGAGGTGAAATCGACGCCGATGATGCGCATCGCGAAAGCGCTAGTCGTGCGTCAGCGGCTTGGTGGTGAACAGGTAGTCCTTGAGCTCCTTGTCGAAGCTCGGGTCCTTGCGCCGGATCCACTCCAGCACCATCGCCGCGTGCTCCTTCTCCTCGTCGCGGTTGTGGGCGAGGATCGCCTTGAGCGTCTTGTCCTTGCACGCGTCGACCCTCTGGTTGTACCAGTCGACCGCCTCCAGCTCCTCCATCAGCGAGGTGATCGCGCGGTGCATGTCGCGCGTCTCGTCGGAAAGCTCCCCGACCGGTTCGTGGAAACCTTCGTTCGCCATGCAGTTCCTCCGTTTCGCTCAAGTAGCCGCCTGTCGCAATGCGGCGGCAGACAGATTATAGGTGCGGCCGAGGCCGGCGACGAAACGCGCGTCGCGCGGCGCGATGCGCCAGAAGGAAAAGTCCGCGAGCTCGAAGGTGACCGCCGATTGAGGGAAGCGCGCGAGCCAGGCGCGCTTCAGGCGCTCGAACTCGTCGCCCTCGCCCGCCAGCTGCCCGGCCTCGCCGCGCAGCGTGACGCGCGCGAGCGTCTGCGGGTCGGCGCGCCCGTCGTCGGTCTCGGCGATGACGAGCGACACGCGCGGGTCCGCGAGCATGTCCTGGGTGTGCCAGGCGAGCCGGCTGATGCGCAGCACGATCGCCGAGAAATCGGCTTGCGGCAGGTACGAAACCATCGATACCAGGGGCGCGCTCTGGCGCAGCGTGCCGAGCGCCGCCACGCGCTGGCCGCGGATCAGCCGTGCAAGTTGCGCCGTCTCCCCGGAATCCATCCGGGCGATTGTAGTATTCTCGCGCCACCGTGCGTTACGAACTGCTGATCGGCCTGCGCTATACGCGCGCCAAGCGCCGCAATCACTTCATCAGCTTCATTTCCCTCATCTCCATGGCGGGCATCGCGCTCGGCGTCTGGGCGCTGATCGTCGTGCTCTCGGTGATGAACGGCTTCCAGCAGGAGCTGCGCTCCCGGATCCTCGGCGTGGTGTCGCACGTGCAGATCACGGGCAACGACGGGCGGCTGTCGGACTGGCGTCAGGTCGAGCGCGAGGCGATGCGCAACCGCCACGTGATCGCAGCCGCGCCGTACGTCAGCGCGCAGGGATTGCTGACGTTCGGTCAGGCGGTGCGCGGCACCGTGGTGCGCGGGATCGTCCCGGAAAGCGAGGAGCGGGTGGCGGAATTCGGCGCCCACATGCGCGCCGGCAACCTGTTCGCGCTCAAGCCCGGATCGTTCGGCATCGTCCTGGGCGTCGACCTCGCGCGCGCGCTCGGGGTGTACCCGGGAGACAAGGTCGCGCTGATCGCGCCCCAGGGGCTGGTAACGCCCGCCGGCGTGATCCCGCGGCTAAAGCAGTTCACTGTGGTCGGCATCTTCGACATCGGCTTCGTGGAGGCGGACGCGGGCCTTGCGCTCATCGACCTGCAGGATGCGCAGAAGCTCTACCAGATGGGCGACGCCGTGTCCGGCGTGCGGCTCAAGCTGGACGACCTGTTCGCGGCGCGCTCCGTGGCGGAGGAGGAGATGACGCGCCTCGGGCCGGGCGTCTACGCCAGCGACTGGACGCGAAGCCACGCGAACTTCTTCCGCGCGGTCGAGATCGAGAAGCGCGTCATGTTCCTGATCCTCGCCCTGATCGTCGCGGTCGCCGCGTTCAACGTGGTCTCGGCGCTGGTGATGCTGGTCACCGACAAGCAGGCCGACATCGCGATCCTGCGCACGCTCGGCGCTTCTCCGGGCTCGATCATGCAGGTGTTCATGGTGCAGGGGGCCGTCATCGGCGTGCTCGGCACGCTGATTGGCGTGGTGACCGGCGTCATCTCCGCGCTCAACGTCGAGACCGTGGTCCCGGCGATCGAGCGCTTCTTCAGGGTCCAGTTCCTGTCCAAGGACGTGTACCTGATCCCCGAGCTGCCCTCGCAGGTGCATTCCACCGACGTCGTCATAATCGCGCTGATGTCGCTCGTGCTCTCGTTCCTGGCGACGCTCTACCCGAGCTGGCGCGCCTCGCGCGTCAATCCCGCCGAGGCGCTGCGCTATGAGTGAGCCGGTGCTCGCCTGCGCGGGCCTGAAAAAGACCTACCTCGGGCCGTCCTCGGTGAACGTGCTGGCCGGCGTCGACCTCGAGGTGCGGCCGGGCGAGCGCATCGTCATCGTCGGGCGCTCGGGCTCGGGCAAGTCGACGCTGCTGCACCTGCTCGGCGGGCTCGATCTGCCCAATGAAGGGACCGTCACGGTGCAGGGCCGCGCGTTCAGCGCCATGGGCGAGGCCGAGCGCGGGCGCGTGCGCAACGAAACGCTCGGCTTCGTGTACCAGTTCCACCACCTGCTGCCGGAGTTTTCGGCGGTCGAGAACGTCGCCATGCCGCTCATCATCCGCCGATTGGAGACCGCGGAAGCGCACCGCCGCGCCGCGCGGGTGCTCGAGGAAGTGGGTCTCGGCGCGCGCCTCGAGCACCGGCCGGGCGAGCTCTCCGGCGGCGAGCAGCAGC
>JBAUTZ010000424.1:0-3028 GCA_049582445.1 Burkholderiales bacterium
GTCGAACGGCTTGGTGAGGTAGTCGTCGGCGCCCTCGTCCAGTCCGGCGACGCGGTCCTCGAGCGCGTCTCGCGCGCTCAGCACCAGCACCGGGATGCGCGAGCGCCGGTCGCGCAGGCGCCTGAGCACGCGCAGGCCGTCGACGCCGGGCAGCGCGAGGTCGAGCACCACGAGGTCGTAGGTGTCGGCCGCAAGCGCCAGGTTCGCGTCCTCGCCGTTGGCGACGTGGTCGACGGCGTAGGCCGACTGGGTCAGCGCCCGGGTGAGGGCGGCGGCGAGAACCTCGTCGTCTTCGACTACCAGGATGCGCATGCGCGGCTCGCGAAAGGGCGCGCCAGACTAGCAAGAAGAGGGGTGAAGAAACTGACGCCTAGCTGACGGTGGCGCGAGCAAAGCCGCGCGCGCGGAGCAGCAGTCCGACGGCGATCGACAGGTTGACCAGGTTCCAGGCGATGCCGTTCAGGAACGCGGCGCGGTAAGAGCCGGTCAGGTCGAAGATCTCTCCGGACATCCAGCCGCCGAGCGCCATGCCGAACAGGGTCGCCATCAGCACGGTGCCGGTGCGCGCACCGGCCTCGCGCGGCGAGAACAGCTCGCGCACGATGATCGCGTAGGAGGGCACGATCCCGCCCTGGAACAGCCCGAACAGCGCCGCGATCACGTACAGCGACGCGAGCCCGTCGAACGGCAGGAACAGCAGCAGCGCGATCCCCTGCAGCGCTGAGCCGAGCAGCAGCGTCCTCAGGCCGCCGATGCGATCGCATATCCAGCCCGAAGCGAGGCGGCTGACGATGCCGCAGCCGAGCATCAGCGACAGCATTTCGGCGCCGCGCGCCACGCCGTAGCCGAGGTCGCCGCAGTAGGCGACGATGTGTACCTGCGGCATCGCCATCGCGACGCAGCACGACACCCCGGCGATGCTCAGCAGCGCGGTGAGGGCGTTGGGCGTGAAGCCCAGCGGCCGCGCAGGTTGCAGCACGCTCTTGGCTGGGCCGGCGGGCGCGGCGGCGAGCGCCGGCGGCCGTCGCCGCAGCATCAGCGCGAGCGGCAGCATCGCCAGCAGGCAGAACACGCCGACGCCCTCGTAGGTCCGGCGCCAGCCGACGGTGTCGAAGAAGTGCTGCATCACGGTCGGCCAGATCGCGCCCGCCAGGTAATTGCCGCTGATGACGATCGCCACCGCGATGCCGCGGCGCCGCGTGAACCACAGGGAGATGTCGGCGACGAGCGGAGCGAAGGTCGCCGCGGTTCCGAATAGTCCGATCACCAGTCCCTGCGCCAGGCTGAACTCGAGCAGGCTGCGCGCGTTGCCGGCGGCGACGAATCCGGCGCCGAGCGCAGCCGCGCCGATGAGCACCGGCACGATCACGCCGAAGCGGTCCGACAGCCGTCCCATCAGCACGCCGCCGATGCCGAAGCCGACCATGGTGAGGGTGTAGGGCAGCGACGCGGCGGAGCGCGCGACGCCGAACTCGGCCTGGATCTGCGGCAGCACCACCGTGACTCCGTACATGCCCGCACCGCCGAGCGTCATCATCGCCAGCGCGGCGATCATGCGGCCCCAGGCGTAGCGCGACTCGGCGACCCGGGAGGTCACGGCTTGGCCGCCTGCGACAACACGGCGAGCCGGGCGAGGCCTGCCCCGGAATCGAAGCGGCGCGACAGCGCGAGGTGCAGGCCGGTCTCCGCGCCCTGCGGTATCGGCGCGAGCGTGAGCGTCCTGGTGTCGACTTTCGTCTGCGCGCCCGCCCTGGGCTGCACCACCGTGGCGGCGAGGTCGAGGTCGACCGCCGTCGAGGCCGCGCCCGATTCCGACAGGGACGCGAGGCAACCACGCAGGTCCGCGGCGAGTTCGGCCGCGCTCTGGTAGCGGTCGGCGGGATTCTTCTCCAGCGCGCGCGCCACGATCAGGTCGAGCACGCGCGGCAGGCGCTCGTTCAGCAGGCTCGGCGGCGGCGGGTTGAAGGTCGCGATCTTGTGCATGAACTGCGCGGTGTCGGTCGCGGAAAACGGCGGCGTGCCTGCGACGACCTCGTAGATCACGATGCCGAGCGAGAAGATGTCCGAGCGGCCGTCGGCCACGACGCCCCGCACCTGTTCCGGCGACATGTACTTCGGCGACCCGAGCACCGCTCCGGTCTGCGTCTGGATGTCCGAGACGCGCATCCTGGCGATGCCGAAATCCATCACTTTGGCGCGCTTGCCCTCCAGCACCATCACGTTGCCCGGCTTGATGTCGCGGTGCACGACCCCGCGCTCGTGCGCGTAGGCGAGGCCCTCTGCGACCTGCGCCAGGATCTCGAGCGCGACCCGCAGCTCCATTCGCCCTTGGCGCATCATCTCGCGCAGCTCGACACCTTCGAGCAGCTCCATCGCCATGTAGGCGAGGTCGCCCTCGCGTCCGATGTCGTGGATGGTGATCAGGTTCGGGTGGTTCAGGCCGCCCGCCGCCTTCGCCTCCTGGTAGAAGCGCTTCTCGTACTCGGCGCGCACCTGCGGGTCGGCCGACATGATGATGGTCTTGATCGCGACCGGCCGGTCGAGCAGGGGATCTTCGGCGCGGTAGACGATGCCCATCGCGCCGCGGCCGAGCTCGCCGAGGATGCGGTAGCGGCCAATCTGCGCCGGTGTCGATTCGCTCATCGCGGCTAAAGCCCCAGCTTGCGGCGCCAGCGGGGGATCAGACCCTCTTTCTGCTGGTGCGGCGTGACGAAACTGTGCGTAACGGTCATCTCTTCCGCCTCGCCCAGGTTCACCCGGAGCTTGAGCGGCGGGTACTCGCCGTTGCGGACCTCGATGGTATGCGTGCCCGGCCGGAGCTCGATGCGCGACAGCGGCGGGGTGCGCCCCTTGGCGACACCGTCGACGAACACGTCGCCGCGCGGCTTGATGTGGAACCGGACCGACGCCAACCGCAGCGGCGGCCGGGCCGGGGCTAAGGCGTGCTTCTCCTCGACGGCCTTCGGCCTTGGCGCCGCAGCCGGCGCAGGCTCCGGCGCGGGGGCCGGGACCGGTTTCTGCTCCACGA
>JBAUTZ010000425.1:0-1547 GCA_049582445.1 Burkholderiales bacterium
TGCCGGGCGCTCGCAGTGCTGGCAGGCGAGCGTGAGAAACGCGAGCGCGGGATCTTCGACCCCCGCGCTCCACACCACCTTGTTGCGGTATTCGCCAGGCCCGAGACGATGTTCCTGCTTGCAGGCCGCCTCGCAGCTCTTGCAGCCGGTGCAGCGCTCGAGATCGATCATCAGCGCGAGGCGCGCATTTGTTTTTTTGGTCACCATGCCGCTCCCCACGCGGCGAGATGCCACCACGTAATTGGCCCGCCGCCGGCGACGTAACCGGCAAAGAACGTCACCGTCAGGACGTGAATGACAACGCCGAGCACGAAAATCCAGGCGAGCGCCATGTGTAGCGGCCGCCACCACGCCTGCGCAGTCCCCACCGCGGCCCGCGTGCCGAGCAGGACGGACTCCTCGCGGGCGAGCCGCCGGTAGGCAAGCGCAAGCCGCGGCTTGCGCAGCAGATGCGATAGCGTGACCGAGAAGGTTCCCTCATTCGCTTCCTCATCCAGATCCTTGAGGAGTCCGCGCTTTTCGGCGATCAGCTGCCTCAGACGCCCGCGCCCGGCCTCGTCCGGGAGGGTGAACCGGCCGGTCTTCGAGGCAAAGGTCGCCGCCATGCGGCGCGATCCGCGCAGCCGCGCCCAGACCCCGAGCGCCGCGAGCGCGACGATGGTGGCGAGCAGGAGCGCTGGCGGGCGGCGCAGGAACCCGCCCGAGTGCACCGCGATCAGCACTGCACCGGCAAGCGAGCAGACGACATGCGCGTTGAACCAGCCGCGCGGATCGCGGCTTCCGCCGGCGCGCTTGGCGATTGCGAACGCGGCGGGCACGAGGAGGAGCATTACGCCTGCCACGCCGGTGACATAGAGCGCCGGGCTACCCGGCTCGCGCCAAGCGGGCGCGAGCCAAGGCCGCACGGCGAACCAGGCAACGATCGCGGCGATGGCGGCCGTGACCAGGCCGAGCAGCCGGCGGTCAGGGATGTCGCGTGCGGGGGCGGGCATGGCGCTGGGTTCCAGCGCCGATTGTCGCATTGGCGGCGGCCAGCGAATTCGGGCGGCCCGCGATACTATCGCCACCCAGCCCATGAACGCCCTGCTGCTCTCGCTCGCCACCTTCTTTTCGACCTTTGCCGGCGGCCTGTTTGCGCTCAAGTTCCGCGACCGGCTGCATTACCTCCTCAGCTTCACGGCGGGCGTGCTGCTGGGGGTGGTCGCGTTCGACATCCTGCCCGAGATCTTCGGCCTGGCGCAGCAGCACCGGGTCGATCCGGGCGGCGCGATGATCGCGCTGGTGGTCGGCTTCCTGCTGTTCCACGGCCTGGAGAGGTTCCTGCTGGTGCACCACGTACACGAGGCGGACTATCCGGAGCACCACCACCCAAAGGTCGGCATGCTGTCGGCACTGGCGCTGGTCGGCCACAGTTGCATGGATGGCGTGGCGATCGGTCTCGGCTTCCAGGTCGCGCCTTCGGTCGGCGTCGCCGTGGCGCTGGCGGTGATCGCGCACGACTTCTGCGATGGGCTCAACACGGTCGGCCTGATGCTCGCGCATCGCAA
>JBAUTZ010000426.1:0-10686 GCA_049582445.1 Burkholderiales bacterium
GAGCGCGCCAGGCGGCGCGCGCTCGCCGCGATGCCGCAGCGTAACGGCGCGCTCACGCACGCGCAGCGGCATCCGGAGCGCAGGTCGCCGTGAGCGGCGAGGTGGTCGAGATCTACGCCGACGGCGCGTGCAAGGGCAATCCGGGTCCCGGCGGCTGGGGCGTGCTGCTGCGCGCGGGCGGCGCCGAGAAGGAGCTTTACGGCGGGGAGCGCGAGACCACGAACAATCGCATGGAGCTCACCGCGGTGATCCGCGCGCTCGAGGCGCTCAGGCGGCGCTGCAAGGTGCGCCTGTACACCGACTCGCAGTACGTGCAGAAGGGGATTTCGCAGTGGATCCACGACTGGAAGCGGCGCGGCTGGCGCACCGCGGACAAGAAACCGGTGAAGAACGAGGATCTTTGGCGGCGGCTGGACGAGCTGGCCAGCGGCCACGACATCGAGTGGCACTGGGTGCGGGGACATGCGGGCCACCCCGAGAACGAGCGGGCCGACGCGCTCGCCAACAGGGCGATCGGAGGCTAAGGTGGCCGACCGCCTGATCGTGCTCGATACCGAGACCACGGGACTGAACGCCAAGCTCGGCGACCGCGTGATCGAGATCGGCTGCGTCGAGCTGCTCAGCCGGCGCGTCACCGACCGCCACTTCCACAGCTATCTCAATCCGGAGCGCGACATCGAGGAGGGCGCGGCCAAGGTGCACGGACTGACCCGCGAGTTCCTGGCCGACAAGCCGCGCTTTGCCGAAGTGGCGAGGGACTTCCTCGACTACGTGCGCGGCGCCGAGCTGGTGATTCACAACGCGGGCTTCGACGTCGAGTTCCTCGACCAGGAGCTCGGGCTCGCCGGGCTGGGCAAGCTCGCCGACCACGTCTCGGTCGTGACCGATACTCTGGCGATCGCGCGCGAGCTGCACCCGGGCAAGCGCAATTCGCTCGATGCGCTGTGCGAGCGCTACGCGGTGGACAACGCCCACCGCACGCTCCACGGAGCGCTGCTCGATGCCCGCCTGCTGGCCGAGGTCTACCTCGCCATGACGCGCGGGCAGGACAGCCTGATGATGGAACTGGAGGATGCGGTCCCGGGCGCGGCCGGCACGGCGCGCCTGGACACCTCCAAGCTGGTGGTGCTGCGCGCGACCGCGGAGGAGGCCGCGGCACACGAGAAGTTGCTCGACCGCATGGAGAAAGAGGCGAAGAAGGGCATTGTCTGGCGCCGTGGCTAGCCGTAGGCGAAGCTCGCCAAAGCGGCGATCGCCGCCACCAGTCCCGCACCCTTGCGCGCGGAGAACGGCTCGCGCAGGAAGAGAAAGCCGTACAGCGACGTGACGACGAAGCCCATCTGCGCCACGGGCACCACGACGCTCGCGTCCGCACGCGCCAGGCTTTCGACCATGGCGCAAAAGGCGAGGGCGAGCGCGACCGCCGCCATCGGCGCGTAGCGCAGCGCCGCGCGCGAGGGCCGGATGCGGCGGTCCACGGCGTAGACGAAGGTGGTCGCGCAGCTCACGACAACGACGGCCTGCGCCACGATGAGCGACGCCGGTGTTGCCCCCGCGCGCAGGCCGTACTTATAGACCACGTTGCCGACGCCGACGGCGGCGGTAGCTATCAGTACGCGCGCGAGCGAGGAAGTACTCTCGCGCCGCGCGGCGTCGTTGCCCGTCCGGGCACCTCGCAGCAACCAGACCGCGGCAAGCGCGAGCGCAATGCCCGCCAGCTTGAGCGCCGTGAGCGGTTCGCCGAGGAGCGCGACGGCAAGGCCCGCGGTGATGACGAAGCTTAGGCGGAACACCGGCGCGTTGACGCTGACCAGGCCGGATCTCAAGCTGTGCGCGAAATTATAGAAGCCGGTCAGCACGAACACGCCGACGAGCGCGCCCCACAGCGTACCCGCGACGAAGTGCAGCGAGCCGGTGAGCAGCGCATAGCCGGTGACGGTCGGCAGGAACACCCAGGACTGCACCATGAGAAACTGGTGCGGCAGCGCACCGGCCGCAGCGCCCCGCTTGTAGACCAGGTCGCCGATTCCGAACAGCAGCATCGCGCCTAGCGCGTATTGGATTCCCGGGCTCACTTACCGCTCAGAGCTTTCGTTTGCAAGCGCGGGGTCGGCTAGGTAAGCACGGCCGCCAGCTCGGCGAAATCGGCGACGACGAGATCGGGTTGGTGCGGCGTCTCGCCGAAGGGGCGCTTCCTGCGGTCGATGAAGGCGGTGCGCATGCCGTAGGACTTCGCGCCGATGCAGTCGAAGGCGTGGTTGGCGACGAAGAGAATCCCGGAGCGGTCATCGCCGATGATCTCCTCGGCCTTGGCGTAGGTCTTCCAGTGCGGCTTGAAATAGCCGGCTTCCTGCACCGAGATGACGTGGTCGAAGGCGAAGCCGATGTGCGGCCCGGCGGCCTTCAGCATGTCGCGATCGCCGTTGGACAGGATCGCGAGCTTGTATCCCCGGGTCCGGAGCCTGTCCAGCGCTGCGATGACGTCCGGAAACGGCGTCAGCTTCTCGATCTCGGCGACGAGCGCGCGCACCTCGTCCTGGGTGTAGGCGATGCCGCAGCGATCCATCACGTAGGAGACGGCGCGATGGCCGATCTGGCGGTACGGCGTGTGCCCGCGGTCGCACAGCGCGTCGATCATCGAGTTCTCGAAGTGCGTGCGCCGCCACCAGGTGACGAAGCTGTCGGGCTTGCCGTTCCAGCCCTTGCGTTTCAGGAACGGCGCGACGGCCTCGGCGAGACCGGTCTGCATGTCGACGATCGTCCCGTACTGGTCGAACGCCAGGGCCTTGATCTCGCGCTTCAGAATGTCGATGGTTGCCGCCATGCGGAGCTATACTTTACGCCCATGAGCGCGAAGCTTAATCCCTACGAGCAGGACCTCGACAAGAACCCCGCCAACTACGCGCCGCTGACGCCGCTGTCTTTCATCGAGCGCGCCGCGTACGTCTATCCGCAGCGGGTGTCGGTGGTGCACGGCGAGCGGCGCTACACCTGGCGCGAGACCTACGCGCGCGCCCGGCGTCTGGGCTCGGCGCTCGCCAAGCGCGGCATCGGGCCGGGCGACACCGTCGCGGCGATGCTGCCCAATATCCCGGAGATGTACGAGGCCCATTTCGGCGTGCCGATGTGCGGCGCGACGCTCAATACTCTCAACACCCGGCTCGATGCGGAGGCGATCGCCTTCATGCTCGCGCACGGCGCGGCCCGGGTCCTGCTCGCCGACAAGGAATTCTCTGGCACCCTCGAGGCGGCGCTGGCGAAGCTCGGCCGCCCGATCGAGGTGATCGACGTGGAAGACGCGTCGTACGACGGGCCCGGCAAGCGCCTCGGCGGGAAGACCTACGACGAGCTGCTCGCCGAGGGCGACCCGGAGTGGAACTGGCCCTGGCCGGCAGACGAGTGGCAGGCGATCTCGCTCAACTACACGTCGGGCACCACCGGCAATCCGAAGGGCGTGGTCTACCACCACCGCGGCGCGTATCTGAACGGGGTCGGCAACATCCTGGTGTGGGGCATGCCGCAACACTCGGTGTACCTGTGGACGCTGCCGATGTTCCACTGCAACGGCTGGTGTTTCCCCTGGACCATGGCGGCGAACGCAGGTACCAGCGTATGTCTGCGCAGGGTCGATCCTGCATTGATATTTCCTTTGATCAAGCGCCACCATGTCACGCACTACTGCGGCGCGCCGATAGTGCACCAGACGCTCATCAACGCGCCGGCAGAGATGAAGCGGGGCATCGACTGGAAGGTGAACGCGATGGTGGCCGGCGCCGCGCCGCCCGCGGCGGTAATCGAGGGCATGGAGAAGATGGGCTTCTCGATCACCCACGTCTACGGTCTCACCGAGACTTACGGTCCGGCGACCGTCTGCGCCAAGCACACCGAGTGGCAGGATCTGCCGCTCGAGGAGCAGGTGCGGTTGAACGGCCGCCAGGGCGTGCGCTACACGGTGGAAGAGGGCCTTGCGGTGATGGATTCCGAGACCATGCAGCCGGTACCAGCCGACGGCGAGACGATGGGCGAGATCATGTTCCGCGGCAACATCACCATGAAGGGATACCTGAAGAACCCCAGGGCGACGCAGGAAGCTTTTGCCGGAGGGTGGTTCCACTCGGGCGACCTTGCGGTGATGAGCCCCGACGGCTACGTCAAGATCAAGGACCGCTCCAAGGACATCATCATCTCGGGCGGCGAGAACATCTCGTCGATCGAGGTTGAGGACGTGCTGTACCGCCACCCGGCGGTGCTCGCCGCCGCGGTGGTGGCGATGCCCGACCCGAAGTGGGGCGAGACGCCCTGCGCCTTCGTCGAGCTCAAGCCCGGCGCCAGCGCATCGGACCGGGAGATCGTCGAGTTCTGCCGCGAGCGCATGGCCCGCTTCAAGGCGCCGCGCGCGGTGGTATTCGGCGAGCTGCCGAAGACCTCGACCGGCAAGATACAGAAATTCATGCTGCGCCAGCAGGCCCGCTCGGCGTCGGCCATCGAGTAAAGAGTAAAGGAGACTGCCATGAGCGCCGTGCCGCAATCCGCCGAGCCGATTCTCCTGCGCGAAGACCGCGACGGCGTCGCAACCCTCACGCTCAACCGCCCCGACCAGTTCAACGCCCTCTCCGGCGCGATGCTCGACCAGCTGCAGTCCGCGCTCGACGCGTTGGCGAAGGACGCGTCGGTGCGCGTGGTGGTGCTCGCGGCGCGCGGCCGCGGCTTCTGTGCCGGGCACGACCTGAAGGAGATCGGATCTCTCGGAACGCAGGAAAAGATCGAGGCGCTGTTCCAGAAGTGCGGCCGGATGATGGTGTCGATCGTCTCGCTGCCGCAGCCCGTGATCGCGAAGGTGCACGCCACCGCGACCGCGGCCGGGTGCCAGCTGGTGGCGCAGTGCGACCTCGCGGTCGCTGCCGACAGCGCCAGGTTCGCGGTGAGCGGAGTGAACTTCGGCCTGTTTTGCTCCACCCCGAGCGTGGCGCTGGCGCGCAACGTCGGGCGCAAGCAGGCGATGGAGATGCTGCTCACCGGAGATTTCATCGACGCTCCGACGGCGAAGGCCTACGGCCTGGTCAACCGCGTGGTGCCCGCGTCCGAGCTCGACGCCGAAGTCGACAGGCTCGCCGCGCTGGTGGCGTCTAAGCCCCAGGGCGCGGTGGCCGCCGGCAAGCGCCTCTTTTACCGCCAGCTCGAGATGGGGCTGGAGGGCGCCTACAAGCTCGCGGGCGAGGTGATCTCGTGCAACGCCGCAAGCGACGAGGGGCGCGAAGGGATTGCCGCCTTCGCCGAGAAGCGCAAGCCGGTCTGGAACAAGAAATAGCCGCCGTGGCAGCGGGGCGCTACTACGAGGATTTCACGGTCGGCGACACGTACAAGCACTGGCCCGGCCGCACCATCACCGCGGCCGACAACACCTGGTTCACGCTGCTCACCATGAACCAGCACCCGGTGCACTTCGACGAGGAGTACGCCAAGCGCACCGAGTTCGGAAAGCCGCTGGTCAACAGCACGCTCACGCTCGCCGTGGTGGTCGGGATGAGCGTCGCCGACGTAAGCCAGCACGCGGTGGCGAACCTGGGCTGGACCGAGATCGTCATGCCGGCGCCGGTGTTCAACGGCGACACGCTCTACGCCGAGTCCACCGTGCTTGAAAAGCGCGAGTCCAGGTCGCGCCCGACGCAGGGCATCGTCACGGTGGCGACGCGCGGCTGGAAGCAGGACGGCACCACGGTCATGACCTTCAAACGTTCGGTACTGGTACCCAAGCGCCCATGAACACAGCGGAAGAAACCCAGATCCTGGATGCGATCGGCAAGTGGCTCGAGCGCGAAGTGCGCCCCAAGGCGCGCGAGCTCGAGAAGAAGGACGAGTACCCGGAGGCGATGGTGCAGACGATGAAGGCGCTGGGGCTTTTCGGCGCCACCATTCCGCAGGAGTACGGCGGCCTCGGGCTGCCGGCGTCCACCTATGCCAGGATCGTCGCCCGCATCTCGGAGGTGTGGATGTCGCTCACCGGCATCTTCAACTCGCATCTCATCATGGCGGCGGCGGTGGCGCGCTTCGGCACCGAGGATCAGAAGCAGCGCTTCTTGCCGAAGTTCGCGAGCGGCGAGGTGCGTGGCGGGCTCGCTCTCACCGAGCCGGACTGCGGCACCGACCTGCAGGCGATCCGCACGCGCGCGGTGCGCGACGGCGACCATTACGTGATCAACGGCACCAAGACCTGGATCTCCAACGGCATCAAGGGGAGCTGCTTCGCGCTGCTGGTAAAGACCGATCCGAACGCGAAGCCGCGCCACCAGGGCATGAGCCTGTTTCTCGCCGAGAAGGGCCCGGGCTTTCGCGTGTCGAAGAAGCTCGAGAAGCTCGGCTACAAGGGCATCGACTCCGCCGAGCTGATCTTCGAGGACTACCGCGTTCCGGCGGCGAACCTCATCGGCGGCGCGGAAGGCAAGGGCTTTCACCATGCCGTTGGGGGTCTCGAGCTCGGCCGCATCAACGTCGCCGCGCGCGGCGTGGGCGTGGCGAACGCCGCGCTCAAGGACGCGGTGGCGTACTCGCAGGTGCGCAAGACCTTCGGCAAGCCGATCTGCGAACACCAGGCGATCCAGTTGAAGCTCGGCGAGATGGCGACGCGCTGCGAGGCGGCGCGCCTCCTGGTGGAGAATGCGGCGCGCGCCTACGACGCCGGCGAGCGCTGCGACATGGAAGCGGGCATGGCGAAGTATTTCGCCTCGGAGGCCGCACTCGAGAACTCGATCGAGGCGGTGCGCATCCACGGCGGCTACGGCTATTCGACCGAGTTCAACGTCGAGCGCTACTACCGCGACGCGCCGCTCATGTGCATCGGCGAGGGCACCAACGAGATGCAGCGCATCATCATCGCCAAGCAGCTCATCGCGCGGAACCCGGCCTGATGCCGCCTCTCGCGGGCGTACGCATCCTGGCGGTCGAGGTGTACGGCGCCGGGCCCTTCGGCAGCGCGCACCTGGCCGACCTCGGCGCGGAAGTGATCAAGATCGAGCAGCGCGAAGGCGGCGGCGATGTCTCGCGCGCGGTGGGACCGTACTTCCTCGGCGAGGGCGACAGCCACTTCTTCCAGTGCCTCAACCGCAACAAGAAGTCGCTCACGCTCGATCTCAAGCACCCGCTGGGGCGCGAGGTGCTGCTCAAGCTCGTCGCCACTGCGGACGGCCTGATGGGCAACCTGCGCGGCGATCAGCCGGAGAAACTCGGAATTACCTATGAATCGCTAAGGAAAACAAACCCCAAAATCGTCTGTGCGCATCTGTCGGCCTACGGCCGCGACGGCGCGCGCAAGGGCTGGCCCGGGTACGACTACCTGATGCAGGGCGAGGCGGGATGGCTCACGCTCACCGGCGAGCCCGACGGGCCGCCGGCGCGCATGGGCCTGTCGGTGGTCGACTATTCGACCGGCACCAGCTGCGCGCTCGCGCTGCTCGCCGGGATCCTGGAGGCGCGCGCGAGCGGGCGCGGCCGCGACCTGGACGTTTCGCTGTACGACGTCGCCATGCACCAGCTCAACTACCCGGCGGCCTGGTACCTGAACGAGGGCCTGGTTACCGGCCGAGCGCCGCGCTCGGCGCACCCGTATATCGCGCCCTCGCAGCTGTATCGCACCGGGGACGGCTGGATCTTCATCATGGCGCAGACGCAGCGCTTCTGGGAGCTCCTGTGCGACGCGCTCGGGCGGAGCGATCTCAAGGCGCGGCCCGGGTTCCGCGACCTCGCCGCGCGGCGCGAGCACCGGGACGAATTGACCCGGGTTCTGGACGAAGAGTTTTCGAAGCACAAGACCGAGTTTTGGCTGAGAAACCTGCGCGGCACGGTTCCTTGCGGTCCCGTCTACGACTTGGCCCAGGCACTCGACAATCCCTACTTCCTCGAGCGCGGCGGCGTGCAGGTGTTCGACCATCCGGAGCGCCCGGGCTTCAAGCTGGTGGCGAGCCCGTTTCGCATCGGCGAGCCGCTGCCCGCGCGGCCCGCGCCCGGGCTGGGCGAGCACACCGACGAGCTGCTGCGCGAGCTCGGCTACGGGGAAGAGGAAATCTCGAAACTGAAGCAGGAGAACGTTGTCTGATGAAGCTCGAAGGCCTGCGCGTCATCGACCTGTCGCTCTTTCTCCCCGGGCCGCTCGCGACGCAGTTCATGGCCGACCACGGTGCCGAGGTGATCAAGATCGAATCGATCCGCGAGGGCGAGCCCAACCGCAGAATCGGGCCGACGCGCGACGGCGTGAGCGTGTATTTCGCCAACACGCACCGCGGCAAGAAGAGCCTCGCGCTCGATCTCAAGGACCCCGACGGCGTGGAGGTGCTGCTGCGCCTCGCGGAAAAGTCGGACGTGATGCTGGAAGCGTTCCGCCCGGGCGTCGCCGAGCGGCTCGGCATCGGCTACGCGCAAGTCGCCGCGCGCGCGCCGGGTATCGTCTACGCCTCGATCGCCGCCTTCGGCCAGAGCGGGCCGTACCGCGACATCGCGGCGCACGACCTCGCCACCGAGGCGATGACCGGCGTGCTGTCGCTCAACCGCGGCGGCGACGGCCGGCCCGCGATTCCGGCGCTCGCCAACGCCGACATGCTTGCCTCGATGATGACGCTCGCCGGCGTGCTGATGGCCCTCTACCGCCGCAAGGAAACCGGCCGCGGCGACTACCTCGACATGGCGATGGCCGATTGCCTGCTCGCCTGCCTGCCGAACAACATGGGCACGGCGATGACCGAGCGGCGCCAACCCGATCTCGCCTCCGAGCGCGCGCTCGGAGGCAACGCGCTGTACCAGATCTACGAGACCGCTGACCGCGACTTTGTGGTGCTCGCCGGGCAGGAGCTGAAGTTCGCGAAGAACCTGCTCGAGCCGCTCGGTCGGCCCGACCTGGTGGCGCTGTGCGAGCTGCCGCCGGGCAGGGGCCAGGATCCGGTTCGAAGATTTCTCAAGGAAGTGTTTTCGACAAAAACCAAAACCGAGTGGATCGAGTGGTTCCGCGGCCGCGACGTCGCGTTCGCCCCGCTGCGCACGCTGCCCGAGGCGCTCGATGACCCGCACTTCAAGACGCGTGCCATGGTGCTGAAGGATGAGCGCGGCTGGGACCATCTCGGCGTGCCGATCGCCTTCCGCGACGAGCCCGCGCGGCCGGGCTTCGATCCGCCGGCACACGGCGCGCATACGGCGGAAATCCTGCGCGGCCTCGGCTACGACCAGGCGCAGCTCACGCGGCTCGCCTCCCGGGGCGTCATCAAGGGGGGATGAGCCGGGTCCTCGCGATCCTGAACCCGGCTGCCGGGCGCGGTCGGGCGCGGCGCATGTGGCCCCAGGTGGCCGCGTTGCTGCGCGAGTCCGGGACACGCTTCGACATCGTCCAGACCCGCGAGCGACTGGAGGCGGCGCACCTGGCCGAAGGCGCCGCCGGGCAATACGCTGCGGTGATCGCCGCCGGGGGCGACGGCACGGTGCACGAGGTGGTGAACGGCCTGCTCCGCGTTCCTGCGGAGGCGCGCCCGGCGCTCGGAGTCGTGCCGCTCGGAAGCGGCGATGACTTCGCGAAGATGGTGCCGCCACGCCGCCCGGGCGACCCGCGGCCGCATTGGCGCCGAATCGTGCAGGCCATGGCGCGCGGCGAGTCGCGCGTGCACGACGTAGGCGTGATCCGCTGCGGCGACGGCAGCGAGCGCTGTTTCGCCAACGGCATGGACGTCGGCTTCGGCGCGCACGTCGCGCGCCACGTCGCCGGGGTGCCGCGCTGGCTCACCGGGCCGGGGGCGTATCTCGGCGCGATCGCGCGCACCATGATCCGCTATCCGACGCTCGAGGTGCGGCTGCAACTCGATGACGGCGCGCCCTTCGAGCAGCGCTCGACTATCGCCGCAATCATGAACGGCCGATGCTTCGGCGGCAGCTTCTGGGCCTGCCCCGAGGCGAGCGCCGACGACGGCCTGCTCGACGTGCTGATCGCCGACGTCGTGACCCGCGGGCAGATCCTGCGCCTGGTGCCGAAGCTCATGCGGGGGCGGCACGTGGGCGACCCGGTGCTGCGCATCCTGCGCGCGCGGCGCATCGTCATCGAATCGGACGCGCCGCTCGTCGTGGAAGCCGACGGCGAGCTGCCCTGGCTTGCCGCGCGGCGGCTGGAGATCGGCGTGCTCCCTGGGGCGCTTCGCGTGCTCGGCTAGAGCGAATTTGTTCGCGTGATGAGGTTCACTTCCTCACCCCCAACACGCCGTCGCCATTCAGCTCCGCGACAAACCCGGCGCGCCGGAGGCGTTTCATCACTTCTCCGGGTACGTCGCGGCCGCTGGTCAGTTTGTTCGGCTCGCCGGTGTAATGAAACAGCTTGCCCTTACGCTTGAGCACCCTGGCGAGTTGCTCATAAAAGGCCTGGGAGTAAAGCTCGCCGGCGATGCCGAAGCGCGGCGGATCGTGCAGGATCGCGTCGACCGAGTCGCTCGCCAGCATGACGATCTGCTCGACGATGTCGCCGTGGGTTAACGTCAGTGCGCCGCCAACCTCGGGCGACCAGGGATTGAGGTTGCGCAGCCAGATCACGTCTGCCGACTTCTCGTAGGAAAGCACCTGCCTCGCCTGACCGCGCAAACACCAGGCGGCGAAATAGCCGAGGCCGCCGCAGGTGTCCAGAATCACCTTCCCGCGCGGTTGAATCAAGCCGACCTTGCGTTCCGC
>JBAUTZ010000427.1:0-4145 GCA_049582445.1 Burkholderiales bacterium
GGGCAGCTACGCGGCGCGCATCGGGTGGTCGCAGGCGCAGCACCTGAGCGATTTCCCGTCGGCGCTCGACGCGCTGGCGCAGGCGCTCGAGGCGCTCGCCGAACCGCTCGCGGCGCAGGCCGAGCGATCCGAGGGCCTGGCGTCGTGCAGCCGGCGTGCGGGAACTGCGCGGGCGACGCTCGCTCGGCTGCGGGAGACGGACGGTGCCCAGGAAGTGCGCTGGATCGAAGTATTCAACCAGGCGGCGCAACTGCACGTCACTCCGCTGTCCTGCGCCGAGCTGTTCCGCAGGCAGATGGCCGATCATCCGCGCGCCTGGATCTTCACCTCGGCGACGCTCGCGGTGGGCGAGGACTTCGGCCATTTCACGCGCGAACTGGGCGTCGGCGACGCGCCCGCGCGCCGCTGGGAGAGCCCGTTCGATTTCGGCAGCCAGGCCCTGCTCTACGTGCCGCGCAATCTGCCGTCGGATCCGAACGACCCGGGATTCACGGCGGCAGTGGTCGATGCGGCCTATCCCGTCCTGCGCGCCAGCGGCGGACGAGCATTCCTGCTGTTCACGACCCTGCGCGCGCTGCGGCGCGCGCACGAGCTGCTCGCCGCGCGCTTCGATCGGGACGCGATCGACTTCCCGCTCCTGGTTCAGGGCACCGGCTCGCGCAGCGAGTTGCTGGAGCGATTCCGGACGCTGGGCAATGCGGTGCTTCTCGGCAGCCAGTCTTTCTGGGAGGGCGTCGACGTGCGGGGCGAAGCCTTGTCGCTGGTCGTGATCGACAAGCTGCCGTTCGCTCCGCCCGACGACCCGGTGCTCTCGGCGCGCATCGAGGCGCTGCGCGCGCGAGGCGGCAACCCATTCACCGCGCTTCAGCTGCCGCAGGCGATCCTGCAGCTGAAGCAGGGGGCCGGCCGCCTCATTCGCGACGAGAATGACCGCGGCGTGCTCATGCTGTGCGATCCGCGCCTCTATTCGCGGCCTTACGGCGGATTGATTCGCGCGAGCCTGCCGCCGATGCGGCCGACGCGCGAGCTGCAAGAGGTCGAGGCGTTCTTTTCGAAGGAGCCCTCGGATACAATCGCGCGCTCCAGACGCGAGACGCAGAGGCGGACATGAAGGTCGTGATCACCGGGGGAGGAGGGTTCCTGGGCCTTCGGCTGGCGCGGGCGCTGCTCGCCCGCGGCAAGCTGACCTCGCCCGACGGCGTGGAGCGCGCAGTTTCCTCGATCGCGCTGCTCGACGCGGCTTTTCCGCCGCTGCCGCAGGACGGGCGCCTCCAGGCGACCGTCGGCGACGTGTCGGATCGCGCAACGCTCGAGCGCGTGGTCACGCCGGAAACCGGCGCGGTGTTCCATCTCGCCGCGGTGGTGAGCGGGGCCGCCGAGGCCGACTTCGACCTCGGCATGAGGGTCAACTTCGAGGGCACGCGTCTGCTGCTCGAGCGCCTGCGCCAGTGCGCCAGGGCGCCGCGCGTCGTGTTCACGAGCTCGGTCGCGGCGTTCGGCGGTGAGCTTCCCGCCGTGCTCGACGATTCCACCACGCCGCTTCCGCAAACATCCTACGGCACGCAGAAGGTCGTCGGCGAGTACCTGATCGCCGATTACTCGCGCAAGGGATTCGTCGACGGCCGTTCGCTGCGCCTGCCGACCATCGTGGTCAGGCCCGGCAAGCCGAACGCCGCCGCTTCCTCGTTCGCGAGCGGGATTCTGCGCGAGCCTCTGAACGGCGTGATCGCGGAGTGCCCGGTCGAGGCCGATACCGGCGTCTGGCTGCTCTCGCCCAAGCGCGTGGTGGAAGCGTTCATCCACGCGCACGAACTGCCCGCGGCCGCCTGGGGAAGCAAGCGCGTGGTCAATCTGCCGGGAATCACCGCCAGCGTCGCGCAGATGCTCGAGGCCCTCGAGCGCGTCGCTGGCAAGGCGGCTTCGAAGCGGGTGGTCTTCAAGCCGGAGGCTCGCATCCAGGCGATCGTCAGGACCTGGCCGGTGCGCTTTGAGACGCCGCGCGCGCTTTCGATGGGGTTCCGCGCCGACTCCGACATCGACACCGTCATCCGCGATTACATCGCGGACGAGGGCATCAAGATCTCCTAGGAGCGCCGCCGGCCGGGCGCCGGGTCCTTCGTCACCAGTTCGCGTCCCAGATCTTCCACCACGGCGCGCCCTTGGTGTAGCCGCCGGGCTGCAGGTACTTGCTGTTCGGAAAGTTCGTCCGCATGACGCGGTCCGCGTCAGCGCTCAGGTCGGCCATGCCGAGGGCGCGGTAGGCCTGGACCATGATGAATATGGCTTCCTCGGTGGCGGGCGCGCGCGGGTACTCCTTGACCGCGTACTGGGCGCGGTTCGCGGCGGCCACGTAAGCGCCGCGCCGCATGTAGTACTCCGCGACGTGAACCTCGTGCCAGGCGAGAGCATTGACCAGGTAGCGCATGCGCGCCGCCGAGTCCGAGGCGTATTTCGAATCCGGAAAACGCGTCACCACTTCCTTGAAGGCGAGAAAGGCGTCGCGCGACGCTTTCGGATCGCGTTCGGTCATGTCCGGCTGCGCCAGAAAGCTGAACAGGTCATCGTTGTCGTTGAAGTTGACCAGGCCTTTGAGGTAGAAGGCGTAGTCGACGTTGGGGTGGTTGGGGTACAGCTTGATGAACCGGTCGGCCGCCGAGATCGCGGAAGCCCGCTCGCCGTCCTTCCAGTAGGCATATGCCATCTCGAGCTGCGCCTGCTGCGCGTAGCGCCCGTAAGGAAAGCGCGCTTCCAGCTTTTCGAAATACTTGATGGCATTGCTCCAGTTCTTGGAGGCCATCTCGTCCTTCGCTTCCCCGTAGAGCTTGTCCGCCGGCCAATTGGCGGTTTCGTCGGTCGCGTTCTTCATCAGGCCGCAGCCGCCGAGGCCGAGCGTGGCGACGAGCAATAGGAGAGCAAGTAAACTGGTGCGCATGAGGCAGCGTCCTGCGGGTAAGGCCGAAAATTATAGCGCCACGATGCCTGCGGACCCGGAGCGCGCTTCCACGGCGGCCACGAGCGCAAAGGTGCCGACATCGATGGGGGGCTTGAGGTTGGATCAAGCCCTGGCTCGATTGTTCCCGCAATATTCGCGCAACCGCCTGCAAGCCTGGCTGAAATCCGGGCATGTGCGAGTCGAAGGCGCGACGGCGGTGGCGAAGCGCGCGGTTGCGGGCGGCGAGCGCATCGACCTCGCTCCGCCGGCGGCACCCGAGACGGCCTCGCCGCGGGCTCAGCGCATGCCGCTCGACATCGTGTTCGAGGACCGGGACCTGATCGTGATCGACAAGCCGGCCGGCCTCGTCGTGCACCCCGGGGCAGGCGTTCCCGACCGCACGCTGCTCAATGCCCTGCTCGCGCATGCGCCCTCGCTCGCGGCCGTGCCGCGCGCCGGGATCGTGCATCGCCTGGACAAAGACACGAGCGGCTTGCTCGTGGTGGCGAAGAACGTCGAATCGCAGGCGGCGCTTGCGGCCCAGCTCGCAGCGCGCACCATGCGGCGCACGTATCTCGCCGTCGTGCAGGGCGACCCGCCTCAAAGCGGATCGATCGACGCCCCGGTGGGACGGGATACCCGGGTGCGAACGCGCATGGCGGTTTCGCGGCGCGGGAAGGAGGCGCGCACCGCCTATCGCGTGCTCGAGCGCTTTGGACCGGCCGCGTTGGTCGAGTGCCGCCTCGAAACCGGCCGTACGCATCAGATCCGCGTGCATTTCCAGCACATTCGCCATCCGCTGGTGGGCGACCCCGTATACCGGCGCGGCGCGCGTCACGTTCTCGCTTTCCCGCGCCAGGCGCTGCACGCCTGCGAGCTGTCGCTGGCGCACCCGCGCACCGGCAAGGAAATGACCTGGCGCTCGGAGCTGCCAGGCGACATGCAGCGGCTCCTCGCGGCGCTGCGCGCGCAATGATGAAACCCATCGCTCCCGATTGGCCGGCGCCCGCCGGGGTGGCCGCGCTGATGACGACTCGCGGCGGCGGCTGCAGCACGGGCCCGTACTCCAGCCTCAACCTGGGCGCGCGTTGCGGCGACGATCCCGAAGCGGTGCGCGATAACAGGCGCCGCCTCGAGAAGCTGCTGCCCGCGCCGCCCGTGTGGTTGAGGCAAGTGCACGGAACCATCGTGGCGGACGCCGACGCCGCGCGGC
>JBAUTZ010000428.1:0-6441 GCA_049582445.1 Burkholderiales bacterium
GTGCACACGCGGCGGCCGTCTACGACACGCTCACCGGGAACCGCGCGCGCTTCGTACGGCTCGAGGCGCTGTGCGAAGCCGCCGCGGCGGCGTTCCCCGGGCTCGTGCCCACGCGCGCGCAGCTCGAGCGCGAGGCCGGGCTGATGCAGCGCGACAAGGACGGCGCCGAGGTCGACCAGGGAATTTTCGTGTCGCACGTCCTCGCCGACGAGCGCGCCGGGCGGCACCTGTGCCACGCGATGCTGCTGCCGCGCGCCGAGTCGCGCGCGCTGCTGCCCGAACTGGAGAAGCGCAGCGCACTCGATCTGCCGGGCGCGCGCCTGGAGCGCCGCGGCCGCGCGATCCACCTCTCGATGCGCAACCCGCAGGTACTGAACGCCGAGGACGCGACCACGCTCGACGGCTTCGAGACCGCGATCGACCTGGCGCTGCTCGATCCCGCGAGCGAGCTTTGCGTGCTGCGCGGCGACGCGGTCGGGCATCCCCGCTACGCCGGCAAGCGCGTGTTCGGCGCGGGCATCAACCTGACGCACCTGTACCACGGCCGGATCCCGTTCCTGTGGTACCTGGTGCGCGACATGGGCGCGGTGAACAAGCTCTACCGCGGGCTCGCGCGCCCCGAGATCGACCCCGAGCATCCTGCCGCCGAGCCGGTCGAGAAGCTGTGGATCGCCGCGGTGGAAGCCTTCGCCATCGGCGGTCACTGCCAGATCCTGCTCACCATGGACCACATCATCGCCGCGCGCGACGCCTACATGACGCTGCCGGCGAGGAAGGAAGGCATCATCCCGGGCGCCGCGAACCTGCGCCTCGCGCGCTTCGTCGGCGCGCGCGCCGCGCGCCAGGCGGTGCTCGCCGACCGGCGCATCGACTTCGACAGCCCGGAGGGTCGCATGGTGTGCGACGAGCTGGTGGCGGCAGGCGGCATGGACCGCGCGATCGACGAGCGCGTGGCCGCGCTTACCGGCTCGGGCGTGGTGAGCGCATCCGGCAACCGGCGCGCCTTCCGCATCGGCGAGGAGCCGCTCGAGCAGTTCCGCCGCTACATGGCGACCTACGCCTGGGAGCAGGCGCGCTGCCACTACAGCGCGACGCTCATTTCCAACCTCGAGAAGCACTGGAATGCCGCGGCGCGGAGGCTACACGCCTGAAGCCGCCCGGCTAGGCGGGCCGTTTGCGCCGGCGCAGCGGCAGCGGCAGGTTGCCGTGCAGCAGGATGTCGTTCCACGTGACGACACCCGTGACGTCGTCGGCGCTTTCGAGCTTGCCCTCGCGCGTCAGCAGGGCAATGTCGCCGCCGTGCTCGCGCAGGCGCGCCAGCACGTCGAAGATCAGGTCCTGCGAATGCACCACCGCAAAGCCGGGGCGCGCGTGCTCGCCGACGGTGCCCGCGCGGTTGCCGCGCCTAAGCATGTGCAGGATGCGGCGTGCCGACAACACGCCTTGCACCTTGCCTTCGCGCGTCACCAGCACGTGCGGCACGAAAGTTTGACGCTCTAGGTCCTGGAACAGGGATGCTACCGGCAGGTCGGCGTCCGAGACCTGCATCGGCGTGCGGATGAAGTCCGCCACCGAGCGCAACATGTAAAGGTTGGTGTGGAATGCGTCCGGGATAACGTGGCCGCGGCGCGTCAGCTTCATGGTGTAGATGCTGTCGGTCATCAGCAGGCGGCGCACGCCGTAGGCGATCGACACGGTGATCATCAGCGGTACGATGACGTTGTAGTCGCGCGTCATCTCGAAGATCATGACGATAGAGGTGACGGCCGCGCCGGTCGCCGCGCCAACAAGCGAGGCCATGCCGATCACCGCAGTGCCGGGGACGTCCAGGTGCATGCCGGGCACGAGCGCGTTCGCGAGCAGCGCGAAGGCAGCGCCGAAGGTCGCGCCCATGAATAGCGACGGCGAGAAGATCCCGCCCGAACCGCCCGAGCCGAGCGTCAGCGAGGTCGCGAGTAATTTGAGGAAGCACAGCAAGAGCAGGAGGTACGGGTCGGTGAGCGTGCGCGTGAGTGCGTCCTGCACCGTGGCGTAGCCGATGCCGCCGACGTAATAATGTCCCAGGGTGCGCTGGCACAGCCAGATCATTACCCCGACCAGCGCCATGCCGAGCACATGCTGGCCGTAGTAGCCGCCGGGAAGCTTCTCGAAGCCGTCCTCGAAAGCGTAGATCGAGCGGATGTAGACAAACGACATCACGCCGAACAGCACGCCGAGCGCCGCGTAAGCGGCGATCGGCGCCAGCGACAGGTGGTAGGAGGCCGGAAGCGCCAGGGAAGGGATATCGAACGCCGGGTAGTCGCCGAAGAACGCGCGCCCGACATACGTGGCGGCGCCCGCGGAGAGCGCGACGGGGATCACGGTGCGCGCGCTGATCTCCGGCAAGATGATCTCGATCGCGAACAACATCCCGCCGATCGGCGTGTTGAACGTGGCCGCGATGCCCGCGGCGCCGCCGCAGGCGACCAGCGTGATCCGCTGCCACTCGGGCAGCCGCGTGAAGATCGCTACGGTCGAGCCGAAGGCCGAGGCGATCTGGATGATCGGGCCCTCGCGTCCGACCGAACCGCCCGTCCCGATGGAGATTCCCGAAGCGAGCGCTTTCACCAGCGTCACCACCGGGCGGATGATGCCGCCGCGGTAGTAGATTGCGTCGATCACCTCCGGCACTCCGTGCCCTTTCGCCTCCGGCGCGAAGTTCTTGACGATGAACGCGACCACCAGCGCGCCGATCACCGGCACCCCGATGATCCACGCGCCCCAGGGCGACTCGGGGGTATGCACGTTGGCGTCGTAGCTCACCGACCACTTGCCGAGGAACATCAGGTTGTGCACGAGGCCGATCAGGTCACGGAACAGGACCGCGCCGAGCCCGGCGCCGATGCCGACCAGGACCGCGAGCAGTACCAGGCGGCTGGGCGAGTGGTCGCTCGGCCATACGCGCCCCACCCTGCGGCGGCGCACCAGCGCGCGCAACCGCTCCGCAGTTTCGGACTCCAGTGACCAATCGGACAGTTCGCCGCCAGCCGGGCGCGTCATCGCAGGCCTTTCTTCGAGTGAAAAAGCGAAGGCCGGGACGCGCAATCAACGGTCGGGGGAGTGGCCTTCACGCCCGAGGATAACAAACTCCCCGCTGACGCCCCCTGTCAGCGAAATCGGGGTCAGAGTCGATTAACGCTCGCGCCCGGCTTCGTGAAACGCCTTCTGCACCGGCGAGAGCAGGTACTCGAGCACGCTGCGCGTGCCGAGATGGATCTCGGCGGCGACCTGCATGCCGGCGCTGAGCGCATAACGCGCCTCCTCGGTCGCGAGCGCCTGCGACTCGAGCTTCACCAGCGTGCGATACGCAAGCGGCCCCATCGGCCGGTCGCGCCCGCCGAGCGTGTCGGAGCGCGTGTTGGCCGAAGGCGCCTCGGTCGCGTCCGCGCTCACGTGCTCGACCACGCCCTCGACCATGCCGTACTTCTGGAACTGGAACGGCGCGAGCTTCAGCTTCACCTTCTGCCCGGCGCGCACGAAGCCGATGTCCTGGTTGCCGATCCACACCTCGGCCATCAACCGCTCGTCCTGCGGCACGAGCGTCATGAGGATCGTGCCGGGCGCCGCCACTGTGCCCACGGTGTGGGTGGCGAGGTCCTTCACCGTGCCGTCGACCGGGGCGCGCAGCTCGAGCAGCGCGCTGCGGTGCTGGTGCTTGGCAAGCTCCTGGCGCGCTCGTTCGAACTGCGACGCGGTCTCGACCCGCTCGGTCCGCAGTTCGCGCCGGTAGTCGGCGGTGATCTGCGCGATCTTGCGCTGCGACTGCTCGATCAGCGCCAGGTTGGAGCGGATCACGTACTCCTGCGCGCGCAGGTCCTGCTCCTTCTCGATCCGCTCGCGCGCCTTGTCGGTCGCGAGGATGCGGCCGGCGTAGCCGTCGCGCGCGAGCTGGTCGAACGCGCGCTCCTGCTCGACGTAGTGCGGCAGCACTTGCTCGAGCTTCGACTTCGTCTGGCGCGCGGCGGCGAGATCATTCTGCGCCTTGTCGAGCAGGCTCCTCTCCTGCGCGAGCGCGTTCTCGTAGGCCCTGACGTTCGCCCCGAACTGTGCCGCGACCTCCGCGTACAGGTCCTCCCGGTCGCCCTCCGCGCGCGCGAATTCGCCGGCCCGTAACTGCGCATCGATGCGCCGCAGCGCGAGGCGTTTCAGCTGGAAATCGGTCTCCAGCGTCTTCAGGTCGGCGCTGGTGAACGCCGGATCCATCCTGATCAGCACCTGCCCGGACTTCGCCTGCTCGCCCTCGCGCACCAGGATCTCCTTCACGATCCCCTGCTCCGCCGGCTGCACGATCTTGAGGTAGCTCGAAGGAACGAGCTTGCCGTCCGCGACCGCCACGATGTCGAGCCGACCGAGCGCCGCCCAGAGGAGCAGGCACACGAGCAGTGCCGCGAGCATGCGGAACATCCACCCCGCGAGCGGCGCGGGCGGCTTGTCCTGGATGCGCAGCAGAGGGGGTGCGAAATCGATCGGGTCGGCCATCAGCTCAACTCATGAAGCCTTACTAAATTGGGTACGTATGCAGCATCCGCGACTACCAAAATAAATCGACTCTGACCCCATTTACCCGACTCGCATTTGAGCGGTCTTCTCCCCCAACCTGACGACCTCGTCCACCTGCAGCCCCTTGGGCACCTGGTGCGCGATGAAGAGCGTCGTCACGCGCCCCTTTAGTTGGTTCACGGTCCGCGCAAACTGCTCCGCAGTCGCTTGGTCGAGACTGCTCGTGGCTTCGTCGAAAACGAGGATCCTCGGCCGCTTGAGGATCGCACGGGCGATGGCGAGGCGCTGTTTCTGGCCGCCGGAGAGGCCGACGCCGTGCTCGCCGATCTCGGTGTTGTAGCCCTTGGGCAGTTTCTCGATCACGTCGTGGATCTCGGCGATCTTCGCGGCGTGCACCACGTCGGGAAAGCCGGCGTTGGGGTTGGCGGCGATGAGGTTCTCGTAGATGCTGCCCGAGAAGAGGTAGGTCTCCTGGGGCACGATGCCGAAGTATTGCCGCAGCTCGTTGGCGGAAAGATGGCGCAGGTCGCGGCCGTCGAACTCAATCGATCCTTCCTCGGGCTGGTAGAAGCCGAGCAGCAGCTTGGCCAGCGTGCTCTTTCCTGAGCCCGAAGGGCCGGTGAGGACGGTGAGCTTGCCGGGCTTGAGGGAGAGACTCAGGTCCTTGAACAGCCACGGCTGCTCCGGCGCGTAACGGAATCCCAGGTCGCGGATCGCGATCTCGCCCGTGCCGTCGGCGGCGCGCGACGGGGCGAGCGCGTAGGGCTCGGCGGGGGCGTCCATGATGTCGCCCAGGCGTTTGACGGCGATATTGGCCTGCTGGAACTCCTGCCACAGCGAGGCCAGCCGAAGCATCGGCTGGCTCATGCGGCTGGCGAACATCTGGAAGGCGACCAGCATGCCGATGGTGAAGCCTTCGTTTCTCATGACGAGCAGCGCGCCGACGCACAGGATGCCGAGTGTCATGGTCTGCTCGAGCGCATTCGCGGCGACGTTGTAGCTGTTCGAGAGCGTGCGGGTCGAGAACCCCGCGGCGAGGTAGGAGGCGAGGTAGTCGTCGTAGCGCGATTCCAGGCGTGGCTCCATCTGCAGCGACTTCACCGTCTCGATCCCCGAGACGTACTCGGTGAGAAAGGCCTGGTTCCTCGCGCCGAGCAGGAACTGGCGGTTTAGCCGGGCGCGCAGCAACGGCGTCACGCCCAGGCTGATGGCGACGATCAGCGCGAGGATGCCGGCCGCGATGAGCGTGAGCTGCCAGCTGTAGAAGAACATCACCGCGAGGAACACGGCGAGGAACGGCAGGTCGAGGAGCAGCGACACCGCGGCGCCGGCCATGAACTCGCGGATCGTCTCGACCGCGTGCACGCGTGCCACCAGCACGCCGGTCGGACGGTGCTCGAAGTACGGCAGGGAGAGGCTGAGCAGGTGGCGAAACACCTGACTGCCGAGCACCGCGTCGACCCGGTTGCCGGTGTGCAGCACCAGGTACTGCCGCAGCCAGCTCATGCCGGCGTTGAACAGCAGGAACATCGCCAGGCCCGCGGTGATGACGACCAGCGTGCTCGTGGTCTGGTGCACGACAACCTTGTCGATGATCACCTGGGTGAAGAGCGGCGTGGCGAGGCCGATGAGCTGGATGAAGAGCGACGCCACGAGCACGTCGCGCCAGATCGAGCGGTGCTTCAGGAGCTCCGGAATGAACCAGCGAAAGCCGAACGGCTTTTTCCGCTCTTCGACGCCGGCAGGCGCCTCGTGCGCGCCGTGCTCGCGGGCCACGAGGATCGCCTCGGCCTCGAAAAACTCCTCGAAGTTGCGCACGAGGCGCGTGCGCGGCAGTTCGCTCTCCGCCTCGACGTACAGGATGCGCTCGCCGTCGCATTTGAGGATCAGCCCCGGCATGGC
>JBAUTZ010000429.1:0-5672 GCA_049582445.1 Burkholderiales bacterium
CAGGCAAGCGTCGCGGGCCTCTCGGCGGCGAGGCGCTCGAGGATGGCGCCGGTGGCGGGGGCGTGCGCGTAGTAGTCCATCGCGGCGCGGAAGGCTTCGCTCGGGCCGAGGATGTCGCCCTCGGTGAGCGCCGGACCGCTCGCGCCCTGGGTGAAGAGGTCGCCGCAGAAGAAGGTGCGCGTCGCCTCGTCGATCATCAGGCCGCAGTCCCAGCCGTGCGGCACGTGCGGCGTGTCGAACCAGCGCATCCGGTGCTTGCCGAGCGAGAGCGTCTCGCCGTCGGCGAGAGCGCGCGCGGGGCGGGCGGCGAAGTCGTTTACCGACACCATCGCCGCGACCTGGCTGCACAGCGGCACCGCGCGCGGCGCGGCGGCGAGGAAGTCGTTCATCGCACCGCATTCGTCGGCCTCGAAGTGCGACAGCCCGACATAGCGCAGCCGCTCGAGGGGCATTACCCGCTCGATCGCCTCGCGCACCAGCGGGAACAACCCGCGCGGCCCGGTGTGGAAGACGAGCGGCTCGTCGTCTACCACGAGGTACTGGTTGAAATTGAACTCATTTCCCCCGGGGAGAGAGACCGGCGTATTGATACGGTAGACGCCGGACGAGATCTCGCTGAGGTTGGTTCCAGACTGCTTATTGGTGATCATGTGGGCCTCCGTGTGAATGACCCCCGGATGTGTAACGAAACGCCGCGTCGTTACACTTCCCCTTCGAATGCGGCGCAATGTTATCTTCTCCGGGTGGAAAATCCCCCGGTCGAGCAGTTCGAGGACGACGCCGCGCTCGCGCAGCGGATCGCGCAGGCCGGGCCGGGCCGCGCGCCCAAGGCCGAGGCCGAGCTCTGCCGGCGACTCGCGCCGCGGGTGCGGCTCTACGGCCTGAAGCACCTGCGGGACGCGCACGCCGCCGCCGACCTGATGCAACAGGTGCTGCTGATGACGATCGAGAAGCTGCGCGCAGGAGAACTCCGCGACACCGCCCGGGTGGCCTCGTTCGTGTTCGGCATCTGCCGCATGACCGTGCTCGAGCTGCGCCGCGGCGGTTTCCGCCGCGAGCAGCTGCTCGAGCGCTACGCCGAGGACCTCGCTCCCGCCGCATCGGCGCCTGAGCCCCTGGTCGACCTCGATCGCGTCGCGGGCTGCCTGGAAAAGCTCCCGCAGCGCGAGCGCTCGGTGCTGCTGATGACCTTCTACGAGGACCGGCCCGCCGACGAGGTGGGTGCGCTGCTCGGCCTTTCCGCCGGCAACGTGCGCGTGATCCGCCACCGCGGGCTCGCGCGCCTGCGCGAGTGTGTCGGCCAGGGGGAGTCGGGGATATGAACGGCACGCCCTGCCGGGCCCCCCTCGAGGAGCGCGCGCTGGTCGAATACTGGCTTGGCGAGCTCGGCGAGGCCGACGAGGCGCGCATCGACGAGCATCTGCTCGGCTGCGCGCACTGCAGCGCGCGCCTGGGCGAGCTCGTCGCGCTCGCGGGCGGCATCCGCGACGCGTTCCGGCAGGGGGCGCTGCAGGTCTTCGTCAGCGAAGCCTTCGTCAGGCGCCTCGCCGCCCAGGGGGTGCGCCTGCGCGAATACCGCGAGCCGCGCAACGGCAGCGTGAACTGCAACGTCACGCCCGAGGACGAGCTGCTGGTCAGCCGCCTCGAGGCGCCGCTCGCAGACGTTACCCGCGTCGACGTCGTGGTCCATCCGCCCGGCCTGCCCGCCGAAGTGCGGCAGGACGTCCCGTTCGACCCCGCGCGCGGCGAAGTCCTGTTCACGCCCAACTTGGCGCAGCTGCGCGCTATGCCCTCACACCGCCTGCGCCTCGAGCTGATCGCGGTCGACGACGCAGGCAAGCGGCTGATCGGCGAATACACCTTCAACCATACGGCCTGAGGGCCGGAAGCGTCGGAGCCGGCCGCCATGATTCTCGAAGTCGCGCCATTGCGGATCCGGGACGGCCGGTCGGCGGAGTTCGAGGCGGCGTTCCGAAGCGCACAACGAATCATCATGTCGATGCCGGGCTATCTGTCGCACGAGCTCCGGCGCTGTCTCGAGCGGCGGGACGAGTACCTCCTGCTGGTTCGCTGGGAGTCGCTCGAGGCGCACGAGGTGGGCTTCCGCAAGTCACCCGAATACCAGGAATGGAAACGGCTGCTGCATCATTTCTACGATCCGTTTCCCGTGGTGTCGCACTACGAAGCGGTCGAAGGAGTGAGGCGCGGTTGAAGACGATCGGATTGCTCGGCGGAACGAGCTGGCCTTCGACCATCGAGTACTACCGGATCCTGAACGAGCTGGCCCAGGAGAAGCTCGGGGGATTCCACTCCGCGAGCATCCTGCTGCGCAGCATCGACTATCACGACATCAAGAGCCGCTATTACGAACGCTGGGCCGAGATCCCGGCGCTGCTGGAACGGGAGATCAGGGCGTTCGTCGGGCTGCGCCCGGATTGCCTGGTGATCTGCAACAACACGCTGCACAAGGCGTTCGACGTCATCGCGGCGAAGCTCGCGCTGCCGATTCCCGTGTTCCATATCGTGGAGGCCACCGGCCACGCCGCGCAGTCGATGAAGCTGAAGCGGCTGCTCCTGCTGGGGACGAAATTCACGATGGAGGACGGCTTCTACCACCGCGGACTCGAACGATTCGGTCTCCGGGTCGAGACGCCGGGCGAGGACGACCGTGTCCGAATCCAGCAGATCCAGTCTCAACTGGCGAGAGGCGTCATGGCGGAGGAATTCAGGGATTACCTGGCCGCGCTCGTCGAGAGACACGCTGGGTCGGTCGATGCCGTGGTCCTGGCGTGCACGGAACTGCCGCTGGCCATACGTCAGAGGGACTGCCGCATTCCGGTCATCGACCCCACGGAGCAGCAGTGCAGGGAGGCATTCGCGTTCGCGACCGGCGAATCCGCGCCGCGAACGGTGAATTCATAGCGTGGGCCGCGGGGTGTTCACCAGCCTCGCATACAACAGGCTCATCACCACGGAGTAGATCGTGAGCATTGCGAGCATGAGCGCCGCGGGCAGCCCCTGGTGCCCGAGCTCGCGAGCGAAGATCCCGCGCCCCGCGAGTGGGAAAAAGGCGAGGCCCATCACGAGCCACGCGGCAAAACCGAATGCGGCGCCTTTCGCGACCGCGCCGCGCCCCGGCAGATGAACGAAGAGCTTGCCGAATACGAAGCCGAGGATTACCGCCCCGTTGATGTACGAAAGCAGCCAGGTCCACGGAGGCTGCGGCACGAACCCGATCGCCGAAGACAGAAGCCTCTGCACGTCTTCGTACGGCTCGAAGTCGGGAAGGATCCCGGCGCGATGCTTGATGGCCATGAGGGCGGCATGAACGAGCGTCGCACCCGAGCCGGCGAGGAGCGACGAAACGAGATTGCGCTGCATCGCGCCAATTTTGCATTATTCAGGCGGGGAATTTAGTCTTCCGGTTGGACGTTCGCCTCATGGAGCAAAGCGCAAGCCATGCCGCTTCCGGTCTTCGCCATGCTGGTCGCGACCGCAGTCTTCGGGATTGCGGGCCCCTCGGTCGCGGGAAGCGGACCGATCGGGGCCATGTCGCCGGGGGCGACGTTCCGCGATTGCGACCATTGCCCCGAGATGGTCGTGATTCCCGCCGGCAGCTTTGCCATGGGCTCGCCGGAGGACGAGCCGGGCAGGACGGGCGACGAGGGGCCGCAGCATCGGGTCACCATCGCGCGCAGCCTTGCGGTCAGCAAGTATGCGGCGACGCGCGGCGAGTTCGCCCGCTTCGTGCAGGATACGGGTTACCGGGCGGGCCCCGGATGCCTGATCCAGAGGCAGGGCGTCTGGATCGACGATCGCAAGGCGGACTGGCGCCATCCCGGCTTCCGCCAGACCGAAAGCGATCCCGTGGTCTGCATGAGCATCGACGACGCCATTGCCTACGCCCGATGGCTCAGCCTGAAGACCGGCCACGACTACGGCGTGCCGAGCGAAGCCGAGTGGGAATATGCCGCGCGAGCACGATCGCTCACCGCATATCCCTGGGGCGCGGAGGCGAGCCACGACCATGCGAACTGGGGAGCCGATCGATGCTGCAGCCCGGCCGCCGATGGCACGGATCGCTGGCTCTACACTTCTCCCGCCGGCAGTTTCCCGCCGAACGCCTTCGGCCTTTACGACATGCACGGCAACGCCTGGGAATGGACCGAGGATTGCTGGCACCGCAACTACGACGGCGCGCCCTCGGACGGAAGCGCGTGGCTCACGGGCAGCTGCATCGACCGCGTGTTGCGGGGCGGCTCCTGGAATTGCAGCGCCTCGACGATGCGCAGCGCCGCACGCGAGGTGCACGACGCCTCGGGCCGGTACAGCGTGGTCGGCTTCCGCGTCGCGAGGAGGGGTTGAGTAGCGTTGGACGATTCCCGGCGATCTCTGCCTGAGGTGAACCGATGACGGCCTTCAATCCGCTGCTACGCGTGCCGCCGCCGCTATTCTTGGTGCTGACGTTCCTCGCGGCGCCGGCCGGCGCAGCCTCAGCATGAGGTAGACGCACAGCACCGCGCTCGCAGCGAGCAGGTGCTTCAGGGTGTGGCCGCTCACGGTGCCGGAGGTGAGCGAGTAGATCTCGAGGTCCCAGGCCTCGGCGAGCTTGGCGAGGACGTAGAGCGCGAGGCCGTACACGAGGCACACGCGGTGCGTGTACATGGCGCGGAACATCAGGATCGAGAAAGGCAGGCACACGAGCGGCACCGACTGCACCCAGTAGTACAGCCGCAGGTCTCCGCCGTAGTACCACCACAGCACGCTCGCCAGCCCGAGGGCGACCGCGGGCACGAGGACGTAGCGCTCCAGCCGCTCGCCGACGTGCTCGCTTACGAGCGCGGTGAAGAACGCCATGAACGCGATCGTCATCGGCAGGCGATCCCACACCAAGGTCGCGTCGCTTGGCGCCAGGTGGTAGCGCGTCGAGCCGAAGAAGGTCAGCGTGGCGCCGGCGAAGAATGTCGCCCACGACGCGCAGCGCGGCGGACGCCGCGGCCCGAGGCACAGCAGCAAGCCCGCCGCGCCGACGATCAGGAACGGCAGGTTCGAGGCGACGTCGAGGAAATGGGGGATGCCCAGCAGGCGGCGCTGGTCGGCGAAGTCATGGTAGGCCGGGTCCTGGGTGATCCGACCGTGAGCCATGATCTGCGCGAGGAGGGCGAGCGGGACGACCACCAGCACGGTGTGCCGCCAGTAACGCTGCAGCTTCGCCGCCAGCGCCGGCAGCGGACCTTCGCGCAATTGCTGATTTGCTCCCATGGCGATATCCCTCGCGGTGATTCCCAAGGTCAAGAGCATCTCGCGGACGCAGTCCTCCCACCGAGGAATTTTGTTGAATTTCTGTCACGAAAACCGCCCCGCGCGGGCGATCCCCGGCATGCGTCGGTGTCGTCTAACATACTCGCCGTCCCCCGCATGGGAAGGGAGCCTTGAACCGGCTGCAACGAATCTGGAACGGCGAGCTCGACCTCGCCGAGACTTTCTGGCTCTACGGCGTGCTCGCGCTCGCGGCGCTGCATTTCGTCGGCCAGTTCGTCCTGCTGCAGATCGCGCTTGCAGGGGCCGAGCGAGTCGTGGCGCTCGGTCTCGCGTTCCTCACCGTCGCGGGCGGCTACCAGGTGCTGGTCTCGGTCGGCGTATGGCGCAGCGCCGCGCGCTACGGCGGCGCG
>JBAUTZ010000430.1:0-3892 GCA_049582445.1 Burkholderiales bacterium
CTCGAACGCGAGCAGGCGCAGGTCCGCGAGCGGAATGCGCAGGTACAGGCTCGCCGCCTCGGTCAGGCGCCGTTCCCGTGCCCAGTAAACGCTCGCGACGAGCGCGCTGCGCGTCAACAGGCTCATGATCGACGGGACCTCGCCCGCGGCCCCGCCGGTAAGCCTGTGCCATAGCACGCGCCACCCCGGGAGCTCGAGCTCGATGTTCTCCGGTGCCCGCATCTCGACTTCGGCGCTGACGTCGGCCGCGATTACGGTCCCGATCTCGGGCTTCGCGGCCATCACGTCGATCGGCAGGTTGTTGACCAGTCCGCCATCGACGTGCAGGTCGGTGCCCAGGCTCACCGGCGGCAGGATCCCTGGAAGCGCGATGCTGGCCCGGATCGCGCGCGTCAGCGGCCCGCGCTCGTGCACGCTCTGCGCGGCCCGCGACAGGTTGGTCGAGACGCAGAGATAGGGCAGCGGCAGGTCCTCGATCGTGGCGCCGCCGAACACGCTTTCGAGCTTGCTGCGGATCCTGCGGCCGGCGAGCAGGGCGACGACCGGGAGGGTCGGGTCCTTCAGCGACGAGAAATGCTCCTTGCACCGTGCCAGCGCCTGCTCCGGCGAAAGCCCCTGCGCGGCGAGCGCCGCGATGATGGCACCCACGCTCGTTCCGCCTACCCAGTCGACCGCCACGCCCGTTTCCGCGAGCGCACGCAGGATGCCCAGGTGCGCAAAGCCGCGCGCCCCTCCTCCGCCGAGGACGAGGGCGACACCCGCGCCCGTGAGGCAGCGCGCCAGGCGAGCAAAATCCTCCCGCCGATCGGCGAGCACGTGATAGTGGCAATCGACCTTGCGCAAATCGAGGAACGCGGCGGTGTTGCGCGGGGCGGCGGCGCCGGCAGCGTGCAGGAGCACGAGGCTGCGGCGCGGGGCGCGCGAGCCGCGCCAGCGCGCTGCAAGCTCGCGCTCGACTTCGCCCAGTTGCGCAGTTCCGCTCGCATCGGCGACGAACAGCACGTGATCCGCTTGGCGGATGGCGCGCTCGGTCCAGGCGGTGAGAGTGTCGTCCGCCTCGTAGATCACGAAGCGGTGAGTGAGCTCCTGCTCGTTCAGCCACTGCACCAGCCGCGAGGTGTCCGGCCCGGGTTCCACGCGGCGGGCGAGGCCGTCTCTCCCGAGCGCCAGGTCGACGCGCCGGGCGTCGAGGTGAAGCGTCGCGCCGTGCACAGCAAGCGCCGCAGCGAGCTGCCGGGCGAACTCACCGACCTCGGCATCCGCACCGGCGGGCACGATCGCAATCGTCCGTACGGTGCTCGGACGCACGTGCGCCGCGCTGCGTTTGCGCAGGCGGTCGACCAGCAGGGCGCTGATCCGCCGCAGTACCTCCGGGTGCCGCTCGATCAGTCGGTGAAAGGCGGCGGACGGCAGCCGCGCCAGCAGCGAATCGCGCAGCGCAAAGACCGTGGCCGAACGCGCCTCGCCGGAGAGCACCGCCATTTCACCAAGCGTCTCGCCTGCGCCGACCTCGTTCAGCGTGCGCTCGCCTGCGCTGTCGTCGACTACGCGCAGGCGCCCGCTCAACACGATGTAGGCCGCGTCTCCCGCGTCGCCGAGCCGAAACAGGAGCTCGCCGCTGCGCAACGAAACCCACTCGGCCTCCGCCTCGAGTTCGGCGAGCGCCCCGGGATTGGCCGACTCGAACAAGGCGGACAGGTGCGTCGCCAGCTGCGCATGCCAGAAATCGAGCCATTCGGGGTCGGCGACGTCCCCGAGCGGGGCGCCGCAGTCACCGCAGAGACCTGTGTCGGCTGGGTTCTCTCGACCGCAATGGCGACAGCGCATGCCCCCTCCCGGCGCGGCGACGCCGGCAGATGATACTCCGCCGCAAAAACAAAACCCCCGCGCGGTTTCCCGGGCGGGGGTCGGTGGTCGCAGGAAACCGGGATCTGACCCCGATTAATCCCGATTAATCCTTCGGCTCCTGGTTGAACGCCTTCATGGCGTGCCCGGTCATCGAACCGTCCTTGTCGAGCAGCATCGGGTCATGCGGGCAGATGTACATGCAAGCGGTCTTGTCCTGACCCTTGCAGCCGTCGCATTTGTCGGTTCTAACGTATGTCGGCGTCGTCGTCTTCTCCTTTTATTAACCTACCTGGCGGAATGACCCGCGAGCTTGACTTCCACTTTCTCGCTCGCGTCGAGCGAGGCGTAATACTTGCGCAGCACCTCGAGCACCTCGGGGCGGCTGAACTCGGCAGGCACGTCCGCGCCCTCCGAGAGCCACTTGCGCAGCTTGGTCCCTGATACGAGCAGCCGGTCCGCGTCGGCGTGCGGGCAGGTGCGCGCCGAAGCCATGCCGCCGCATTTGTAGCACCAGAACGTCCAGTCGATCTTGAGCGGCTGCGTCTCGAGCGCGTCCGCCGGGATCTCGTCGAAGATGTGGTGCGCATCGAACGGCCCGTAGTAGCTTCCGACGCCGGCATGGTCCCGCCCGACGATCTGGTGCGAGCAGCCGTAGTTCTGGCGGAACAGGGCGTGAAGCAGTGCCTCGCGCGGCCCCGCGTAGCGCATGTCGAGCGGATATCCCGCCTGCACCACCGTGTTCGCCTGGAAATAGCGCTCCACGAGCACCGATATCGCCGCGGTGCGCACGTCGGCCGGGATGTCGCCCGGCTTCAGGTTGCCGAGCAGCGAATGCACCAGCACTCCGTCGCACACCTCGATCGCGACTTTCGCCAGATATTCGTGCGAGCGATGCATCGGGTTGCGAGTCTGGAACGCCGCCACCTTCGACCAGCCCAGGCGCTCGAACTGCGCCCGCGTCTCCTCCGGCGTCATGAACAATGCGCCGTAGCGCGCGCGGAAGCCGCCGTCGGACAGCACCGCGACCCGGCCCGCCAGGTTCACTTCGCCCTGGGCCATCACCATCTTCACGCCCGGATGCTCGCTGTCGGTGGTGCGGAATACCGACATGCACTCATGCTCTTTGTCGATCGTGTACTTTTCGCTCAGCGTGAGCACGGCGAGCGGCGCGCCGTCGTCGGGATCGATAAGCGCGACATCTGCGCCGACGTGAAGTGCGTCGGCGGTCGGTTTGTCGACCGAGAGCGTGATCGGAATCGGCCAAAACAGGCCGTTGGCCATGCGCATGCCGTCGCATACGCCTTCCCAATCGGCGCGCGTCATGAAGCCCTCGAGCGGCGTGAAGCCGCCGATGCCAAGCATGATGAGGTCGCCTTTTTCGCGCGAACTGACGCGCACCGCCGGCAGTGTCCGGGCGCGCGCGCGGGCCGCGGCGAGGGCGTCTCCCGAAAGCGAAAGGGGCTTGAGTGCCCCCCCTCCGTGCGGCCTGACAAGGCCGGGCATAACGTAGTTCCCCGTTTGAGTGGGCGCTATTCTCGGCAGCCGTCTTCAGGCGAGCAACACCGATGTTTTGATTTGATGATAAGGGTCACTGATTCAAGCTCTTGCCCCATCGGCGAGTACGCGCGTGCGGGTCCCTAGCGCTGCTTTGCCTCCTGCGTCTCCCGCTGGTGCTGGGCCCGCAGTTGACGCAATCTCGAATCGATCTCCGAGAGCTGGTAGAAGTCCCCGTCGCCGGCCGAACGGGCGAGTTGCAGTTGCTCGATCGCCGCCGGCAGGCTGCCCTGCCGCACGTAGACCTCTGCCTGCGCCTGGTGCTGGAGCAGCCGCTTGCCGAGTGCGGCATAGGTCTTCGCCTGCAGCACCCAGAGGCGCTCGCTGTCGGGGTAAAGCCGCAACGGCTCGGCGAGCGCGGCGAGCGCCTCCTTGTAACGCCCCGCATCGTGCAGGGCGTTCACGTAGGCATACACGATCGGCCGCCGATTCGGATAGCGGGCTAGCGCAGCCTTCAGGATCGCGAGCGCGCCGTCGCGGTCGCCGAGCG
>JBAUTZ010000431.1:0-10150 GCA_049582445.1 Burkholderiales bacterium
GGTCGGCACCCTTCGCGGCGAGCGCGGCGGTTCCGTCGTCGCTGCCGCCGTCGACCACGATGACCTCGTGGCCGCGCGCGCGCAGCGGTGCGAGCGCATCGAGGCAGGCGACGATGCCTTGCGCCTCGTTCAGCGTCGGGACGATGACGGTGATGCGCCGCGACATCAGCGTCTCATCCACGTGTGCAGCCGCTCGACCTGACGCAGCAGTCCTTGCGGCGCATGCGCCTTCTTCCACACACCTGCGGCGTACTTGTTCGCCTCCGCGAGCGTGGGATAGATGTGGATGGTGCCGAGGATCTTGTTCAGTCCCAGTCCGTGGCGCATCGCCGTGACGAACTCCGCGATGAGATCGCCGGCGTGCTCGCCGACGATGGTGGCACCGAGGATACGGTCCTTGCCGGGAACGGTCAGCACCTTGACCACGCCGTGCGCCTCCTCGTCGGCGATGGCGCGATCCAGGTCGTCGATACCGTAGGTGGAGACCTCGTAGGCGACGCCCTGCTCGCCCGCCTCGGTTTCGTTCAGGCCGACGCGCGCGACTTCCGGGTCGGTGAAGGTTGCCCACGGGATCACCGAGTAATCGGCGCGATACCTCCTGAAGGTGCCGAACAGCGCGTTCACTGCCGCGTACCAGGCCTGGTGCGAGGCGGTGTGCGTGAACTGGTAGGGCCCGGCGACGTCGCCGCAGGCGTAGATATTCGGGTACAGCGTCTGCAGGTATTCGTTGGTCTCGATGGTCCTCTGCCTGGTCAGCGGGATGCCGAGTGTCTCCAGTCCGTAGCCGGTGGTGTTCGCCACCCGCCCGACGGCGCACAGCAGCGCATCGAACGCGATGCGCACGTCCTTGCCGTCGTGCTCGGCGATGAGGACCTTCTCGCCGTTCTCGATGCGGAACTCCTTCGCCCGGTGCCCGACCAGCACCTCGATCCCCTCGTCGCGGAAGCGCTTCGTCACCATCTCGGAGATCTCGGGGTCCTCGCGCACCATGATCCGCGGCAGCATTTCCACCTGCGTCACCTTGGCGCCGAAGCGCGCGAAGCATTGCGCCAGCTCCGAGCCGATCGGGCCGCCGCCGAGCACCACCATGCGCCGCGGCAGCTCGCGCAGCCCCCAGACTGTGTCCGAGGTCAGGCAGCCGACCTGCTCGATGCCCGGGATCGGTGGCACGAACGGGCGCGCGCCCGCCGCGATCACGATCGCGCGCGTCGTCAGGCGCCGCAGCTCGCCGCTTGCCAGCTTCACCTGGACTTCCCAGGGCGAGACGATCTGCGCCTCGCCCTGCAGGCATTCCACGCCGAGCTGGCTGTAGCGCTCGGCCGAGTCGTGCGGCTCGACCGTACGCACCACGCGCTGCACGCGCTCCATCACGTCGGCGAAGTCGAACTCCGCGCTCGCCGATTTCAGGCCGTAGTCGCGTGCGCGCCGGATCTGCGCCAGCACGCGCGCCGACTTGATGAGCGCCTTCGAAGGCACGCAGCCCGTATTGAGGCAGTCGCCGCCCATGCGATGCTTTTCCACCAGCGTCACCTTGGCGCGCACCGCCGCCGCGATATAGGCGCTCACCAGGCCCGCCGAGCCCGCGCCGATGACCAACAGATTGCGATCGAAGCGCGCCGGGCGCGCCCATCGCGCGTACGCGCGCCGCGCCCTGACCGCGTCGACGATTCGCTTCGCCACCAGGGGAAACAGCCCCAGCAGCACGAAGGCGCCGATCAACCCCGGCGACAGTATTCCCGCGAACGAGTCGATCGCGGCGAGTTGCGTGCCGGCATTCACGTAGACGATCGTGGCGGCAAGCATGCCGACCTGGCTCACCCAGTAGAAGGTCGCCGTGCGCATCGGCGTGAGGCCCATCGCCAGGTTGATGACGAAGAAAGGCACCACCGGAATGAGGCGCAGCGTGAACAGGTAAAAGGCGCCGTCGCGCTCGATGCCCCGGTTGACGGTGCGCAGCCTCGGGCCGAAGCGGTCTTGCACCCAGTCGCGCAGCACGAAGCGGCTGGCCAGGAACGCGAGCGTGGCGCCGGTGCTCGAGGCGAAGGACACGATCACCGTACCCCACGCGAGGCCGAAGATGGCTCCGGCGACGAGGGTCATGAGCGCCGCGCCAGGCAGCGACAGGCCCGTCACCGCGACGTAGGCCGCGAAAAAACCTAGGCCCGCGCGCCAGGGATGATCGTGAAAATACTCGCGGATCGATGCCTGTTGCGACTTCATGGCGTCCAAGCTCAGGTAGCGGTGTCCGCCCACGGCAAAGAATGCCGCCACGAGCAGCACGATCGCACCGGCCAGCACGATCCTCGATTTCTTCATGCCACTGCTTCTTCGACCCGCACCGCCTGCTGCACCCGGTAGGCGGGCCCGTTCACGATGCGCCCATAGTATGAAGCGTGCGCGTCCGAGCCGGCAGGCCACTGCGCAAGAAACAGGCGCTCCCAGGCGGACGCGTCGAATTCCAGCGGCACCGCCTCGATCAGCAGCGGCCCGACGCGCACGCTGTACAGAGCGACGCCACTCGGCTCGGAGGAAATGCGCGTCACGAGGCCGAAGCGGGTGCCACGGAAATTCGGCATGCCTGCCGCGCCGTTGTTCACGATGGCGCACTGCCCGTCGAAGCCTTGCAGCACGGGCAAGCAGGTGTGGCTTGAGGCGAACGCGCGCACGTCGGCGCGCCTGAAGGCATTGCGCGCCGCCTCGGCTCCGCGCGGGGTCGCGAGCGCCTCCTGCGAGAAACCCCAGCCCGCAAGCGAATCGGCGTCACCATGCACCACCGCGACGCGCTCGCCCGCGACCTCGGCAACGAGGTACATTGGCAGCGCCGCGAGCGCCTGGCTTGCCGCGGGGTGCGCCTGCGCGGTGCCGCGCAGGCGCTCGATGATGCGGTTGGAGCGTGCCACGTCCTCGTCGCCGACCCACTCGGGATAGGCGCAGCCACAGCCCGCGTCAACGGCCGGGCGCACGAGTTCGGTCTCGACGTTGCCGCGCGTCGCCCGGTGACGCAACACCAGGTCGTTCACCCTCCGGTAGGCGTGCGGGTCGACGTCGAACCAGTGGAAGTCGCCGTTGAACACGAGCGCCTTCGCGCCCGGCTCGGCGTCGTACAGCTCAAGCAGCCGATCGAGCGCGAGCGTATTGCCGTACAGGCCGCCCGCGACCCACAGCGTATCGACCCGCAGCGTGGCCGGTCCGGCCAGCGCCCCGGCGCCGTAGCGATATGAAACCGGACAGCCGCGCCCCGGGCCCGCCCTACTCATGCAGCGCGCCGCCGCAGGAGGACCCCTGCCCGGCCGTGCAACCGTAGCAGTGGTCGCGCACGGCGATCGGGCGGCCGACGAGGTCGCGGCCGATCAGGTCTGAAATCTGCAGGCGTTTACTCCCGTCCATGGCAAGCGGCAGGTCGAGCATCTGGTTGAAGTCGCAGTCGTAGACGTAGCCGCGCCAGTCGACCGAGACCAGGGAACGGCACATTACGGATTCGAGATTCTCGCTGCGGTGTGCGCCGTGCAGCAGCGCCATGTACTCGTTGAACCGCCCCTTCGACACCAGCGTCGAGCCGAAGCGCTGGATGGGCATGTTGGCGATCGTGAGCAGGCGATTGAACACGATGCCATAGCGCTCCCCGAGCATGCTCCTGTAGTCGGCCTCGAGCTGCATCTGCGACGGCGGCAGCACCGGCCCCTGCGGGTTGTACACCAGGTTGAGCTCGAGCCCGGTGTCCGGGCGCCCGTAGCCGAGCGCATTCAGGCGCGCGAGCGCGCGCAGGCTCCTGCCGAACACGCCCTTGCCGCGCTGCCGATCGACGTTGTCCTCGAGGTAGCACGGCAGCGAAGCGATCAGCTCCACGCATTGCGCGGCGAGGAACTCGGCCAGTCCCTCCTGGCCCGGTTCCTCCAGGATCGTCAGGTTACAGCGATCGATCACGTGCGTCCCGAGCTCGCGCGCGCGCAGCACCAGCTCGCGAAAGTGCGGGTTGAGCTCGGGCGCACCGCCGGTCAGGTCGAGCTTCCTGACGCCCGCGACCTCGAGAAAAGCGAGCACGTCGGTGATCGTCTCGCGCGACATCTCCTCGCTGCGGTTCGGCCCGGCGTTCACGTGACAGTGGACGCAGCTCTGGTTGCAGCGGTAGCCCAGATTCACCTGCAGGGTTTCGAGCCGGGTGCGCCGGATGGCCGGGAACCGGTAGCGCCGCATCAGCGGCAAAGTCGCGTGCATGGACCGTCCTCGTATTGTCTGGCCGACAGCCTTAAGTCGCTCCGGAAGGACGCAACTTACACCGCAGTATCCCCCTCGCCCGGCCGCGCCCGGCGCGCCTCAGGAAGTCTGCCCGCGCTCGCCCAATGCCTGCATCAGTCGCGTGCTGGTCGCACGCAAGCGTTGCGACAGCATCAGCACCAGCTCCATCAGAATCTTGGACCCGAGCATCGGCTGCTCGACGATGATACGCGCAAGCCGCTCGCGATCGAGCACCGCCACGGTCGTCTGTTCGATCGCGACGCAGGTCGCGAAGCGGGGCTCCCCGTCGAGCATCGACATTTCTCCCAAGGTCCTGCCGCCGTCGGCCACCGCGATCACCTGGGGCATGTTGCTCGAGTCGCGTTTCTGTACCTCCACCCGGCCCTCCACGATCAGCAGCATGAAGTCGCCGCCGTCTCCCTCCCGGATGATCTCGGTACCGGCCTCGGCGCGAAATACCTCCATGAAATGAGCCAGCGCGCGCACTTCGGCCGCGGAGAAGTTCTCCAGCAACCGGCAGCGGGGAAGCAGGACGTGAATCTGGCTAGCGAACTGGGTCGCATCGCCGAGGTGTTGCAGGTGCGCGAGCTGCTGCGGGCGGTTGGCCATGGGTCGGTCCGCGATCGAATTCGAGGCCATTATGCCGCGAGTCCGGCCACGGCGGCGCGCGCGAGCAGCGACAAGCCGCCGACTACCAGCAGCGCGTAGACCACGCGCACCACGCCCGCGGCCGGCACCTCGGCATGCAGCCGGTTGCCGACGTAGAAGCCGACGAGCACCGCCGGCACGAGGAGCAGCGCGAAGCGTATCAGTCCGTCCTGGAACAGCAAGCCGGTCGCGCCGAACAGCACCACCCGCACGAGCGACGAGAGCATGATCATCGCCGCGTTCGTGGCGCGCAGCGCGGCCTTGTCGCGGATGCGGCCACTGGTATAGATCGCGAACAGGACGCCGCCGGTGCCGAACAGCGCCGAAAACGCGCCGCCCGCCAGGCCGATCGGCGCGCTCCACCAGCGCGCCAGGGACAGGTGCCGGCCGCGGCGCGACAATCCGTAGGCCGCATAGACGAGCACGAACGCGCCCAGTCCGGCGAGCAGCCGTTGTTCCGCAACCTGGATGAGCACCGTCAGGCCGAGCGCCATCCCCGCGAGCATGAACGGCAGCAGCAAGCCCGCTTCGGCGTAGCGGATGCCGCGCCGGAAGCGCATCCCGACCAGCAGAAAGGCCGCGAAGTCGAGCAACAGCATCAGCGGCACCGCGAACTTGAGCGACAGCACCTGGGCGAGCAAGGGCATCGCCACCACGGTCGAGCCGAAGCCGGTGAGCCCGTACACCACGTAGGCACCGGCCACGATCAGTACCACGAGGGCGATCGTCGCCGGAGAGAGCGCCTCCAGGGGTCAGTCCCGCACGTCGGCCGCGGCGCGCGCCTCGGCCAGCCCGCGGCGCTTCCTAACCGCGGCGGCGAGCGTCTTGAGCGCCGCGACCGAGTCGTCCCAGCCCAGGCAGGCATCGGTCACGCTCTGCCCGAACCTGAGCGGCGTGCCCGCCACGAGATCCTGTCGCCCTTCGACCAGGTTGGACTCGACCATTACGCCGATGATGCGCTCCTCGCCGCCGGCGATCTGCGCCGCGACCTCGTCGCACACCTTGAGCTGAAGCTTGAAGTCCTTGCGACTGTTGGCATGCGAGCAGTCGATCATAAGGCGCTCCGCCAGGCCGGCGCGGCGCAGTTCCTCGCCGGCGGCATTCACGCTTTCGCGATCGTAGTTCGGCTGCTTACCGCCGCGCAGAATGATGTGACAATCGTCGTTGCCGCGCGTCTCGACGATCGCCACCTGCCCGCTCTTGTGCACCGACAGAAAGTGGTGCTTCTGGCGCGCCGCGAGAATCGCGTCGACCGCGATCCTCACGTTGCCGTCCGTGCCGTTCTTGAACCCCACCGCCGCCGATAGGCCCGAGGCAAGCTCGCGGTGCACCTGCGATTCGGTGGTGCGCGCGCCGATAGCGCCCCAGGACACCAGATCGCCGATGTACTGCGGCGAGATCACGTCCAGGAACTCGCAACCGGCCGGGACCCCCTGTTGATTGATGCGCACCAGGAGATCGCGCGCGATGCGCAGGCCTTCGTTGATGCGGAAGCTGCCGTTCATGTAAGGGTCGTTGATCAGCCCCTTCCAGCCCACCGTGGTGCGCGGCTTCTCGAAGTACACGCGCATCAGAACCTCCAGCTCGCCCGCATGGCGCTGGCGCTCCGCCGCAAGGCGCTCGGCATAGGCGACCGCGGCCGCAGGATCGTGGATCGAGCACGGTCCGATGATGACCAGCAGGCGGTCCGACTGGCCGTGCAACACCTGTCGCACGTGGCGCCTGGTGTCCGTGATCAGCGTTTCGACCGGCGTGCCCTGTATGGGGAAGAACCGGATCAGGTGCTCCGGCGGCGGCAGCGGAACGATGTTCTCGATGCGCTCGTCGTCGGTGAGGGAGGTCTTGTCGACCGGCGGAGTGGCCAGGTACTGGTCGGTGGAAGCGGTCATGGCATGGTCTTTCGTCGTGGCAAAAAAAAACCGCCAGGCTTGTGGCGCTGGCGGTTTTTAGGGATCTGTCGGGATGCGACTAGCCGTTTCCCTCCGCCAGCAGGCGCGGGAAAAAGAAGAAAAAGCCGTAAAACGAACGGTTCATCGCATTGCCCCTGCCGCGATTGAAGCACGGGGAACGCGGCCTTGGCAACTGCAGCCCATCGCGGCGCTCCACCAGCACTCCCGGCCGCCGGCTGCCAGTCCGACGAACGGTCGCTCCGACCGGAACCAGTGCATGGGCTTCCTGGCCCGAGTGTTGCTACGCTGTGGATGTCGTGTTACGTTTTTCGCGCGGTTGTTCCGCCGAAAAACAAGGAGGCAATATGTCGGCAAGCGTCGCTCAACCCGTCGCGATTCCGGTCGCAGGATTCAAGGACGTCTACAGCGTCGCGGACGTCGAACGGGCACTGCAAGAGCTTCCGCCTTCCTCGAACGAGGCCTTGCGCACCGTGTACGAGAAGATGCTGCGCATCGGGGGTCAGCGGTTCACCGTCAAGCCCTCCGCGATGCCGCAGATGGACGAGCTGTTCGACGAGCTGCCCAACTTCGCGGCCGTGCTCGAGGACATCCGCAGGCAGCTCGCGCTGTGCATCGATTCGAACGATTCGATCGAGCTGCCGCCTGCCCTGCTGCTCGGTGAGCCCGGAATCGGCAAGACCCACTTCGCCAGGCGCGTCGCGCAGATGCTCGGCACCGGCTTCGGCTTCGTACCGATGAGCTCGCTCACGGCGGGGTGGATCCTGTCGGGCGCTTCCTCGCAATGGAAGAACGCCAAGCCGGGCAAGGTCTTCGACACCTTCCTGCACGGCGATTACGCGAATCCCGTGATGGTGGTCGATGAGCTCGACAAGGCGGCGGACGGGGGCCAGTACGACCCGCTCGGCGCGCTCTATGCGCTGCTCGAGCTGGACACGGCGACCCAGTTCGTCGACGAGTTCGTCGAGATCCCGATCGACGCCTCGGGTGCTGTGTGGTTCGCCACCGCGAATGACGCGGCTCGAATTCCGGAGCCGATCCTAAACCGCATGAACGTCTACGAGATCGAGGCCCCCGACGCAGAAGGCTCGGCCCGCATCGCGCGCTCCATCTACCGCGAGATCCGCTCCGCGCACGACTGGGGGCGGCAGTTCCCGGAGGGCCCTTCGGCGGCGGTGCTGGAAAAGCTCGCCGAGCTCACGCCGCGCGAGATGCGGCGGGCCGTGCAGTCCGGCTTCGGCAACGCGAAACTCGCGGGCCGATGCGAAGTGAGTCCGGACGACGTATCCGACGGCCGCGGCGCACGCCGTCAGCGCATCGGCTTCTGAGCGCCTAGGCCTTCGCCAGCAGTCGGCCGCACGCGAGCACCGACACCCACACCACGAGCGATATGGCTGCGGCGACGCGCGCCGAGGCCGGCGGCATCGCCTCGGTATCCCAGGCCTTCGCGCCCCGAAACGTCCCGGCGTGAAACAGCGCGGCGTTGGCGCCACCGGCGAAGATCAGCATGATCTTGAGGGCGAATAGCGGGCTCGCGATGAGCTCGCCCGCGCGCGCGAGAAACAGGAGCAGGCCACTGGGCACGATCAGCAGGAAAGCCGCCGCGGTCCACGGCAGGATGTGGGCCGCGAGCCGCCGCACCGGAAGGGTGCGCGACAGGCCCAGCAGGCGCAGATCGAGCACCACGACGGAGCCGAGCAGCAGGCCGACACCCACCAAGTGCACGATGGCGACCGCCGCGTGCAGCGGCGCCGACTGACGCAGCGCGACGGCGAGCGGCAGCGAATCGATCCCGGCAAGCGGGGTCATCGTGCCGGGTCTATATCCGCTGCTCGATCCACCCTTGGACCGACTGCAGCGCCGCGGGCAGCTTGCCCGGCTCGGTGCCGCCGGCCTGAGCCATCTCGGGTCGCCCGCCGCCCTTGCCGCCGACCTGCTGCGCCACGAAATTCACGAGCTCGCCCGCCTTGACCTTGCTCGTCAGGTCGGCCGTTACGCCCGCGACGAGCGACACCTTGCCCTCGCTCACCGTGCCGAGCACGATCGCCGCCGATTTGAGCCGGTCCTTCAGCTTGTCCATGGTCTCGCGCAGCGTCTTGGCGTCGGCGTTGTCGAGCGCCGCAGCGAGAATCTTGGCGCCTTTCACCTCGCGCGCCTGGGACGCAAGGTCGTCGCCCTGGCTCGCGGCGAGCTTCGACTTCAGCCGTGCGAGCTCTTTTTCGAGCCCCCTCTCCCTTTCGCGGCTCGCCTGGATCCGGTCTTCGAGCTTGTCGCGCGTCGTCTGGAAGAAGCCTTCGACGAACTGCATCTTGTTTTCCAGCTGCTGCACGTAGTCGAGCGCGCCTTCCCCGGTCACCGCCTCCACGCGCCGGATGCCGGCCGCCACGCCGGATTCCGCCACGATCTTGAAGAAGCCGATGTCGCCGGTGCGCGCGACGTGCGTGCCTCCGCACAGCTCGGTGGACACCTCGCCCATGCCGATGACGCGCACCTCGTCGCCGTACTTGTCCCCGAAAAAAGCGAGCGCTCCGGACTTGATCGCATCGTCGAACTTCATGATGCGCGCGCTCACCTCGACGTTGCGGCGGATGGCATCGTTCACCAGCGCCTCGACCCGGCGGATCTCGTCTTCGGTCATCGGCTGGGGGTGCGAAAAGTCGAAGCGGGTGTGCTGCGCGTCGACCAGCGAGCCCTTCTGTTGCACGTGGGCTCCGAGCACCTTGCGCAGCGCCGCGTGCATCAGGTGGGTGGCGGAATGGTTCCACATCGCGCGGCGCCGCGAAACGGAGTCGACCCTTGCGCTCACTTCATCGCCCACCTTCAGCCTTCCAGTCAGCTGCTCGCCGTGGTGGCCGAACACTTCGGACTGGATCTTCTGCGTGTCGCTCACGGCGAAAGTACCCGCGGGACCGACCATCTCGCCGCGGTCGCCGACCTGGCCGCCCGATTCCGCGTAGAACGGCGTGCGGTCGAGGACCGCCACGCCCGACTCGCCCGCGTTGAGCTCGCCGACTTGCGTGCCCTCGCGGTACAGCGCGATCACGCGGCCCTTCAACGTCAGGGTCTCGTAGCCGTGGAACTCGGTCTTGCCGCCTGCATAGTCGAGCCCCGCCGACATGGAGAATCTGCTCGCGGCCCGGGCCCGCTCGCGCTGCTGCGCCATCGCCGCCTCGAAGCCGGCGATGTCGAGCTGGATGCCGCGCTCGCGGCAGATGTCGGCGGTCAGATCCACCGGAAAGCCGAACGTGTCGTACAGCCTGAACACCGTTTCGCCGTCGAGCATCGGCCCCTCTCCTGCGAGCGCCGCCTCGAGCACCTGCATGCCGTGGTGCAGCGTCTCCGCGAAGCGCTCCTCCTCC
>JBAUTZ010000432.1:0-7191 GCA_049582445.1 Burkholderiales bacterium
AACATCGAGCGCGCGCGCCGCGGGGAGCCGCCGCTGGATCGCGTCGATCTGGCGGCCGGCTACTGAGCCCGCGCCGCGCTCAAGGCCGCCCCTGCTCGTCCAGCCCGAAGTAGCTGCGCATGCGATCGAGCAGCGTGGCGCTGCGCGACTTGACGCCCATCGCGTCGGCGCGTGCCGCGTCGCTGACCTCCACCAGTCTCGTCTCGCGCTCGGCGAGCACGCGCGAGATTTCCTGGGCGATCGCGGGGCGCGAGCGGATGATTTCCTGGAAGCCCGCCTTGTCGAGCCGATAGCATTCGACGTCGGTCTTGGCGATGACAGTCGCACGGCGCGGGTCACCGGTCATCATGCCCATTTCGCCGAACACGCTGCACGCTGAAAGCGAGGCGATGCGGCGCCTGCCGTCGGGTGCCTCGAACCACACCTCGGCTTCGCCCTCCACCAGGAGGTAGAGCCAGTGAGCCACCGCACCCTGGCGGGTCATCAGGGCACCCGCCGCAAACGGCGCGTAGACCAGGCGATCCGCAAGCGCACGAAGCTCTCCCTCGTCCAGGCTGTTGAAGAGCTCGACGCCGCGCAGCGCGGCCAGCCGCCGTTCCATTTCGCGCAATCGCAACGCGGCCTCGCGCTCGTCCGGCTTGACCGCGTGGACCACGGTCTGCGGAAATGCGAGCGACATTCCAGCGCGCTGCAACGCCGCGTACAGGTGCAGCCGGACCTTGCTGTCGGTCGGATCGTCCATCTGCGGATCGGTAAGGTAGTAGCGCAGCGCGTAGCGGTTGGAGCTCGGCCCGAACTCCAGCAGCACGCAGTTCGGCCTTGGCTCGCGCGCGACGTACCGGATCTCCGCCGCGCCCAGAGCCTCCTCCGCGACCGCCAGCACGCGGCTCGACGGCACGCCATACTCGACGTCGAAATAGATCCAGCGCCGCCAACGCACCGGCGTCTGCTCGGGGTTGCCGATGACGACGAAGCGCGTCTTCATCAGGGCGGCGTTCGGCACGATCACAAGCTCGTTGTTGCGGGTGCGGATGGCGGTGTGGCGCCAGCGGATCTCGACCACGCGCCCGGTAAGATCGTCGAGCTTCACCCAGTCGCCGATCGAGATGGAGTCGTCCAGCTCGAGGACCAGGCCGCCGAGCACGTTGCCTAGCGTGTCCTGCATCGCGAAGGCAACGACCGCGGTGATCACCGCCGACGTGGTCACCAGACTGGAGAGATCCATCCCCGCGAGGCGCAGGCGCACCAGCCCCCAGGCGATGTAGGCGACGACCACGATGATGTCTTCGGCAATGCGCGGCGCGCGCATGCCGATCGCCGGCAGCACAACGCGGAACAGCGTCAGCCCCGCGAGCCGGATGAGCGCGACCCCGGTGGCGACGATAGCCACATCGCGCACAATGGCGCCCGCCGCCATGATGCCGCCCGCCTCTAGCGCCGCACCGACGAGCTCGGTCAGCAGGCTCACCGCGAGGAAGATGAGCGTATTGCGGATCACGAGGCGATCGCTGCGCAGCCCTCGCGCCAGCACCAGTGCGAGCGCCAGCGCCGTGACGAGCAGCCAGGCAAGCCCCTCGCGCCAGAAGCCGTTCCAAGCGGCGGCCAGGAATTCGGTCATGGCAGAACGCTCAACGCGCCAGATAGCCGCTGTCCACCGGCAGCACGATGCCGGTGACGCAGCGTGACGCCGGAGCGGCGAGGAACAGCACCGCCGGGGCGATATCTTCGGCCTCGGGCAGCACGCCGAGCGGCGTGTGCGCCATCACCGCCCGCAGGGTGTCGGGATTGGATAACACCGGCGCGGTGAGCTCGGTCCGGACGAAGGTCGGCGCGACCGCATTGACGCGAATCGCCTCGCCCGCCCACTCCAGCGCCAGCGCGCGCGTCAGGTTGACCACCGCCCCCTTCGAGGCCTGATAGGAGGCGTTCGGAAAGATGCCGCCGGACAACCCCATGATGGACGCGAGATTGACGATCGATCCCCCGCCATGCCCCTTCATGTAGCGCGCCGCGATGCGCGAGCCGAAGAAAAGCGCGGTGAGGTTGAGATCGATCACGCTCTGCCACTCGGCGCGCGTGATCTCCACGGCGGGCTTGCGGATCGCGCGGCCCGCGTTGTTCACCAGGATGTCGATTCCGCCCAGCTCGCGGGCCACGCGCGCGAAGGCCGCCTCGAGCGCCGCCTCGTCGGTGACGTCGCAGGGAAGGCGCAGCCCGGCTCCCGCTCCGGGATCCAGGTCGAGGACAGCCACCCGCGCCCCCGCCTGATCGAGCAACCGGGCGCACGCCGCGCCGATCCCCCGCGCGCCGCCCGTGACAATCGCCGCCTTGCCGTCCAGCCGGAACAGGTCGTTCATCGCGGCGTAAGTATACTTGCGCCCTCATGCACGACCTCGTCATCCGCAACGCCACTCTGCTCTCGGGCCTGGGCGGCGAGCCGCGCGTGGCCGACCTGGCTGTCGCGGGCGGGCGCATCGCCGCGATCGGCGCCGGACTCGGCGCGGCGCGCGAGGTACTCGAAGCCGGAGGCCTCGCGCTGATGCCCGGCATCATCGACAACCACACGCACTACGACGCGCAGATCACCTGGGATCCGGGACTGTCCCCGAGCCCGGCGCTCGGGGTCACCACCGCGGTGATCGGCAACTGCGGCTTCACGATCGCACCCTGCCGGCCGGCGGACCGCGAGCGCGTGATGCGCAACCTGACCCAGGTCGAGGGAATGTCGCTCGAGGCCCTGCGCTCGGGGATCCGCTGGGATTTCGAGAGCGTGCCGCAGTACCTCGACATGCTGGAGCGCCGCGGCATGGCGGCGAATGTCGCCGCGTTCGTCGGCCACTCGGCGCTGCGCACCTACGTGATGGGCGAGGCGGCGACCGAGCGCGCCGCGAGCGACGCGGAAATCATGCAGATGCGCGAACTCCTTTTGGAGGGCATGCGCGCCGGGGCGGTGGGCTTCGCCACCAGCACGTCGCCCGCGCACAATGGCGAAGGCGGCGTGCCGATGCCTTCGCGATTGGCCGACGAGCGCGAGTTGCGCGCGCTCACCGGGTGCCTGAGGGAGGCCGGGCGCGGCGTGTTCATGCTGACCAAGGGCGGGCAGACTCCGATCGCCTTCCTCGAGGAGCTGTCGGCCGCCTCGACGCGCCCGGCGGTGATCGCGGCGCTGCTGCACAACAGCACAAACCCGCGCGCGGTTTTCGACGATCTGGACCGGATCCGCGCCGCCAATGAGCGCGGCGCGCGGCTCATCGGCGCAGTGTCCTGCTGCCCGCTGTCGTTCGACTTCACCCTGCGCTCGCCCTATCCGATCGAGGGGCTCGATGCATGGCGCCCCGCGCTCGGGCTGAAGGGCGAGACATTCAAGGCGAAGCTCGCCGAGCGCGCATTCCGCGACGCAATCCGCGGCGAGCTCGCGCGTCCGGCGCATTTCCGGCTGTTCAACGGCGAGTGGCACAAGCTCACCGTAGTCGAGTCGGCGAAACACCCGGACTACGAGCAGCGCGACATCGGCTCGCTCGCCGCCGAAGCCCGCAGGGATCCTCTCGATTTCTGGTTCGACCTGGCGCTCGAGGAAGACCTGGCGACCGTGTTCGTGGCGCTGACGCTCAACTCCGACGAGCGGGCGGTGGGCGAGATGCTCAGGCACCCCGCGAGCATGGTGTCACTGTCGGATGCCGGCGCGCACCTCACGTTCTTCAATGACGCGGGCTTCGGCCTGCACCTGCTCGGTCACTGGGTGCGCGGGCTCGGCGCGCTGACCCTGGGCGAGGCCGCCCGCCAGCTCACCGGCCTGCCGGCGAGCATCTTCGGCATCCGCGGCCGGGGGCGGCTCGAGGCCGGATACGCCGCCGACCTGCTGCTGTTCGACCCGGCGCGCATCGCGCGCGGACCGAAGCAGCGTGTGTTCGACCTGCCGGGCGGCGCGCCGCGCCTCACGACCTCGGGCATAGGCGTGCACGGCGTGTGGGTCAACGGCGTGCGCATCGCCGACGAGCGCGGCCCAATCGAGCCCGCGCGCCTGCCCGGCCGGCTGCTGCGCGAGTTCGACGCCTAGCGCGTCACAGCTGGAAGGCCAGCCACAACAGCAGCCCCTCGGCGACGTCGCGCACCAGTCCCGGCGGCCGGGACTGGTAGGCCACCGCTGCGTCGCGCTGCCGCTCGATCCAGCGGGCAAAGCGTTCGATATCGGCGGGCGCATAGAAGGCCACCATCAGCTCGTAGTTCAGGAACAGGCTGCGCTCGTCGAGGTTGGCCGAACCGACCAGCGCGAGGCAATCGTCGATGATCACGCCTTTGGCGTGGATCATGCGCGGCAGGAACCAGACGCGCACGCCCGCCGCGGCGAGGTCGCGCAGCGCACGGTGCCGCGCCAGGTCCGCCAGCAGATGGTTCGACTTCTCCGGCATGACCAGGTCGACCGCCACGCCGCGCCGCGCCGCCAGCGACAGCGCCATCGAGAACGTTCCGTTCGGCACGAAATACGGCGTGACCGCCAGAATGCGCCGGCGCGACGCGAAGAAGCCGGCCACCAGGAAGCTGTACACGGTGTCGTCCGCCTGGTCCGGCCCGCTGGCAATCAGCTGCCCCGCGGGCGCTTGCGCCTCGCGCTCGGGCGCGGCCGCATACTCGGGGCTCGGCTGCTCGGTGGCGAATGCCCAGTCGCGAGCGAACTGGCGTTGCGCCTGCAGAGCGAGCGAGCCGCGCAGGTCGAAGCTCAGGTCGATCCAGGGCCTGTGCCTGCCGGTGGCCGTGGCAGCGTCATCGAAATATTCGCCCGCCAAGTTCCTGCCGCCGCACCACAGCCAGTCGCCGTCGGCGATCGCCATCTTGCGATGGTTGCGCAGGTTGGTGCGCCCTCTTAGCGACGAACGAAACGGCGGCACGAACAGCGCCGTATGCACGCCGGCGGCGGACAGGCGCTTGAAATCGGGGAGCCCCGAGAGGTAGGCGCCGATGCCGTCGACCAGCAGGCGCACGTGCACGCCGTCGCGCGCGCGCTGCGCGAGCCGGCGCGCGATCTCGTCGCCCAGCGCATCCTTGCCGAGCACGAAGGTGCACAGGTCGAGCGAGCGCGTCGCGCCGTCGATTACGGCGTGCAAGGCCTGCAACGCCTCGCCTCCGTCCGGGTGCACGTTCAACCGCCGGTACGAGCGAGCGGGCGCAAGCCCCATCGCCGCGGCGAGCTGACGCAGCTGCGCTTCGGGTGTCGCGGCGTCGTCCGCGATGGTCGCTTGCGGCATTCGACCCGCGGCCTGTCGCGGGCCCACCAGCTTGCGGTTGCCGAAAATGATGTACAGCGGCAACGCGACGTAGGGCAGCAGCGCCAGCGCGACGACCCAGGCGATGGCGGCGGACGGCCGGCGGCGCTGGTGCAGGGTGCGCGAACCGACGACGTAGATCGCCAGGCCGAGCAGCGCGATCATGCCGTGCAACGTCAGCCAGTGGCGCGCGATCAGTTCGGTCGTCATGACGGTGCAAGCATAAACCGCTCCTTGCGGATGGCGGGCCCGACGGGAATACTGTTTCCAGACACTTGGAGGAACGGCCATGAAGAAACGCACGCTCGGGTCCCTCGAGGTGCCGGCGATCGGCCTCGGTTGCATGGTGATGCCGGGGTTCTACCTTCCCGGCGGCGAGGAGCAGTCGCTCGCCACGCTGCGCCACGCCGCCGAGATCGGCGCCGGCTTCCTCGACACTTCCGACATGTACGGCAACGGCGCGAACGAGAAACTGCTCGGCCGCGCGCTCAAGGGCCGGCGCGACGCGTACATCGTCGCCACCAAGTTCGGCAACGTCCGGCGCGCGGATGGCGCGATGGAGGTCGACGGCCGCCCCGAATACGTGGCCGAGGCCTGCGAGCGCAGCCTCCAACGGCTGGGGATCGACCATGTCGACCTGTACTACCAGCACCGCGTCGACCCGAAGGTGCCGATTGAGGAGACCGTCGGCGCGATGAAGCGCCTGGTCGAGCAGGGCAAGGTGCGCCACCTCGGGCTGTCCGAGGCGGGTGCGCAGACCCTTCGCCGCGCGCACCGAGTGCACCCGATCGCCGCGCTGCAGACTGAGTACTCACTCTGGACACGCGACGTCGAGGCGGAAATCCTGCCGCTGTGCCGCGAGCTCGGCATTGGCTTCGTCGCCTACTCGCCGCTTGGACGTGGCGTGTTCGGCGGGGAGATCGGCGGCGCCGAAAGCCTCCCCGAGGGCGATCGCCGGCGCGACCACCCGCGCTTCCAGGGCGACAACCTGAGGGCCAACCTGGCGCTGGTCGAGCCGGTGCGGCGCGTGGCGCAGGCGAAGGGCTGCACGCCGGCACAGGTCGCATTGGCCTGGCTGCTCGCCAAGGGCGCGGACATCGTGCCGATCCCAGGTACGCGGCGCATCGAGCACCTCGAGGCGAACGTCGCCGCCGCTGACCTCTCGTTGTCGGCCGCAGAGGTCGCGCAACTCGACGCCGCGTGCCCTCCGGGCGCGGCGCAGGGAACGCGCTACCCGGCCGGACAGATGAAGCGGCTGAACCTCTGAGCGAGCAACGTTCCGGCGCCGATGCCGGCCGCGTGCAGGCATAGCGTCGCCACGCAGAAGCCTGCGGCATAGGCAAGCGCCGAGGCCGCATGGGGCAGCTCGGCGGCGTGCGCCGCGCCATGAAACAGCGCGAAGGCGCCAACCAGCGCGGCTCCCAGCGCCGGCCGCAGGCGCGTGCGCGTGACGATCAGCAGCCCAAACACCAGCACCGATGCGGCAAGCATCTGCTCGACGAACGGTGGCTGCAGTCCCGCGAAGCCGAGCGCACCGCCCGCAAGCATGGCGCCTGTGAACGTGCCCGGAACGATCCAGCGCGCGCGCCCGCCGAGCTGCACCGCCCACAGGCCGACCGCGACCATCGCCAGCAGGTGGTCGAAGCCGGTGAAGGGATGCGCGAAGCCCGCAGCGGCGCCGTCAGCCGCGCCGTGGAACGGATGGGCGAGCGCGGCGCCGGATACCACCGCGAGAACGAGTGCTACTGCGATGCGTGACATAGCATGCCCTCCGTCTCGATGAACTTGATGATCGTGTCGAGGCCTTGGCCGGTCTTCAGGTTGGAGAACACGAACGGCCGCGCGCCGCGCATCTTTTTTGCGTCGCGGTCCATCACCTCGAGCGAGGCGCCGACCAGCGGCGCGAGGTCGATCTTGTTGATCACCAGCA
>JBAUTZ010000433.1:0-8773 GCA_049582445.1 Burkholderiales bacterium
GCACGGTGGTGAACTACGGCCTGCTGAGCGGCGAGGCCCCGATGATCGACGGCCGCGAGCTGGTGTTCCGCGGCGTGAGCCTGACGGGCTTCTGGCTGCGGCGCTGGTTCGCGGAGACGCCGCCGAAGGAAGTGGCGCAGCTATACCGGATGCTGGCGGGGAAGCTCGCTAACGGCAGCCTGGCGGTCGACGTCGAGCAGGTTTATCCGCTGCGCAGAATCAAGGAAGCGGTGGCGCACGCCGCGCGCGGAGGGCGCTCGGGCAAGATCCTGGTGTCGTGCACCGCGAGCTAAGCTAGCTGCCGCTGCGCACCACGATGGGCTTCTGCTTCGGCATCTTCTTGTGCAACTTTGCGAGAAGCTGCTTCGCTTCCTCGTGCGATAGCTCGGGCTTCAGCCGCACGCGGTAGAAGCGTCCGCGATCGGGCAAGTCGACGGAAATGACGGTGGCGTCGAAACCGGCGCGCGCCACGCGCTTGGCGAGCTGGTTGGCGCGCGCCTCTTCCTGGAACGCGCCGAGCTGCACCTGGTAGGTCGCTGCGGAAGCCGTGGCTGGAGCGGCTGGCGCCGGTGCCGGCGGTGCCGGAGCGGGCGCGGGAGGAGCAGCCACGACGATCGGCTTGACGGGTTCGCTCTCCGGCGCGCGATCCGGAGCCGGCTGCGCGACCGGAGCCTGCGGCTGATCCGGAGCCTGCTGCGCCTCGGCCGGCGGCCCGAGCGGCTTGGTGATCACCACGTTGGCGTTGGACGGCGCGCGCATCTGCCCCAGCCGCGAGCTGTCATCGAACAGCATGGGTCCGAAGAACACCACGGCCGCGAGCGCGGCGATGCCCAGCACGCCGAGCGCGATCTGGCTCTTGTTCTTGGCGAGGGCGTCGAGTTGCTTCGACAGCCAGAGCAGGAAGTTCATGCGCGATAGTAGGGCGCGTCGCCCTTGATGGTGACGCGCAGGCCGCGCCGGCGCTCGGGGTAATAGTCCCACATCGCGTGATGCTGCGCGCAGCGGTTGTCCCAGAAGGCGACCGAACCGGGCTGCCAGCGGAAGCGGCACTGGAATTCTGGCCGCTCGAGGTGCTCGAACAGCATGCCGAGCACCGCGTCGCTCTCGTGCTTGGCGAGCTGCATGATGCGGGTGGTGAAAGTACGGTTGACGAACAGCGCCTTGCGCCCGCTCACCGGATGCGTGCGCGCCACCGGGTGCTCGGAGCGCGGGTACACCTTGCCCTGCTCGACCGCGCCCTCGTAGCGGCCGCGGTACACGTACTCGCCGTCGTGCAACGCGGTCATTCCCTCGAGCATGCGCCGCATCGGCGCCGATAGCGCCTCCCACGCCGCATACATGTTGGCGAACAGCGTGTCGCCGCCGACCGGCGGGACTTCCAGCATGTAAAGGATGGTGCCGAGCGGCGGCTCGGGGTCGCAGGACACGTCCGAGTGCCAGTCCTCGCCGGCGACGCGCTTGGACTTCTCGTCGGCGTAGATCTCCATGATCTCGGGATGGCCCGCGACCAGGCGCGGCCAGGCGGGATGTAGGTGCAGCTCGCCGAAGCGCCGCCCGAGCGCCTTTTGCTGCTCCGGGGTCATCGACTGGTCGCGAAAGAACAGCACGCAGTGCTCAGCGAGCGCGCGCTCGAGCGCCGCCGCCGCGCTCTCGTCGAGCGGCTGTCCGAGGTCGACGCCATGCACCTCGGCGCCGCAATGCGGCGTCATCTTAGTCAGCTGGAAGGACTGCGCCGGCATCTCCCTGTACGTTCCGGTGACCCTAGCCGGTCGAGAAGATACACCGGAAAGCCGTCACTTGGCACGGCGGCCTGGTTTGCGCTGCGCCCGGAGGTGCCCCAGCATCGCTTCCAGTCCCAGGACGTAGGAGCGCACGCCGAAGCCCGCGACCATGCCGACCGCCGCCTCGGCCAGGAGCGAGTGGAAGCCGCGCTTTTCGATGTTCGTCATGTGCACCTCGACGTAGGGGAACGGCACGGCGCGCAGACAGTCGCGCAGCGCATAGCCTGCGAACAGGAACGCCGCCGGGTTCATCACCACGCCGTCCAGCTTCTCGTCCACCCCGCGGTACAGGCGCTCGATCGCGTCGCCTTCGCTGTGCGTGTAGAAGATGTCGAGGCGGTACTTGTTCGCCTTGGCGTGCGCGCGCAGCATGGCGTCGAGCTCGGCGGCGGTGGTCTTGCCGTAGAGCTCGGGTTGGCGCTTGCCGAGATAGCTCATGTTGGGGCCCTGGATCAGCAGGATGTCCGGCATGGGTCGCCTTTCGAGTCGGGGCGCATATCATAGCCCCGACCCCTCGCATGCGGACGGGGGAACCGTTCGAGGAGCGCGACGTCCTACGCTTTATACAAGGAGGGACCATGATCAAGCTCGACGTGAATGGCCGCGTCCACGTGGTGGACGTGGAACCTGAAATGCCGCTGCTCTGGGTCCTGCGCGACCACCTTCACCTGAACGGCACCAAGTACGGCTGCGGCATCTCGCTGTGCGGGGCCTGCACCGTGCACCTCGATGGTGAGCCGGTGCGCTCTTGCGGGCTGCCGGTGGCCGCCGCCGAGGGCAAGCGGATCGTCACCATCGAAGGGATATCCGCGCACGGCATGCACCCCGTGCAGCAGGCGTGGATCGAGCACCAGGTCCCGCAGTGCGGCTATTGCCAGACCGGAATGATCATGGCGGCCGTGTCCCTGCTCGAAAGGAAGCCCCGGCCCACGGATGCCGACATTGAAAACGCGATGACGAACCTGTGCCGCTGCGGCACCTACGCGCGGGTGCGCGAGGCGATCCACGCAGCGGCCACGGTCAAGTCCTGAGGAGGTTCGCCATGACGAAACGTGCTCAAGCGCTCAAATCCCCGCAGCGCCGCGATTTCCTCAAGGCGTCTGCCGCCGCGGGCGGCGGCCTCGTGCTGGAATTCTCGTTCCCGTTCGTGGCGCGCGCCGCGATGGGCCGCCCCGCGACCGAAGTCAATGCCTGGATCGTGATTCATCCGGACGACCGCGTGGTGATCCGCATCGCCCGCTCCGAAATGGGGCAGGGCACCTATACCGCCCTCGCGCAGCTGGTTGCCGAGGAGCTCGACTGCGACTGGGCGAAAGTCTCCGCCGAGTTCGCCTCGCCGAACGAAAACGTCCGCCGCGACCGCGTCTGGGGTTCGATGTCCACGGGCGGCAGCCAGGGCGTGAGGAGCTCGCAGGATTACGTGCGCAAGGCCGGCGCGGCCGCGCGCGAAATGCTGATCGCCGCCGCCGCCGCGCAGTGGAAGGTTAGCGCCTCCGAGTGCTCCGCCGACAAGGGCGTGATCACGCACGGGCCCACCAAGCGCACGCTTCGCTACGGGCAGGTCGCGGCGCAGGCGGCGAAGCTCCGCCCGCCCCAGGACGTCGCGCTGCGCGATGCGAAGGACTGGAAGATCGCCGGCAAGCCCCTGCACCGGCTCGACATCCCAGACAAGGTGCTCGGCAAGCCCGTGTTCGCCACCGACGTCGTGCTGCCCGGCATGCTGCACGCCTCCATCGCCCAGAGCCCGGTGTTCGGCGGCAAGGTGAAGTCGGTCGACGCGGCCGAGGCGGAAGCGATGCGCGGCGTGAAGAAGGTCGTGCGCGCGGGGGACTTCGTCGCCGTCGTGGCCGACAGCTGGTGGCGCGCGAACCGGGCGCTCGGCAAGGTGAGAATCGATTGGGACGTGGGCGCCTACGGCCAGGCGTCGGACGCGACGATCGCGGCCATGCTGCGCGAAGGGCTCGCCGACCCGAAGATCGCCTCGGCGCGCAGAATGGGCGACGTCGCCGCCGCCTTCTCGTCGGCGGCGAAGACCGTCGAGGCGGAGTACGGCTCGCAATACCTCGCGCACGCGACGATGGAGCCCCAGGCGTGCACCGCGTGGGTCAAGCCCGACGGCTTCGTCGAGGTATGGACTTCCACGCAGGACGGCATGGCCTCCCTCTCCGCGGCGGCGCAGACGGCGGGCGTGCCGCTCGAGCGCGCCGAGGTGCACAAGACGATGCTCGGCGGTGGCTTCGGCCGCCGCGGCGCGCCGCAGGACTTCGTGCGCCAGGGGGTCACCATCGCCATGGCGATGCGCGGCACACCGGTGAAGTTGATGTGGTCGCGCGAGGAGGACATGCAGCACGACTTCTACCGGCCCGCGAGCCTGGTCAAGCTGCGCGCAGGGCTCGACGCGCAGGGCAAGGTCGTCGCCTTCGAGGCGAAGATCGCGTGCCCCTCGATCCTCGAGGTGCTGATGCCGGGGGCCGCGCGCAACGGGATCGACTTCACGGCGGTGCGCACGCTGAGCGACATGCCCTACGAGATCCCGAACCAGAAAATCGACTACGCGATGCGAAACGGCCACGTTCCGGTCGGATTCTGGCGCGCGCCGGGCCAGCAGAACGGCGTCTACCGCGAATGCTTCCTGGACGAGCTGGCGCATGCGGCGGGCAGGGATCCGCTCGAATTCCGGCTCGCGATGATGAAGGCGGGCGACAAGAACCGCCTGGTGCTCGAGGCCGCGGTGCGGGCCGCCGGGTGGGGCACCGCGCTGCCGGCGGGCGTGGGACGGGGGCTCGCGGTGGTCGAGGGCTTCGGCAGCTACGCGGCCGGCGTGGCGGAGGTCTCGGTCTCGCCGGAGGGCGGGCTCAAGGTGCATCGCTACGTGGTCGCGATCGACTCCGGCTACGTCGTGAACCCCGATTCCTGCGCTGCGCAGGCCGAAAGCAACGCCGTGTACGGCCTGGGCGCGCTCACCCAGTCCTGCAACGTGCGCGACGGGCGCATCGAGCAGTCGAACTTCCACGACTTCCGGCTGCCGCTGATCGGCGATATGCCGAAGGTCGAGCTCGTGCTCGTGCCGACCGGCGGATTCTGGGGCGGGCATGGGGAGCCCGGCATCCTGCCGTTCCAGGCGGCGGTGCTCAATGCCGTGTTCGCGCTCACCGGCAAGCGCATCCGCAGCCTGCCGCTGAAGAAGGACGACCTGCGAAGAGCCTAGTTGACGGACTTCGAAATGTTACGGCGCCGGCCGGCGCGTCCAGGTCGGACGGAAGTCGTCGGTGAGGTGATAGACGAGCGCCGGCACCATTTCCTCGCGCGGATCGGACGAGCTCGTCGTGGCGCTCACGCCGTACTGGGACACGCTTACGTGGCTGATCTGGCGCTTCGCCCAGGACGAGCTGCTCCACACGCTGGCGCCGCTCGCGGTCAGCAGCAGCCTGCTCGCCATGTCGGCCCTCATCTCGGAGCGCACGTCGCCCTGGAGCCTGGCGAGGTCGGCGAGGTTGACGTCGGTGCGCGGCAGGGAATAGGCGATTTCGCCGAGGAACACCGCGTCCACGTGATACCTGGCGCCGATCTTCCTGAGCGTGTCCGCGTCGAACTGCTCGCCGCCCACCGCGGCCAGCACCGCCTGGCGGCTTCCCAGCTCGAGGAAGGGCGTGCCCGGCTGCGCCGCCTGGACCTGCTCCTGGAACCGGCGGGTGGCGAGGGCGTCGACGGCGGGATTGGCATTTGAGGCGAACTCGACCAGGCCGAGCGTTTGATAGCGCCCCAGATCCATGCGGGGCGGAACTTGCACGCGCACGGTACCGCCGCCGCCGCATCCCCACAGCAGCGCGAGCGACAGCAGCAACACGAATCCGGCGTACCTGCGCATCCGGCGTCCCCCTTTCTCTTGGCCCACAGCGCATCAGGCTACACGATAGCGCGCCGCACGCGCGTGAGATTTGCCCGATATCATCTTCACGTCTATCGAAAGTGCTCGAATAGGGGATGGATCAGAATGTCGCGCATCGGAATCGACTTGGGTGGCACGAAGACGGAGGCGCTGGCGCTCGACGCGAGCGGGCGCGAGGTGTTTCGTAAGCGCGTGCCGTCGCCGCGCGGCGATTACGACGCGACGCTGAAGACCATCGCCGCGCTGGTCGCGGAGGCGGGCGAGGGCACGGTCGGCATCGGCATCCCGGGCGCGATCTCGCACGCCACCGGCCTGGTGAAGAACGCCAATTCCACGTGGCTGATCGGCAAGCCGCTGAAAGAGGACCTCGAGCGCGTGCTCGGTCGGCCGGTGCGACTGGCGAACGACGCCAACTGCTTCGCGCTCTCCGAGGCGATCGACGGTGCCGGCGCGGGTGCCGAGGTGGTGTTCGGCGTCATCCTCGGCACCGGCGTGGGCGGCGGCATTGTGGTGCACGGGCGCCTCGTCGAAGGCGCGAACGCGATCGCGGGCGAATGGGGCCACAACCCGCTGCCGCTGCCGCGCGCGGAGGACCTGCCGCTGCGCGAGTGCTACTGCGGGCGCGCCGGTTGCATCGAGACCTACCTGTGCGGTCCGGCGCTCGAGCGCGACGGCGGCGAGGCCGCGCTCGACCTCTACTGCGAGCGCCTGGCTCGCGCGCTCGCCGGCGTGATCAACATCCTCGACCCGGACGTCATCGTGCTCGGCGGCGGCGTGTCCAACATCGCGCGCCTGTACGACGAAGTGCCGAAACTATGGCGGCGTTACGTCTTTTCCGACCACATCGCGACCCGCCTGCTGCTGCCGAAGCACGGCGACTCGAGCGGCGTGCGCGGCGCGGCGTGGCTTTGGGAACCGGCACGCACCTAGTTCTGCAAGGCATCGAGCGGGCTGTTGACGCCGCGGCCGCCCTTGTTCATGACGTGCGTGTAAATCATCGTCGTCTCGACGCTCGAATGACCGAGCAGCTCCTGCACGGTCCGGATGTCCTGCCCGCGCTCCATCAGGTAGTTCTCGAACACATGGTGTCGGCGGATGACGCCGGTGCGAGGATCGACCGAGAGCTTGTGTGACGGGAAGACAAATTTCCAGCCCCATTCATACGGCGCCCTCGGATACTTGCGGGCGATGGCATCCGGGAGCTCCACGTCGCCGTGTCCGCTCGAAACGTCGCGCTCGTGCAGCGCCTTGACGCGGGTGAGATGTCTTTGCAGTCGCTCAATGACGGATTGCGGGAGCATGGTGACCCGGTCTTTGCCGCCTTTTGCGTCCCGGACAAGAATCTGCCGGTAATCGAAGTCGATGTCCTTCACGCGCAGCTTCAGGCACTCGCGCAGGCGCAGCCCCGCCCCATAGAGAAGGCTCGCCATCAGCCACTTGGTGCCCTCCATTTCACCGAGCAGGCGCTGGATCTCAGGAACGCTCAGCACGGTCGGAAGGCGGGCGGGCCGCTTGGCCCGCTCAACCTGATCGAGCCATGGGAGCGCCTGGCCCAGGACCTCCTTGTACAAGAAGAGCAGGGCCGCGAGCGCCTGGTTCTGCGTCGCGGCGGCGACGTCGCGATCGCGCGCGAGGTGGCTAAGGAAGGCGGTGACTTCGGGCGCGCCCATATCTTTCGGATGGCGCTTATCGGAAAAGTAGATAAATCTCTTGATCCAATGGACGTAGCTTTGCTCCGTGCGGTAGCTGTAATGCCGCCGTCGAAGGGCGTCCCTAACCTGATCCAGCAGCCGTGGCGGCTTAGCGGGCGCACAGAGTTCCTTGTCCATTGCCCCCTCCCATGGTCGAATTGTTTGGACGTATCCTGACGTGTAACGTCTTGACCCATAGGGAGGATGACCGTGGCTGTTACAACTTGTGTGGTTTGCAAACCGACCACAATTGGCAACTAAAAAGTCAACTAATACTAGTTAAGTTTCCGTGCCGCGCCGAGACCAGTGAACGGATGAAAACGCGAGCGACAAGATGCTGACGCGCGAGCGCTGCGAGCGAGATGTTCGTATGTACGTAGCGTTGAGAGCTGTCGCCTCAAGCGAGCTTGGAAGCGAACAGCTCTCAACGCTACGTAGTAAGAACACAAACTTCGGTGCTGTGGACCGCGTTGACAGCTGTTCGCAAAGCGAGCGCGTGTCAACGCATTTGGCGATCGCGGCGCAGCCCGGAAACCTAACCACTCACTGCTGCGCACGCCGCGTTAAGCATCGGGCGACGGCCAGTATCGTGCGCCGCGGCGGCGCAGAGTTCGCACGTTAGAGCGCTAAAGAGTCGTGCCGAGGGGCGTATGCCAACGATCAAGGGTTGCTTCGTTTCAAGCGAATCGGTGCGAGCGCAGCGCATTTGCGTCACGCGACGGCTACAGGGTCTTGAGTGAAACTTCTCAATGACCTTCTTGGCCTTGCGGTTCTGACTAGTCCGTTATGGCTAATTGTCATTTCTCTTGTCATCGGCATTTGGATCGCGATCGTAGCTGCCAAGCATTTCAAGTTCACGGGCAGGAAGGTGACGGCTGGCGCAGGCGTTGTGGTGGTTATCTTCCTCGCGCTGTTTGGCGATGAGATCGCTGGGCGCGTCTACCTCGGGCACCTCTGTGCAACTGGAGCAGGCGTGAACGTGTATCAGACGGTGGAGTTGCCGGCTGAATATTGGGATGCGGCAGGTAGGCCGAAGTTTTACGACCCTCGGAACGGTAATTTCTTCCTCGGGGAAAACTATAGCTATGAGCGAAAGACCGAGCGGTATTCCTCGATATTTCATATCGACAGAAGCACATCGACCCTAGTAAACAAAACCAGAGATAGGGAGTACGGGCAGATCACTTCATTTATGGACTGGGGAGGATGGATGAGGCGCAACTTGTCTCCGGCCAACTCTGCAGTCTCGTGTGGCAATTACCTCGAGCAACACCTAAGGCTTATGCGAGAAGTCTTTAAACAATCAAATTCGAAGTAGAGGCGACAATGGCAAGCATCGCTGATCTATTTGCTCGGGGGCGGCTGGCTCGCGCCGCTTTTAGCGCGCGCTCTAACAACACGCCCCACCGAGT
>JBAUTZ010000434.1:0-1508 GCA_049582445.1 Burkholderiales bacterium
CCCGAGCCTCGGACTTCGCGTCGCCGATCGCCGCGACGATCTGAACGTTTGGAAAGCGGTCGCGGAATTCCTGCTCGATCCCGTACAGGGCGAACTCCGAGATTTCGAAAAGCACGAGCTTCGCCGGCGCGAACCGCGCGATCTGGCGGCATAGCTCTGATCCGATCGAGCCGCCGGCGCCGGTCACCAACACTCGCTTGCCCGCGAGCAGGCCATGCAAGCCGGCGTCGTCCAGCGTCACGGGATCACGCCCGAGAAGGTCATCGAGTTCGACGTTGCGCAGTGCCGCGACGCTGACTTTCCCGGAAACGATGTCGGAATAGGCAGGGACCGTCATGACCGACAGACCCGCCGCGACGCACAGATCGACCGCCCGACGGCGTGCGGCATGCGTGGCGCCAGGCATGGCGATCACCGCCTGAGTAACGCCAAACTTGCGCGCGGTGTCGGCAACCACGGTCAGTGCCCCGACCACCTTCACTCCCTGGATCGCGGCCCCGTGCAGGCGCGCGTTGTCGTCGAGAAGCGCTACCACGCGCCACTGGCGGCTATTCGCCAAGTCGCGCAGGAGCGCAGCGGCTGCGCTGCCGGCGCCAAGGACAAGCACCGGGCTTGCCTCTGGATATCGCACCACACCAAGGAGCCGCCCCTCCTTCCATGCGCGGTACAGCAGCCGGCTGCCGCTCATCGCCCCGATCAGCAACACCGGCGCGATCAGGTACGCCGAGCGCGGCACTGGAAAGCCCACACGGAATAAGCTGAACACCGCGGGCACCGCGAGCGCCGCGACCGCCACCGCGACAAGGATGCGCTGCAGGTCGGGAAGGCTCGCGTAGCGCCACAGCCCGCGGTACAGGCCGAAGGACAGAAACACCGCCGCATTAATCGCCATCACCCACGGCAGGCGCTTGAGCATCAGTTCGGAATAGATAGGCGGTACGTCGAGGTTGAAACGCAGCCAGAACGCCAGAACCCACGCCAGTCCCGCCGCCACCACGTCGTGGATAAACGCCAGCGAGGCCCGCAAGAAGAACTGCTGGCGCGGACTCAAGGCCGGACTCCGCTCTGTGCCCGCACGAACCGGGCCCAATGCACGTCGATCCACACGGCTACTGCGATGAGGGCCGCAGTTGCGGCGGTGAGCGACGTCACCTGGACTCCGACCGACGCCTCACGGGCGAACAAAGCGACCGCCGCACAGCCCGCCATGGCCGCGTACTCGATTGCTGCCGTGCCCCGATGGCCAAAGCCCATGCGCACGAGCCTCTGGTAATAATGCTCCCGGTGCGCCTGCCACACTCGATCGCCACGCAGCAGCCGCCTGATAAGTGTCAGCGTCGCATCGCACACGAACGGTGCGAACACCACTATCGGAAACCAAAGCGGCCAGACGCCGTCGTTCCAGCCGATCAGGCCGAGCGCGCCGGCCAGAAAGCCGAGCGGCACCGAGCCGACGTCGCCCATGAAGATGCGCGCGGGCGGGAAATTGCGCACCAGGAACGCAGCCG
>JBAUTZ010000435.1:0-3613 GCA_049582445.1 Burkholderiales bacterium
CGCGGCCTGGACCACCTCGAGCGGATAGGTCGACGCCATCAGCACCTGCGACAGCAGGTCGTCCGGATAGAGCGCGATCGGCGCGACCAGCGCCTCGATCTCCTCCGGCTTGAACGGCTCGGCCTGGCTCTGCGCGGGGGGAGGCGGCTGGTTCGGCGGCGGAGGCGGTGTCTGCGCAACGCCCACCTCCGACGTGCAAACGAAGACGAAAGCGAGCAGCAACCGGCCCAACTGCGCACGCGAGAATCTCATGGATTGCATGCTATTGGCGGCGTCGGGAGTAAATTTGACCTAGGTCAAGCCTACGCTGTTCAGAACTTTCGTGCGACACCCAGTTCGATGCGCCCACCTCGCCGACGCTGCCGGTCCGGCCGTTCTGCACCTAGTCGACCGCGTTCACCTGCTGCACCGCGTCGGCCAGAACGATCATCCGCCCAGCGCCATCACCACCAAGACGAGGACGGTGCCGAGCGCCGCCATCGCGGTGCCGGTTCGCACGGGATGCGCGTGGCCGGCGTGCCGGCCGAGCGCGAACCCGGCGAGAAAGAGCATGCCGACGGCGATCGCGCGCGACCAGCGCATCGCCAGCGCCGCGTCCTGCGTCAGCAGGAACGGCACGACCACCGGGAAGGTGGAAACGACCACGAGCAGGAAAATCCCGACGGCCGCGAGATAGTCGTCGCGCCGGAGCAGCCGGCCGGGCGGGGGCAGGGCGAGCAGCCGTCGCCGCATGCCGTCGAGCTCTTCGGCGCCCGTGATGAGGGCGACGTGCTCGGGCAGCGCCTGCGCGATCAGGTGGTGCGCGGTGTCGGCATCCGCGCCCATCACCCGCTTCGCGAGCGCCCGGTTGCGCGACCGCTCGGTCACCGTGCCCATGAGGTACATCACCGCATCGACCAGTCCCCAGGCGAGGTTGCAGCCGAGCGCGGCAACGAGCGCCTCCTGGACCTCTCCCCGCCCTGCGGCCGCGATCGATAGCGAGCCGATGACGGTTACTGCCATAATCAAGCCGAACAGGATCTCCGAGATCCGTTGGACAGGATCGAGCAGCCGCTCACGCGCTTCGCCCACGGTGTCATCCAACGATGATGAATGCCACGGACTATATCAAGAACACGCTGGCCTGGAACCGCCTGTACCGCAGCTGGAGCTATCTGCGCTCCGCTCTCTGGTTGGTTCCCTTCGTCGCCATCGCGCTCGTGATGGCGATCACGCCCTTCGTGCGCCGGCTCGACGTCTGGCTCGGGTGGAAGCTGCTCGGGTTGGACGCCGAAGGGGCGCAGGCGCTCTACCAGACCGTCATCACGCTCACGCTGTCGTTCATGGTGTTCACCTTCGGGTCGCTGCTGGTGGCGATCCAGGTGGCGGGCGGGCAGCTCACGCCGCGCATCATCGCCACCATCCTGCTGCGCGACAAAGTGGTCCGCTACAGCGTCGGCCTGTTCGTCTTCTCGCTCGTCTTCGCCGTGAGCGCGCTGAATCGTTCGCATGAAGCGCATCACCAGCTCGTGGCCTTCATCACCGCGCTGCTCGGCATCGGCTGCATGGCCGCGTTCCTCTTTCTGATCGACTACGCGGCGCGGCTGCTGCGGCCGGTCACCATCGTGGCGACCGTCGGCAACGATGGCCTCGCGGTCATCGACTCGGTCTATCCGATCCGCAGCGAAAACCCGGACGACGCCGCTGTCGCCAGGCATGAGGAGCTCGGCACGCCGGCCCGGATCGTGCGCCACGAGGGTACCTCAGGGGTCGTGCTCGCGGTGGACCTCGCGACCCTCGTCGCGCTGGCAGTGCGCCACGATTGCGTAATCGAGTTCGTGCCCAAGGTCGGCGAGTTTCACGCCTCGGGCGAGCCTTTGTTCTTCGTCTACGGCGACGCCGCGGCGCCCGACGAGCGCGCACTGCGCGCGACGGTCGCGCTGGGCGCCGAGCGCACGCTCGAGCAGGACCCGTTGTTCGCTTTCCGCATCCTGGTCGACATCGCCATCAAAGCGCTCTCGCCAGCGATCAACGATCCCACCACGGCCGTCGTCGCCATCGACCAGATCCACCGCCTGCTGCGCGAGTTGGGCAGGCGGGAACTGCGCGGCGAGACGATCCGGGACCGCCTGGGACAGGTGCGCGTGATCTTCCACACGCCGAACTGGGAAGACTTCGTCAACCTCGCCTGCAACGAAATTCGCCTGTGCGGTGCGGGAAGCGTGCAGGTGGCGCGCCGGCTGCGCGCGATGCTGGAAGGTCTGGCCCGGTCCTTCCCCGAGCGGCGGCGGCTGGCGCTGCACAAAGAGATCGACCTGCTCGACCGCACGCTCGAAATATCGTTGCGACTGCCCGAGGACATCGCACTCGCCAAGATCCCGGATCTCCAGGGGTTCGGGGTGTCGTCCGCCTCGGAGCCTCCGCGCCAACCGTAACGAACGCCATGCTGGGAGCGACTCTGATTCCCGAGTGGGTACTCTCAGCCGCGGTCGTGGCAACGGTGTTCACGATCATGTTCGACATCGGGCTGGCGATCGTGCCCGGCGAATTCCGCTGGGTCTGGCAGCGGCCCGGGCTGATGGCGAAGGCCCTGTTCTCCATATTGGTGGCGGTGCCGGCGCTGGCGCTGGTCGTCGCGCGGGTGCTGCAGGTTCCCCGCGCAGCGGAGGTCGGCATCATGCTGATGGCGATCGCGCCCGGCGCGCCGGTGGCGCTGCGCCGATCGCTCGGCGCCGGCGCTCACCGCTCTTTCGCGCCGGCGCTGCAGGTGACGATCGCGGTCCTGGCGGTGGTCTCGATGCCGCTGTCGATCGCCGTACTCGACGAGTTCTACGGCGCAACCGCGACCATCGCGCCCTGGCCACTGGCGAAACAGGTCTTCACGGTGCAACTGCTTCCGATCGGGTTCGGCATGCTCGCGCGGCAACTCTTCGGGCCGGCGCGCGCGGAATGGCTCGCCCCGAGGCTCGCGCGCATCGGCACCGGCTTGCTCGTCGCGGTCGTGCTCCTCATCCTGATCGAAATATGGGGAAGCATCATCGCCGCCGGCCTGCGCGTCGCTCTGGCGATCGTCCTGGTCACCGCCGTTTCGCTGGCCGTTGGAGACCGGCTCGGCGGCCCCGATGCGGCGACGCGCACCGCCACCGCCATATGTAGCGCGGCGCGCAATGGCGGGCTCGCGCTGCTCGTCGCGGCGCTCAACAACGCACCGCCGGCGATCAAGGGGACCGTGCTCGCCTACGTCGTCATCTCCGCGTTCACGTTGTTTCCGTACCTCATCTGGCGCCGCCGCGCGGCCCCTTGACCTAAGTCAAGACGCTCGTCGGGGCCACGCCTACCTTAGGCGCCTGCGGGCCACGGCAAAGGGAGGGCGTTGTGAAACGACGTTTCATCGCGTTCGCGGTTGCGCTCGCCATCAGCGGCGGCGCGCAAGCGCAGTCCAACGAAGAACTGAAGGGCATGCTCGACCAGGCCCTGAAGACCATCCAGGACCTGCAAACGCGCGTCAAGGCGCTGGAACAGGAAAAGCGAGCGGCTCCTGCGGCGCAGCCTTCGGCACCCGCGCCCGGCGCGCCCGCTCCCGCAGCGGCCGGAGCGCCGGTGGTGGCGCCGGAGTCCACGGCCGAGAAAGGGG
>JBAUTZ010000436.1:0-9925 GCA_049582445.1 Burkholderiales bacterium
TCGACGGCTCGAAGCTGCCGGTGAACAAGGCGGGCTTCGTCATACACAGTGCGATCCACGCCGCGCGCGACGACGCGCACTGCATCATCCACACCCACACCACCGCGGGTAGCGCAGTGGCATCGAAGAAGCACGGCCTGCGCTTCGACAATTTCTACAGCACCACCCTGTACGGCGAGGTCGCCTACCACGATTTCGAAGGCGTCACGACGGATACCGCGGAGCAGCCGCGCCTGGTGAGGAGCCTCGGATCTAAATCTATCCTGATCCTGCGCAACCACGGCTTGCTGGTGGCCTGCCCGAGCATCCCGGAAGCGTTCCGCACCTACTGGACGCTGCAGCGCGCCTGCGAGATCCAGGCGGCGATGGACTCGATGCAGGGCGAAAACCAGCCGATCGCGAAGTCGGTACTGGAAGCCACTCCGGCGCGCGTGGCGGCGTTCCGCAACGTGCCACGCCCGGGTGGCCTTGAGTTCGACGCCGCGCTGCGGCGCGCCGGCGTGCGGTACGAAGATATCGTTTGACCCAACCCTAGGAGGAAGCATGGACAAGCGTGCCCACAAGGAACGCTACGACGCAGGATTGAAGACGCGCCGCGAGGTGCTCGGCGCCCAGTACGTCGACAAGGCGATGGCCGCGACCGACGACTTCAGCCAGCCCTTCGTCGAGCTGCTCAATACCTACTGCTGGAACGACATCTGGAACCGGCCGGGCCTGGACCGCAAGACGCGCTCGATGCTCAACCTGGCCATGCTCTCGGCGCTCGGCAAAGAGCACGAGCTGAAGCTCCACCTGAACGGCGCCCTGAATAACGGACTGACCAAGGAGCAGATCCGTGAAGTCCTGCTGCAGGTGGCGATCTATTGCGGCGTTCCGGCTGCGGTGGTGGCGTTCCGCTGCGCCCGGGAGGTGTTCAAGGAGCGCGGCGTTTGAACCCGGTCAAGACCGTGGCGTTCATCGGCCTGGGCCAGATGGGCCGGCCGATGTCCACCAACCTGGAGAAGGCCGGCTTCACGCTGCGCAGCTACGACCTGACCGGGGCCGGCAACTGCGCCTCCGCCGTCGAGGCGGCGCGCGGCGCCGACGTCTTCCTCACCATGCTGCCCGATGGGCGCGCGGTGCGCGACGCCGTGCTCGGCGCGGCGCTGCCGAAAGGCATGCTCGTGCTCGACATGAGCTCGTCGGACCCCGTCGGCACACGCGCTCTGGGCGCGCAGCTCGCCGAGCGGGGGATCGGGTTGGTCGACGCGCCGGTATCCGGGGGCGTGAAGCGGGCGGTCGATGCGAGCCTCGCCATCATGGCGGGCGGCGAGCCCGCACTGATCGAGCGCGTGCGCCCGCTGCTGGAGAAGATGGGGGGCAAGATCTTCCTTACCGGACCGCTCGGCTCGGGGCACGCAATGAAGGCGCTCAATAACTACGTCTCGGCCGCCGCCCTGGCGGCGACCGCCGAGGCGCTCGCCGTCGGCGCGCGCTTCGGACTCGACCCGGCCGTGATGACCGACATCATCAATGCCTCGAGCGGCCGAAACAACACGACGGAGGTCAAGGTCAAGCAGTTCATGCTTTCGGGCAGCTACAACTCGGGGTTTTCGACCGCGCTGATGGTGAAGGACATCGCGACCGCGGTGTCGCTTGCCGACGCGGTGGGCGGCGGGGCTCCATTTGCTCACCGCTGCGTCGAGCTCTGGCGGCAGGCGGCCGAGCGACTCGGTCCCGGCGCCGACCACACCGCGTACTACCGCTTCGCCAAGGGCGATTGACGGTTGGCGTGACAAAAGTTGGCTTTGCCCCCGCCATCGATTTGACAGGAGCCTGATCCGGTCAGTACTGTCCAGATCGAGGATGCCACCGGCCGCTGGAGGTCGCGTAGCACGGCATGGCCAAGATCGCGGTATTCAATCAGAAGGGCGGGGTCGGCAAAACGACCACTTCGCTCAATCTGACCGCAGCCCTCGCCCGGCGGGGCTACAACCCCTTGTCGATCGACCTCGATCCCCAGGCGCACCTGTCCTACGTCTGCGGCGCCACGGTGGAGCGCGCCGACGAGTCAGTGTTCGGCTTCTACCAGCAGTCGAAACCGCTGACGCAGCTCATCCGTCCGTCTACCGGCGGCTGGCTCGTGATCCCGGCGCACGTCGAGCTGTCCAAGGTCGATACCCAGTTCGGCAAGGGCGCGAACGTGCTCAACCGGCTCAACCACGGCATCGTGCGCGAGAACCTGAACACCGGGCGGCCGATCGTGATCGACTGCTGCCCGATGCTCGGCGTGCTGTCGCTCTCCGCCATCTTCGCCGCCGACCGCCTGCTCATCCCGGTGTCGGCCGACTACCTCGCCGTGAAGGGCGTGCAGCAAAGCGAACGAACGCTCAAGGCGCTCGAGCACGTGCTGAAGAAGCGCGTGGCGCGGCGCTACGTCGTGACGCGCTTCGACGTGCGCCGCAAGCTTTCGCACCAGATCTTCCGCTACCTGTCGGATCGTTACGGCGGCGAAATCTGCCGTACGCTCATCTCGGAGAATGTGGCGATCGCGGAGAGCCCGGCGGTGCGCCGCGACGTATTCGCGCACGCGCCGCAGAGCAAGGGGGCGCAGAACTACGACGCGCTGCTCGACGAACTGGTGCAGTCGGGATTTATCGAAGCGCGGCCGGCCGCCTAGCCGCCGGAGCCTCGTTCGTCCTCGGGCTCGCGCGCGATGAGCGAGATGATGCTCTCGAGGTTGACCGCGTCGTCGCCGATCGCCGCATGCACGTGCCTGCACTCCAGCACTTCGCAGCCCGGATAGATCTGGTTGATCTTGCGCTCGGCTTCGGCCTGGTCGCGCCCCTGCACCACCAGGTTGTCGACCGGGGTGCCGCTGCGGGTACGGATGCGAAATGCGTACTTGATCATCTGCGTCGGGGCCGGTGCGATCATGGCGCCCGATTCTAGTCGCTAATTTCCGCCCGCGCCGCGGCATTGCGCCGCAGTTAGACGGATAATGGCCCGGTTACGCTACCACGCCAATCCTCTGGGACGACTCCAATGGCCAAGAGCCAGCTGCGCAGCAACCGCGAGAAGAAGAAACCCAAGCAATCCAAGAAGCCCGCCGCACCGGTCGGTTCCAAGACGTCGGTACCGTTCAGGATCCCGCCCTCTACGCACGGCGGCAAGAGCTGACGCGGCGCCGGGGCTAGGCCGCGTCGCGCTGCGCCGCGCGCAATTGCCCTTCCATCTCGCGGCGGAATTTCACCGCGGTGTTGTTGGCGTCGACCGCGACGTCGCTCCACTTGACTGGCTGGCCCGCGGCGACCGGTTTCAGGAGCTTCCAGCCGTGCGCGAGCCCGAGCGGCAGGCATCCCTGCGCGAGCGAATCCTGCGCCGGCATCAACCTGCCGACCACGGTGTAGCCGCCCTCGCCATCGAGCAGCTCGCCCGTCCGGAGCTCGCGCTTGGCGGTCGCCACCGCATCCGCACGCCAGCCGGTGGCGCAGCCGGTGGCCTCGCCGCGCACGCCGATCGAAGCGACGGAGATGCCGACCTCCAGGCCGATCAGGTGCCAGCGCTTGTACATGCAGGCGTAGCGCCCCGAGGGATCGGTCCTCACGCCGTATTCCGTGAAGCAGCGGCGCACGTATTCGGTCTCGCCCTCGAATACCACCCAGATGCCGAAGCGGATGTCGTAAGGGATCACGCGGCCGTCGCGCTCGAGCGATGAAACCACCTCGACCTGCCCCTTGTGATGCAGCTGGCCGCCCTCCTGCCGCGGCCGCATCACGAACGGGATGTCGTCGATCGCGGCCGGCGGGAACGCCAGGCCACCCGGCGCCGGCGTCAGCCCGGTCGCGTTGCACACCGCGCTCATTTCCAGCGCCGGCTTCGAGCCGTCGAGGAAGGAATTGAACATCTTCGGGTTGAGCCCGCCGACCCGCGCCTGCTCCGGCGTCAGGCCGTAATAGCCCCACACCGTCTCCGGCGTCGACTGCGCGAAGTGCGGCAGCCACTTGTGCCCGCGCCCGGCGGCGACCACGCTGAACCCGGCGGCGCGCGCCCAATCGACCAGGTCGCAGATGATCGCCGGCTGGTCGCCGTAGGCGAGGCTGTACACCACCCCCGCCTCCGCCGCCTTCTGCGCGAGGAGCGGCCCGCAGAACGCGTCGGCCTCCACCGTCACCATCACCACGTGCTTGCCGTGGCGGAACGCGGCGAGCGCGTGCTCGACCGCCGCCAGAGGATGGCCGGTCGACTCGACGATGATGTCGATCGCGGGATGTGACACCAGCGCCTGCCAGTCGTCGGAAAGGTGGGTTCGCGACTGCTTCAGCGCCGCGTCCAGCGACGGGGCGAGTGATTTCTCGAGGTTCCAGCCGACGCGCTCGAGATTCGCGCGCGCGTTGTCGGGCGCGAGGTCGGCGATGCCGGCGAGGTGCACGCCCGGCGTGTTCGGCACCTGAGCGATGTACATGGCGCCGAACTTGCCCGCGCCGATCACGCCTATGCGCAGCGGGTTGTCGCGCCGTTGCTGAAGTCTGGAGTAGAGATTCATCGGATTTAAATGGGGTCAGATCCGATTTCTCTAGGCGGCCTTGAGGCTGCCCTGGAGTTCTTCGGCGGGCGTGCCGTCCTTCCAGGGCAGCGGCACGTCGTAGTGCTTGTGCAGGCAATCGTCCGGCAGGCACTCGATCGGCGCGAAGTCCCGGTGCGCGATATAGCCGGGGCGCTTGAAGCGCCGGATGTGGTTGGAAACCGCGCACAGGGAAAGGTACACGCTCACGCGGTTCCAGGGCGAGAGGTTCGAGCCCGATGCGTGCACCAGGCAGCCGTGGAACAGGATCATCGAGCCCGCGGGACCCTTGGGGGCCACCATGCCGCCCTTCCCGACCAGTGTGCGGATCGTGTCGTGGCTGATGGTCCACAGAGGGTAGCTGGTGGTGCTCGTGTCGTGCTGCGCATCGAGCACGCCCTGCTTGTGGCTGCCGGGGATGAACATGAGCGGGCCATTGAACTCGTTCACCTCGTCGAGGAAGATCGCCACGTTCATGGCGCGCGCCTCGGGCATTTGGTCGTCATTTACCCAGGTGCCGTAGTCCTGGTGCCATTGCCAGACGTCGCCCTCGAAGGCCATCTTGCCGTTGATCTTGAACTGGTGCATGTACACGCTCTCACCGAACAGCTGCACGATCGGCTCGACCATGCGCGGGTGCCGCGCGAGCTTGGCGTACGGATAGCTGTACATGTGCGCGGCGAAGTTCGTGCGCACCGCATTGCTGCCCTTCTCGCGCACGTTCTCGGGCCTGCGCTGCGCGTAGAGCGCTGGGACCTCGTCGGTAAGCACCTTTACTTCCGCGGGCGAGAACAGGCTGGGAAAGAACAGGTAGCCGTCCCGCTCGAACTGATCGACCTGCGATCGGTTCAGTTTCATCTCTTGGGCTCCTCCTTCAGCGAATTATAAATTCGACTCTGACCCCAATTGTTACGATTGTTACGGTTTGGGCTTCGGGGGCTGCTCGACCACCTGGAAGAACACCTCGTCCTTCTTGATCATGCCCAGCTCGTAGCGCGCCCGCTCCTCGATCGCGTCGGTGCCTTGCTTCAGGTCGCTCACCTCCGCGGCGAGCGAGGCATTGCGCAGCTCGAGCTGCTGATTGCGCTCGCGCTGGGCGGCCAGCTTCTGATCGGCCTCGCGGGCGTGCAGCCAGCCCCCCTTGCCCAGCCAGAGCGGATACTGGATCAGGATGATGAGGGCGCCGAGGATCCCGGCCAGGATCTTCACGCTAGCCGATCTGGTAGAAGGCCTCGCGCCCCGGGTAGCTGACCGAATCTCCGAGGTCTTCCTCGATCCGCAGCAGCTGGTTGTACTTGGCCACGCGGTCGGAGCGCGACAGCGATCCGGTCTTGATCTGCAGCGCGTTCATGCCGACGGCGATGTCGGCGATGGTCGTGTCCTCGGTCTCGCCCGAACGGTGCGAGATCACCGAGGTGTAGCGCGAGCGCTTGGCGAGCTCGATCGCCGCGAAGGTTTCGGTGAGGGTGCCGATCTGGTTTACCTTGATGAGCACCGAGTTGGCGATGCCCTGGCGCACGCCCTGTTGCAGGATGCGCGTATTGGTGACGAAGATGTCGTCGCCGACGAGCTGAAGCTTGCGTCCCAGCCGCTCGGTGAGCATTTTCCAGCCGTCCCAGTCGTCCTCCGCCATTCCGTCCTCGATCGAGATGATCGGATAGCGGCCGGCGAGACTCGCCAGGTAGTCGCACAGCTCGGCGGAATCGAGCCGCAAGCCTTCCGATTCGAGTTCGTACACGCCGTCCCGGTAGAACTCCGAGGCCGCGCAGTCGAGCGCGATCACGATGTCCCGGCCCGCGCTGTAGCCCGCCTTCTCCGTCGCCTCGAGGATCAGTTCGATCGCCGCGGCGTGCGTCGGCAGGCTGGGCGCAAATCCGCCTTCGTCCCCCACCGCGGTCGACATGCCCTTGCCGTCGATCAACTTCTTCAGCGCCTGGAACGTCTCCGCGCCGCATCGCACGGCCTCCCGGAACGACTGCACGCCGACCGGCACGATCATGAATTCCTGAAGGTCGAGGCGGTTGTTGGCGTGCGCCCCCCCATTGACGACATTCATCAGCGGTACCGGCATCTGCATCGGCGCCGATCCGCCGAAATACCGGTACAGGGGAAGTCCGGATTCCTCGGAAGCCGCGCGCGCCACCGCCATCGACACCGCGAGCAGTGCGTTGGCTCCGAGACGACCCTTGTTTTCCGTGCCGTCCAGCTCGATCAGCGTGCGGTCGATGAAACCCTGCTCGGAGGCATCGAGGCTCACGATCGCCTCTGAAATCTCGGTATTGATGGCTTCAACCGCCTTCAGCACGCCCTTGCCGCCGTAGCGCTGCGGATCGCCGTCGCGCAGCTCGAGCGCCTCGCGGCTGCCGGTGGAGGCGCCCGAGGGCACCGAAGCGCGACCCATTACGCCCGATTCCAGCAGCACGTCGGCCTCGACCGTGGGGTTGCCGCGCGAATCGAGAATCTCGCGCGCGACGACATCGACAATGGAGCTCATGGCTTGGTCCCTTTTACGAGGTTTTCTGCGAATCCCTTCTTCTTCACCGTGCGGTCCAGCTCGACCAGCGTCTCGAGCAGCTCGCGCATCATGGCGAGCGGCCAGGCGTTCGGGCCATCGGATAGCGCCTTCTCCGGGTTGGGGTGCGTTTCCATGAAAAGCCCGGCCACGCCGCTCGCCACCGCCGCGCGCGCGAGCACGGGGATGAACTCGCGCTGCCCGCCCGAGGAACTACCCTGCCCGCCCGGCAATTGCACCGAATGCGTGGCGTCGAACACGACCGGGCAGCCGGTCTCGCGCATGATGGCGAGCGACCTCATGTCGGACACCAGGTTGCCGTAGCCGAACGCGAAGCCGCGCTCGCACACCATGACGTTCTCCGCGCCGCTTGCTTCCTTCGCCTTGTCGACGACGTTCTTCATCTCGTGCGGCGAGAGGAACTGCCCTTTCTTGATGTTGACCGGCCGGCCGGCCGACGCGGCGGCGCGGATGAAGTCGGTCTGGCGGCACAGGAACGCAGGCGTCTGCAGCACGTCCACGACCTCAGCCACAGGCTTGACCTGCTCGACCGTGTGCACGTCGGTGAGCACCGGCACGCCGAGTTGGCGCCGCACCTCGGCGAGGATCCTGAGGCCCTCCTCCATGCCCGGGCCGCGGAACGACTTGCCGGAGGACCGGTTCGCCTTGTCGTAGGAGGACTTGAAGATGAACGGAAGCCCGAGCGCGCCGCACATCTCCTTAAGCCGCCCCGCAACCTCGATCTGCAGCTCGCGCGACTCGACCACGCAGGGACCCGCAATCAGGAACAGCGGGCGCTCGAGCCCGGCCTCGAAGCCGCAAAGCTTCATGCCGCCACGACGGAGAGGCTGCCGCCCGGGGACGAACGCTTGCCGCGCAGGCGGTTCCTGAGCGCCGCCGAGACGAAGGCCTTGAACAGGGGATGGCCGGCGCGCGGCGTGGAGGTGAACTCGGGGTGGAACTGGCAGCCGACGAACCACGGGTGCTCCGGCAGCTCCATCATCTCGGGCAGGTTCTCGCTCGGCGTGCGCGAAGAGATCTTGTAGCCCCGGGCCTCGAGCTGTGGCTCGTAGACGTTGTTCACCTCGTAGCGGTGGCGGTGGCGCTCGTTGACCTCGGCGCCGTAGATCTTCTCCGCGAGCGTTCCCGGCACGATCGCGCAGCGCTGCGCGCCGAGGCGCATGGTGCCGCCGAGGTCGGACTTCTCGCTGCGGCGCTCGACGCTCCCGCTGCGGTCGAGCCACTCGGTGATCAGCGCGACCACGGGATGGGGCGTGTTCGGATCGAACTCGGTGCTGTTGGCGCCCTCCAGGCCGCAGACGTTGCGCGCGAACTCGATCGTCGCGAGCTGCATGCCGAGGCAGATGCCGAGGAAGGGCACGCCGTTCTCGCGCGCATAGCGGATGGCGCGGATCTTGCCTTCGGTCCCGCGCTTGCCGAATCCCCCCGGCACCAGGATCGCGTCCACCTTCTCCAGCACCGCGATCCCGGATTTCTCGATCTCCTCGGAGTCGACGTAATGGATCTTGACCCGGCTGCGCGTGTGGATGCCGGCATGGGCCAGCGCCTCGTTAAGCGACTTGTAGGAGTCCTGCAGGTCGATGTACTTGCCGACGAAGGCGATGTCGACCTCGTGCTCCGGGTGCTCGAGCGCATCGACCAGCTTGGTCCACGCCGACAGGTCCGCGGCGCGCGCCAGGATGCCGAGCTTGTGGCAAACGATCTCGTCGAGCATCTGCTCGTGCAACATCATCGGGATCTTGTAGATCGAGTCGACGTCCCAGGCGGAGATCACCGCTTCCTTCTGCACGTTGCAGAAGAGCGCGATCTTGCGTTTCTCGTCCTCCGGCAGCGGCCGGTCCGTGCGGCACAGGACGACGTCGGCCTGGATCCCGATCTCGCGCAACTCCTTGACCGAGTGCTGCGTCGGCTTGGTCTTGATCTCCCCCGCGCTCGCGATGTAGGGCACGAGCGTAAGGTGGATGTAGCACACGTTGTTGCGCCCCATCTCGAGGCCCATCTGCCGGATCGCCTCGAGAAACGGCAGCGACTCGATGTCGCCCACGGTGCCGCCGATCTCCACGATCGCCACGTCGGCGTCGCCCGCCCCCCGCTTGACGAAGGACTTGATCTCGTCGGTGATGTGGGGGATCACCTGCACCGTGCCGCCCAGGTAGTCGCCGCGCCGCTCCTTCTTGATCACCGACTCGTAGATCTGCCCGGTGGTGAAGTTGTTAGCGCGGTGCATCTTCGAGCTCTGGAAACGCTCGTAGTGGCCGAGGTCCAGGTCGGCCTCGGCGCCGTCCTCCGTGACGAATACCTCACCGTGCTGAAACGGGCTCATGGTGCCCGGATCGACGTTGATGTACGGGTCCAGCTTGATGTTGGTGACTCGGATGCCGCGCGATTCGAGGATTGCGGCGAGAGACGCGGCGGCGATGCCTTTCCCCAGAGAGGAAACTACTCCACCGGTTACGAATACATATTTGGTCATCACCCGACGTCGTGCACGGATGGGCAAGTCTACCGGACTTCGCCCCGCCTCTCAACGCCACCGCAGCCGAGTAAACTTGCTGCGCATGACCGAGATCGCCCGTCTCGCCGCAGAGACCACCAGCCGGATCTTCCGCGATCTCGGCGATCCGCAGACGCTCGATTCCGCCCGCGACCAGTCCTGGCGCGCGCCCTTGTGGTCGGCGCTCGAGGAGGCCTACCTGACACGCGCCTGGGTACCCGAATCGCTCGGCGGAGCCGGCGCGGGGATCGCCGACGGGTTCGAGGTGCTGCGCATCGCCGGCGCCTTCGCGGTCGCGGTGCCGCTGGCCGAAACGCTGCTCGCCGCCTGGTTGCTCGCCCAGGCGGGCCTCGAG
>JBAUTZ010000437.1:0-2684 GCA_049582445.1 Burkholderiales bacterium
CCGTTCACCATGCAGCCGATCTCGCCGTCGAGCGAGATGTACGACAGGTCGTACTTGGAGGCTTCGATCTCGAGCGGGTCTTCCTCGTCCAGGTCGCGCATCGCGACGATGTCGGGGTGGCGGAACAGCGCGTTGTCGTCGAAGTTCATTTTCGAGTCGAGCGCGAGCACCCTGCCGTCGCCGGTATAGATCAGCGGGTTGATCTCCGCCAGCGATGCATCGGTCTCCCAGAAGCACTTGTACAGCGCCTGCAGCAGCTCCCGCGCCTGCCCGACCGAAGCGTCGGGAACGCCGATCTGACGCGAGATCTCTTCCGCTTCGCCATCCGTCAGCCCGGTCGCCGGATCGATGTAGACCTTGCGGATCTTCTTGGGCGTCTTCGCCGCGACCTCCTCGATGTCCATGCCGCCTTCGGACGAGGCCATCAGGCACACGCGCTGCGTGCCGCGGTCGACCACCATCCCGACGTAGAGCTCCTTCCTGATGTCGGCGCCCTCTTCCACCAGCAGCCGCCGTACCTTCTGGCCTTCCGGGCCGGTTTGATGAGTCTTCAGTTGCATCCCCAGTATCGAAGACGCGAATTTTCGAACCTCGTCGAGCGACTTCGCGACCTTCACCCCGCCGCCCTTGCCGCGCCCGCCGGCATGAATCTGCGCCTTCACTACCCAGACCTTGCCGCCGAGCTTCTGCGCCGCGGCGACCGCCTCGTCGGCCGAGAAGCACGGCATGCCGCGTGGCGTCGCGACGCCGTATTTCCTGAACAGCTCCTTGCCCTGGTATTCGTGGATCTTCATGCCGCCTTGTCTCCTCCCGTCGAATTTCTGTGCCACTTCGGATAGAGCTTGCGCACGGTCTCCGAGCTCGTCTCGAGCGCGATGCAATGATCGAGCTGGAACGGCTTCGTGCCGTCGTCGCGTTCTTCCTTCATCTCGCCCGCGAAGGTCTGGATCGCCGCCGTCGGCAGCCCGGCCAGCATCTCGGTGATGTGGGTGCAACCTTGCACGCCGCCGAGCAGCTCGTGAACGCGCTTGCGGAACCCCAGGCGCAGATTCAGCCCCACCAGCCTGCCGTAGGCTGCGGGCGCCTGGTCGCAGCCACCCGGGTAGGGCACGGCGTCGGACACCGCCACCGCTTCGAGCACGGTCATGCGGCGGTCGATGGTGATGCGAACCCACATCTCGTGAATCGGCTGCCCGGCCCGGCGCACCCCGGTCTTGAGGTTGTAGTCGTGATTCTTGACATCGGTCAGGTGGGCCTCGATGTCCCAATTGCCGTCCGCGCGCTTGTAGCCCTCGTAGCGCACACGCCGCGTGTGCGTGAGCTCACGTTCGACGTTCGGTATCGGAAGTGGCATGGCGATGCGAGATTGCCGGAAAGCGGCGAATTCTAACATCGGCCCCGCTGCTAGAATCCGCCCGGAGAACGGCCGCATGAAGCACATCCTCGCGCTCGATCAGGGAACCACGAGCTCACGCGCCATCCTGTTCGACGCGGCCGGGCAACCGGTATCCATGGCGCAGCGTGAGTTCAGGCAGATCTACCCGCAGCCCGGCTGGATCGAGCACGATCCGCGCGAGATTCTCTCCTCGCAGCGCGCCGTGGCACGCGAGGCGGTCCGGAAGGCGGGCGTCGACCCGAAGAGCATTCTCGCTGCCGGCATCACCAACCAGCGTGAGACGACGCTGCTGTGGGACCGCCAGACCGGAGAGCCGCTGCACAACGCAATCGTATGGCAGGACCGGCGCACTGCGGAGTTGTGTGCGCGCCTCAAGGCGGACGGCGCGGAAGAGGTCGTGCGCGAGAAGACGGGGCTCGTCATCGACCCCTACTTCAGCGGCACGAAGCTCGCCTGGCTGCTCGACAGCCTGCCCGGCGCGCGCGCACGCGCCGAGCGCGGCGAGCTCGCCTTCGGCACGGTCGACACGTGGCTCGTGTGGAACCTGACGGGCAACCGCACCCACGTCACCGACCCCTCCAACGCCTCGCGCACCATGCTGTTCGACATCCGCAAGGGCGACTGGGACGGCGAGCTGCTCCGGATCCTTCGGGTGCCGCGCGCGATCCTGCCCGAGGTGTACCCGTCGGCGCACGCTTTCGGCATGCTTCCGGCGTCCCTGGTGGACGAGGCGATGCCGATCGGCGGCATCGCGGGGGACCAGCAGGCTGCGCTTTTCGGCCAGGGCTGCCACCGGCGCGGCATGGCCAAGAACACATACGGCACCGGCTGCTTCATGCTGATGCACACGGGCGCAGCCGTGGTGCGCTCGGGGCATGGCCTGATCTCGACCGCCTGCGCGCAACTCGGCCACGCGCGTGACGCGCGCGACGCCGACAAGGAATACGCTCTCGAAGGCAGCGTATTCGTCGCCGGCGCCGTCGTGCAGTGGCTGCGCGACGAGATGAAGTTCTTCGATTCGTCGGCCGAAGTGGAGCGGCTCGCCGCAAGCGTTCCGGACAACGGCGGCGTGTTCGTCGTGCCCGCGTTCCCCGGCCTGGGCGCGCCGCACGGGGATCCCCACGCGCGCGGCACGATCGTCGGCCTGCCGCGCGGCTCCTTGCGCGAGCACCTTGCGCGTGCGGCGCTCGAATCGATCGCCTATCAGAGCGCCGACGTCCTGGAGGCGATGCAGAAGGATTCCGGCGAGACGCTCACCGAATTGCGCGTCGACGGCGGCGCCGCGGCG